>JAPLSP010000642.1 GCA_026398575.1 Candidatus Sumerlaeota bacterium | reverse complement strand
AAGGCGGCAAGCCACCTTACTCCAAAAGCTGGCGCCGCTCCTGAGCGCATTGCTCTCTCCCTTGGCAAAAATACGTCATTGAATCCATGACTCAGAGCAATCATCTCTATTTCCACTCAATCGAATAAAGCTCAACCGTATAAGTCTTGCGGTCCGTTAGCGATGTGCCACCTGTGAACGTCCATGACATCAGGGGCGTGAATCGCCCGCTAGCGCACAGCTGTGCCGCCTCGTCCGAGGCCAGCATTGCCCGGACCTTGCCGTGCGCGTCGAGATAGTGCGTCACGCCCATCTGCCGCAAAAACTCCGGCGCCACGGCGAGCGCCTCTTGTTGTCCGCGCGTCGGGCGGCGATTCACTTCCGGTGTGACCAAGCCTCCCAAATCCATCAACCGCCGTTCGCCATAATAGCCGAGGATGCCGATTTCCGGTGCGGCGATATAAGCGTCCGCGGGCGTCTTGTCGCGCAGGTAGTCCGCCACCGCGCGATAAACCGGGATATTCTTCTCCACCGCGCGCGTATGGGGATAGACGACGGCAAAGCCGGAGGCCACCTTATACCACAGCGGGATATTGAGCGTCGCGGCGAGGATGAGAATCCGCTTCCAGTTTTTCGCTCCGCCCAATCCACTCCAGCGTCCCAGCCACGAATCCACCAAAGAAACAAACACAAAAAGCGCCTGCGCTCCCAACAGCGTCAGGCACGGCCACGCGATCAGCAAATAGCGCGAGACCATCGGCCCGCGTCCGGCTAGGATGAAGCCTGCCACGGCCAGCGGCCAAACAACCGCGAACCGCCAAAGCCGCCGCGTCTCGCCTTCGCCTCGCAAGAGAAAAATGTCTTTGCGGAATAGCATGAGCATCAGGCAGACGCATAACGCCAAAATCAGCGGCGCATCCGTCAGGAGCGCCTGCTGCATCATCCGCCCCAATCCGTGTCCCAGGCTGGCCGCAAATGAAGTCTCCACCGCCTTGGCGGAAACGGCGGTGGGAATTGCGCTGCCAAAGTGATAGCGCGCAAAAATAGCCCAGCCTGCCGCAATGGCAAGCCAGGGGATCAGGATCAGCGGCAGGGTCTTATAAAACCGCATAGCCCCCTGCGTCGCCGATTTATCCACGGATTGCGCGGTTTGCCTGGGCTTGAGCCACAGGCAGAAGGCGGCAACCGGCGCCAGCAAAGCCAGCTCAGGGCGGACCAGCAATCCCACTCCGCACAAAGCGCCAAGACCCAGCGCACGTCGGCGGCTGTGATTTGCGCGCTCGATCAACAGCCACGCCGTCAAAGCGATCCAGGCCGCAAACGTCGCTTCCATGCCCGACGCGCTCCATCGAACCCACCACGGATTGACGGCCAACAGCAGCGGGGGGAGAAGCCCAAGGCGCGAAGGCAAAATCCGGCGCGTTATGCGATACAAAAAAAACACTCCCGCCAACCCGAATCCGGCGGAAAGCAGCCGCGCAAACCACACGCCATGCGCGCCCGCCAGACGCCCTGCCGCCAGCAACGCCACCCATCCGGGACTCGTGCATCCATATACGGGAGGATCGCCGGGCCAGAACCGAAAGCCGCGCCCCTCGGCCAGGTTACGCGCGAATTGCAGATGAATAAATGTGTCATCTATGACATAGTGCGAGATAAAAAAAACCGCCCCCAGCCAGCTCGCCGCGCAAAGCGAAACATAAGCAATTAGGAATTGCCGAGCGGTTGGAAGCGCTGTTTCAGAGGGAGTTTTGCGCAAATTGACCATAATACTTTCAAAAAAGGACAATAATAACTTGGTTTATTTTCAGGGCCTCAAAAACCATTGACAACACCACGGATAACTAATAGAATTCCATCCGTAGTTTATATAAATATCATAAAGAGAGGAAAAAAACATGCCGAAGAAACAAAAAGGGATTCTGCGGGCATTCACCCTCATCGAGCTGCTTATTGTTATCGCGATTATCGCCATCCTGGCGCTGATCGCCATCCCCAACTTCCTCGAAGCGCAAACGCGCTCGAAGATCGCGCGCGCGATGGCGGACATGCGTTCGCTAAGCGTGGCTGTCGAGGCATATTACATTGATTATAACTCTTATATTATGAGCGCCCATGATTGTTCCGGATTTGCCAAAACGCCCTTTACGGCGATGGCCCATCAGAATCGTTTTGGATGGTATGCCGCTCTGACAACGCCGGTTGCGTATATTACGGCTATCCCTCGCGATCCCTTTAGTCAGGCTGAGCCTTTAGTCATGCCAGGACCAAAGTACTACCTTTTTTATTCTGGAAACTTTGAGGAAAACGATACCGCGCCCAAGACCGTTTACGCAATGGTCTGCGTTGGGCCGGATCTAGTGAATAACCTCTATAATTTACTGGCCGCCGATACCGCCAGGATGGACATAAACTATGTCAACACGGACAAGACTCACGATCTGCCTTATGACCCGAGTAACGGCACAATCAGCGGCGGGGATATTTTCCGCGCCGGCGGTCCTGGCGATTTCTCGCAATACTTCCCCAAATGCACGCCTAAAGAAATACCTTGATTTCTCCTATTTCTCGGCTTTGCGCGTCAGCTTGACTTTCTTATAGCCGTCCATCGTCAGCCAGTATTTATCCTGGCTGCCGGTCCACGTCATAATGCTTTTGCGCCCCTGGCCGTCGTCGTCGCAAACGGCGATCTCCAGGCCGATGGCTTTGCCTTCCTTCATCTTCACTTCGGGAATGGAAAAACCAAGCTCCATGTAATATCCCGTCGGATGCTTCTTCACCGAAATCTCGCCGTTCCAGTCGCGGGTGAAATCCTCATTCTGTGGCTTGTCAATGGCGTATTTATTGGTGTGATCGAGATACGCCTTCGCAGGCTCGGTCGGGAGGAACTCCAGGTTTAATCCCATCATCTCTTTTTTATCGAACTTGGCCATCCAATCCGCGCGGCCATCCATGATCTTGATTCTTTGCCCGCCGCGGTTCTCGTAGTCCACGCAGATCTCGACGCAATCGCATTGCGACGGCAATTCCTGCGACGCCGGCGCCACAACCTTATCGTCATTGACCTGGATCAGCAAGTAGAGCTTGTCGCCGGACCAGGCGCCCCGCCAGGAATAACTGAGATCTTTCGGACCTTCCCATTTGTCACCCGTCAGTCCCAGGCCGCACCAAAGATGCTTTGCGTCTGAAACGCCGTTGGCCTTCACTCCGGCCCAGTCGTCAACTTTGCCGTCCACCGTGATACTGCGCTCCATCATTTCGTACGCTGGCCGCCGCATTGAGGAGCATCCTCCCCACATCAGCGAAGCCATCAAGATAAGCACCGCATGAGACAATTTCATAGATCCATTCTCCTTTCGGTTAGAGCCCTCGTCAGATTTAACGCATTGAATTTCCCTATGCGCATTCACTCTGCCATAATTACTTCCCGATTTGCCACTCTAAAATTCCGCCGGAGACATTGGGTTGCAGCTCGACTTCCAACCGCAATGCTTTCGTCTCCACCGCCTTGAAGGAAACACGGTTGTAAGCGTCTCGCTTGGCGCCGTATTCGCCCGCGCCTTCGACGTCCTTCCACGTCTCGCCGTCCTTGGTTTGCAGCTTCCAGGATTGCGGAACGCGGCATTGGCCGGCGCCGGTATCGTCAAACCAATAAACCCCCACGCTCGAAACCTGTCGCGGCTTGGCGAAGTCCACTTGCGCCCATTCCTTCGTGCCTTGATGGTTCCACCATGTCATGCGGGGAATCGAACGGTCGCTGGAAGACGAGGGCTCGAGGCCGTCGCACATCGCCTCGACCGTATCGCTGCCGAAGCAATGCGAGGCGCTGGCCTTGATGTCCGGCGTGGCCGGCGCCGCCCATTCGCGCGCGTCGGGTCCGGCGCCGATCGTTGGAAAGGCGCTGATGCGCAGCCGCGCGCAACCCATCGGGATCAGCGTCACGGTTTCCTCCGGCTCATCCGATTTTATCGGACTCGGTTTGAGCAGGCCGACCAGTCCCAGTCTGTCCTGCTGCCAGCCGGGGATTTTTTTCGCCTTGGCCTTGATCTCGATCGGCGCCGCTTCGGGCGTGAAAGGCTGCGCCGCCAGCGGCCCCGGCTTGCGCGCGATTTCGAACGACTTCGCCGCATCCTTCTCGTCCAAGACAAGCCCGTAGTTCCACGGCGTCGTCGGGAAGACTTCCCACTCGGGCCAGGTTTCGTTATTGCCATACTTGGACCAGCGCTCGCCGATCTTGAGCCCAAACGTCAGCGGTCCGTACTCCACCGAAACGGAGTTCTTGTTTTTCGCCCATGTGCGCACGCTGATGGCCATCGGTATCTGCAGCGTCACGCTGTCGCCGTCCGCCCACAAACGGTTGATCACGATGAAAGACAGCGGCTCGGCGCTGACGGGCGTCTCCTTGCCGTTGATTTTCACCGCCGGCTTCTGACACCAGCGCGGCACACGCAGATAGAGCGGGAATTGCGCCGGCTTGGGAGTGGAAATTTTCAGGTTGATCGTGTCCGCAAAGGGATAGTCCGTTTCTTCCGCGATCTTGATCGTTGTTCCGTCGCCAACCTTCGCGCTGACTTCCGAAGCCGCATAAAGCGAGGCGCACAGGCCCCTGTCCGCCGTCGCCAGCCAAATCTCTTCCGCATAATAAGGCCATCCATGCGCCACATTGTGCTGGCAGCAGCGGAAGACCGCGCCCGGACTGTACGAAAGCAATGCGCCGCCATTCTGCATCCCGGGAGATTTATTGCCCTTGTCCAGTTGGATGGCATTGGGGCTGGTGATGTAATGCAGCGCCTTCAGGTCCGGAGTCATCGCCGCAGGCAGCGAGTTGAAGGCCACCTCTTCGCAGCGGTCCGCCCACAGCGGATTGCCGGTGATCTTGGTCAGCATCTCGAAGCTGTGCATGAATTCGACCATGGCGCACGTTTCGGCGCCCTGCCGCGGATCGCTGAACCCAGGCCGGCAGTTCTCGTCCGCGCCATACATGCCGCCGGGTACCTGCCCGTAAGTCCCTGTCATCGTGTCGTAGTCGCGTTCCGTGGCGCGCAGAAATTTTTCGTCTTTGGTCTGCATATAGTAGATGGCCGGCTCGCGGAAACATTGGGCGATGTTGACGCCGTGCCAGTTGGGCATGCCGTCCGTCCAGTTGGCGCAATGGACGTGAATCTTTTTTGCCAGGTCCAGCAGCCATGCTTCGCCCGTGCGGTTATAGAGCCAATAGACGCTCTCCAGGTTGTCGCCCGCGCGCATCTTTGGCCAGTAGCCTTCCATGAAGTTGTCTTCCGGGCAGCTCAGTTGATATTTGAAATACTTCGTCATGAAAGGAATGACGCGCGGATCGTTCGTCGCCTCGTAGAACGATTGCAGGATATTGAGGGCGATCATATTCGGCCAGAAATCCGTTTTCCCTTTGAGCGAGGTTTTGAGGCCGCGCGGGCCGAACCAGCCGTCTTCGTCGCGGTTCGCCAGGATCGCCTCGATCCAGCGGCGCGTCTGTTTGATGATTTCCTCGTCTTTGAGAACGTACCCGAGGTCGCCATAGCCTTTGAGCCAGTACGGCATTTCCTCCCATCCGCTTTTGCCCTGGCCTTTCGGGTCTGCCCAGGCGCTGCCGTCGAACTTGAGCCAGGGAGAAATTTCCATCAGGCGCCCAGACATGCCTTTGGCCTCCAGCTCCAGTTGCGCGCGCAGCCAGCCTTTGGGCGTGATGGCGCCGATGGGGAGTTTGAGCAGCGGACTGGGCAGCAGCGGATCGCGGTTCAAAACATAAAGCGCCTGCTTTGCCGCATCGCTCCCGCCGCTGGAGGACGCCGTCGGCAGCTGCTTCACCGCCTTGACCTCCTGCGCTCCAGTGCTGAATGAGGCAAAAGCAATCATTGCCCCCAGGATTGCAGTCCGCATGAGATGCTTCATTTCTTCTCTCCTTGATAAACTGGCTTCATAAAATCCCTGCCAATCTGCTTTTCAAGTTTTCGCCGCGTCAAGGGGATTGTTTAGCTAGGCGCCAAATGGTAGGCCGCTCCGCTCCGTCGGGCGGCCATCGCGCGCCAAGGCCGTCCGCCGGAGCGGAGCGGCCTACCATTCGGCGCCAAGCTGCAAAGAACCCGTTTCTCATCACCCAGCGATTATGGTCCTGTGCTTATTGGGCAGCTGCGCCGTGAGGCACGCCCCTCTTTCCGCATCCATAAAAAATTCCCTATAATCGTCAGCCTCATTAATGGCAAAATTTTTGCCGGAAATTTTCTGAAACACTTCTGAAACACTTTCTGAAAGGAAGCTTTATGTGCGCGTTTCCCCGCACCGAAATCGGCGGCGTTTCCGTCTCCCGCATGATCGCAGGCACCAACTGGTTTTGCGGATTCAGCCATTGCACCAAAGCCAAGGACGAGATGATCCTCGAACGGCATGGCGATTATAAAAAACTCGCGGATGTATTGGAGGTCTTCTTTCGCGCCGGAGTAGATACCGTCATCGGACTGATCCAGCGCGACAATCTGCGCAACGGCATTCGCGAAGCCGAACAGCGCACGGGCGTCAAGGCCATCGTCGTCTCGACGCCCGCCTTCACGACCGGGCCGCTCACGCCGACCGATGGATTCGACATGGATGAAGTCAACCGCATCCTCGACCTGGAAGTCGCGGGCGGCGCGACGTTCTGCTTTCCGCACACGAGCACGACGGACAACATGGTGGACAGCTGCACGCGCCAAATCCGCAAGATTGACCAAATCTGCGTCGCGGCGCGCCAGAGGGGCCTCATTCCGGGGCTCAGCACGCATCTGCCGCAGTCCATCATTTTCGCCGACGAATCGGATATGGATATTTCCACCTATATCGCGATCTACAACGCGATGGGCTTCCTCATGCCGCTGGAAGTGGATTGGACCGCCCGGATTATTCACGCCGCGAAAAAACCCGTCATGACGATCAAGCCCATGGCCGCCGGCCAGATACGCCCCTTCCAGGCGATGAATTTCGTCTGGAACACGCTGCGTCCGCAGGACATGGTCGCCGTCGGAACCTACACGCCGCGTGAAGCCGAGGAACTCATCGAAATGTCTCTCGGCATCCTGGAGCGCCGCGAATCGCACGTCGCGCTTCAAGAGACCCGCTCGAAAGCGACCGTCAAGCCTTTGCCCAAGGAATTCATGCGCGGAGAGAAGTGAAAGAAGGATAAAGAACGAAAGCTTGAATCTCATTATTTCTCTGGGATTCAAAGTAATGCTGCTACGAGAGGCGCCAGCTTTTGGAGTAAGGTGGCTTGCCGCCTTCTTTTTGGCGATTCAATAACCCTGGCGCTAAAAAGAAGGCGGCGAGCCACCTTACTCCAAGAGCTGGCGCCGTTCCATTCGGCATGAAGCGCTCTCCCATTCAAAATCTGGTTTGAATGCGAGTTCAAGCATGGAGGATTGCGCCAATGACTGGTTATTTGCGTTTAGCAGTTTTAATGCTCGCTCTTAGCGCGCTCATCACGGCGGCGGCTCAGGCGCAAGGCGCGGAAAACCGTCGTGTCATTCCGCTCGATGGAGTATGGCAGATCGCCGAAGGCGCCATGGACGCGGCGCCTGCGAAATACGATCGTCGCGTCCCCGTGCCGGGATTGGCGGATATGGCGCAGCCGGCGTTCGACGACGTCGGCACGCCCAAGAGTAACGATCTCCGAAAAGCCTTCTGGTACCGCCGCGCCTTCACCATCGAGGGCGCGGTTCCGCCGATCTCGCTTCTCAAGATTCATAAAGCGATGTTCGGAACGCGCGTTATCCTGAACGGCAAGCTGTTGGGCGATCATATCCCTTGTTTCACGCCCGGTTGGTTCGATGCGCGCGAGGCGCTTAAAGGCGGCGGCGCAGAGAACGAACTCGTGATCCGCGTCGGCGCGTATCGCGACGCGGTGACGCGCGCTGTTCCGGATGGCTTTGATTTCGAGAAAGTCAAATATATTCCTGGAATTTATGACTCGGTGGAAATGATTCTGACCGGATCGCCCTACATCGAGCGCATTCAAGTCGCTCCGAATCTCAATCCGCCGAGCGCGCGCGTCGCGGTCTGGCTGCGCAACGCCGGTTCGAGCGCCATAGAGGCGAAGGCCAAGTGCGCCTTCCGCGAAGCCGCTTCCCGCAAAGACTCCGGCGTCGCCGCCGAGTTGTCCGGCATCCGGATCGAACCGGGCCAATCCACCTCCATCACGCTCGACCTGGGAATTGACAACTGCCATCCATGGACTCCCGAAACGCCATTTCTTTATGAGGTGGAAGTTGACACGGGCGCCGATACGCTGCGCGACCGCTTCGGCATGAGGACCTTCCGTTTCGACGTAGCCTCCGGGCGCGCATTCCTGAACGGCAAGCCCTATTTCATGCGCGGCACGAACGTCTGCATCTATCGCTTCTTCGAGGATCCCGTGCGCAAGGACCTGCCCTGGCGCGGCGATTGGGTCCGCCGCCTGCATCGCCAGTTCAAATCCATGAACTGGAATTGCGCGCGCTATTGCATCGGATTCCCGCCCGAGCAGTGGTATCGCATCGCCGACGAAGAAGGCTTCATGATCCAGGATGAATTCCCGATCTGGTTTGGCGGCAATAAATGGCCGGACGAACTGAAGAGTCCGGAACTCATCAAGGAATACACCGAGTGGATGCAGGAGCGATGGAATCATCCGAGCGTCGTGATCTGGGACGCGCAGAATGAAACCGCCGGACCCAAAGCGGTGGAAACCGGAACTGCCATCGCCTCCGTGCGCGGGCTCGACCTTTCGGACCGCCCCTGGGACAACGGCTGGTCGGCGGCGCAGGGGCCGAACGATCCCTATGAGTCGCATCCCTATCAGTCCGGCAACGCGAGTTTTCGCTTGTCGCGGCTGAAAACGCTCAAGCCCAAGCCCGCCCCAAGCCATAATCAAATCAAGGAAGACCGCCCCTGCATTATCAACGAATATGCCTGGCTGTGGCTGAACCGCGATGGCACGCCGTGCACACTCTCGAAGAAATTTTACGAGAGCTTCCTGGGCCCCAACGCCACGCCTGCCCAATTGCGCGAAGCCTACGCGCGGCTGCTGGCGGCCAAGACCGAATTCTGGCGCTCGCACCGGCAGATGGCTGCGGTCATGCACTTTTGCGGCCTGGGCTATTCGCGCCCGGGCGGACAGACAAGCGATAATTTCATCAATGTCGAGACGCTCGAATTCGAGCCGAATTTCGCCAACTACGTCCGCGATTCATTCGCTCCCGTTGGGCTGATGATTGACGATTGGGACGATGTCCTCACCGGCGGACAGACGCGAAAAATCCCCGTCGCGGTCATCAACGATCTCTATGAGGAATGGCAGGGCGCCGTCGCGCTGCGGATCATCGAACGCGGCAGCGATGGCAAGGCGATTTTCGCGAATGAAATGTCCTGCAAGGTCGCCGGCCTGGGGCGCGAGGAAGTGACGTTCGAGGCGCCGATCCCCGCCAAGAGCGGCAATTATCAATTGGTCGCGCAGATGCAGGGGGCCGGCAAGAAACCTGTCCGCAGTTGGCGCGACTTTGAAATCCTAAGCGAGGAAAGACGCAAAGAGCGGCAGGGGCTTGCCGTGGGAAAAAAGGCCACGGCTTCGTCGGTCGTCACAGACCCGAATGGGACCTATCCGCCGGAACAGGCCGTGGATGGCAAGGACGGGACGCGCTGGTCTTCGCAGTTCAGTGATCCGCAGTGGCTGGCCGTGGATTTAGGCGAGCCGCGCAAAATCGCGCGCGTGCAGCTAAAATGGGAACCTGCTTATGGCAAGGCTTATCAGATTCAGGTTTCGGACGACGGCGAAAAATGGAAAGACGTCTATAAAACGGAATCCGGCAAAGGCGGCGTGGAGGAAATAAAGTTCGCTCCCGTCGAGGCGCGATACGTCCGCATCTATGGAACCCAACGCGCAACGCAGTACGGCTATTCGCTCTACGAATTCGCCATCTTCCCCGCGCAGTAGATGCGGGACGCCAGACCGCATAAAGGCAAGCTCTGCCCGCCGCACCGCACAATCAGCAAGCCACAATTCTCCAAAATATTTGCTGGAATCATGGCGAGAGATTTTAGCCGGTCTTCAGCCGGCTCTTCTTTGCCCCCGGCTTCAGCCGGTGGGATGTTTCAGATAGCTATGATTGAGCGCGCTTCAGCGCGGCTTCTCGAAATGCTTTAGCGTTTTTGCACTGCCCGCGATTCAGGCTAAAGCATGTCGAGAAGCCGCGCTGAAGCGCGCTCAAAAAAGGGCTGCATCTCAGTCCCGCCGGCTAAAGCCGGGGGCAATGAAGAGCCTGCTGAAGCAGGCTCTTGAAGCAGGCTAAAATGGCAATGCCGCGACATGCGGTTGGCAACTTGGGCTGGGCGTAGTGCGAGGCTCGGCAGTGCGGCCCCTACCTCAGCCCCTGCCTCCGTGCCTTATTTATATGTCAACAGAAGAGGAAGCGCAAACCGGTCCTGCTTTACCAAAACTTCCAAAACGATGGCTTGAGCGTGGGGGGAATGATGCGCGGCTCGATGGTTATGATGAAGGACGGCGCCTGCGGAAATCCCGAGACCGACATCGCCAGCGTCGCCGTCCCCGGCTGCGCGTCGCTGGGCGCTTGAATGTTGATCAAGCGCGTGGTCCAAGTCGTGATGTCTTCCGCAGGGAGCGCCGCGCCATTGAATAAAACCTGGACATTTCCGACGGACTGAATGCCGAAATTCCATCCTTTCAAGACCAGCGCGCCGCCAGCCGGAACCTGCAGCGGCAGAACGCTGGTCAGCAGCGTCGTAACGGGCGGCGATCCGAATTGATAAAACAAATCGTCGTCGCCGCCGAACTGGCCGTCCGGGCCGAATGAGACAATCGTGTATTTGTCAAAGCTGTCGCCGTAATAATCCAAAGTAATACTCATCGGCGGCTTGACCAGCCCGGCGGGCGAAAACAGGTAGTAAGGCCGGTACCAGGGATCGAGAGGCGTCCCGATGTCGTACCCATAGCTGTTTGTGTCGTCCGTCTTGCCCATCTGATAGGTCACATAGGGTCCTTGCCATAAATGATAAGACAAGCCCAGGTTCTGCCGCGTGGGATAAAAGCGCGCGGTCGTCAGATCAAGCACGGGCGCGCCGCCGCTGTCCATGATATAGTTGTACGCAGGATTGGCGCTGGCGTTGAGTGAATCGTCCAGGCTTTCGAGCGAGACATAATAGTTGATGTCAATCGCCACCCACGTCTCGGCGTCAGCCAGCGTCTGCATTTCGCCATAAGCCACCGCAGTGAGAGAGAGGGCTGCGGACGAGGACGCAGTCGGGGCGCTAGGGGTGATGACGGCATTGGGATTGGGATTGTCCACGGCGAAGACGGATAAGCGCAAAAAGAAGAGCGCCGAGGCCAGCATGATGGGAGATGAATGAGAATTTTTGTAGAGATTTTTCAGCATGAAATCAGCCCGCCAAACGTTTGGAGTTCCACCTTTAGGTGGTGTTTGGAGTTCCACCTTTAGGTGGTGTTTGGAGTTCCGCCTTTAGGTGGTGTTTTCGCCCAACCTTTAGGTTGGCGCCCAAACCTTTATCCCCATTATCCAACTTCCTGTTTATATCTCAATGCTTGGATTGTTTGCAGTTCCTATTTCTATGGGCAATCTCAGATGGAGCGCCAAACACCACCTAAAGGTGGAACTCCAAACACCACCTAAAGGTTGAACTCCAAACGCTATCTCGGCGCGGCTGGCGCTTTGATCTGCTTTATTTCTTC
>JAPLSP010000241.1 GCA_026398575.1 Candidatus Sumerlaeota bacterium | reverse complement strand
GCACAGAGGGTAAGACAGCTTTAAATGTGGAGTAAAAGGCTGTATGATTTCTGAAAAAATCTCAGTCGTTGTTCCTGTTTATATGGGAAAAGATTTTTTGGGGGAATTGTATGAGCGTGTTACGACCGCAATAGATTTAATACCTGTTGATTTTGAATTGATTCTCGTCAATGATGCCAGTCCAGATGATTGTTGGTCTGATATTGTCCGCCTTTGCCAATCCGATAAGCGCGTTAAAGGTATAAATCTTTCCCGCAATTTTGGGCAGCATTATGCAATTACCGCAGGACTCACGTATGCTACAGGTGATTGGGTAGTGGTGATGGACTGTGATTTGCAGGACTTGCCAGAGGAGATACCCAATCTCTTTCGAAAAGCTCAAGAAGGATACGATTCAGTCTTTGCGCAGCGTGTTGTTCGTCAAGATACATTTATAAAACGACTTCAATCTAAAATGTTCTACAAAGTTTTTAGCTATATGACAGATACACAATGAAGAAAACACTTGCGATAATAGGAGCGAGCTATTTGCAGTTGCCGTTGGTTTTTCGGGCACGATCCATGGGCGTTGAGACGATTTGCTTCGCCTGGGAAGAAGGTGCCGTCGCCAAAGACCATTGCGATCGGTTCTACCCCATCTCGGTCGTGGAGAAGGACGAAATACTCGCAGTCTGCAAGAGTGAGAGAATCGATGGGGTCGTATCCATAGCCTCGGATGTGGCAGTTTCCACTATATCTTATGTGGCCGAACACTTGCATCTTGTTGGGAATTCCCAGCAAAGCGCTCGGCTGAGCACGAACTTCAAAGTTACGAGAGGTCTAACATCTCAAATATAGATCTAGTTTCAGTTAGTGTGGTCATCCCTGTTTATAATTCCCATGACTCACTGGAATTATTAACATCCAGAATTGACGCTATGTTCAAGACCCAATCCACACGCTATGAAGTTGTTTTTGTAGATGATTGTAGCCCGGATGGTTCGTGGGAAATTCTCAAGAAAATCAAATGTCAATATGCTGAAAAAGTAAAAATTATTCGCCTGAGAAAAAACTCAGGGCAACATAATGCTATCCTTTGTGGATTTGCAAAAGCCAGAGGCGAAATCATTGTAACCATGGATGATGATCTGCAGAATCCGCCGGAAGAAATCCCTCGCCTTATTGCTTCTGTAGAGGAAGGTTACGATTTGGCCATTGGAGCGTATGACTCGAAGAAGCATGCACGAGTCCGAAATTTCGGAGGCATGCTGATTGACTCCATACAGCGGCGGATTTTTAGGCTACCTCCTGACTTCCAGCTTACTTCATTTCGTGCAATAAGGCGACCTGTAATAGAATTAGTTATATCAATGGGAGGTGTCTTCCCTTATGTTACCTGTATGCTATTATCCAACGTCTCCAGTTATGTAAACGTTCCTGTGCGGCATGAACCGCGTTCATTTGGACGATCGAATTACAATCTTAAGCGCAGTTTGCGCTTAGCTGCTAATTTAATAATCAGCTACTCTAACTATCCACTGTACTTTGTGGGTATAATTTGTGTTTCCGCGTTTTTGTTTAGCGTCACTTTTGCTTCGTTCGTTTTCATCCGGGCCTTTTTGGGAGGAGGGTTTTTGACTGGTTGGGCAAGTACTATTATTTTCTTATCATTCTTTAATGTGATTCTCATCTTATGCCTACTTATTTGCCTAGTATACATCTCACAAATTAATCAGCAGCTGACGCGAACTCGCATCAGTTATTCCATTCGAGAAATTCATGAATAAACCGACGATTCTAATCCTAGCGGCTTCGCTTTATCAATTGCCTGCGATTCGCAGAGCACTGGAATTGGGCTATCGCGTGATAACGTTGGATAATCGGCCATCCAATCCAGGACATGCTTTTGCGGATCGCTCATATAACGCAAGCACCACGGACTTGGAGGCAGTTCTCTCAGTTGCACGAGAAAACAATGTGAATGGAGTTTTAGCAGTCTGCACTGACGTGTCGCTTCCGGCTGCGGCTTATGTCGCCGAAAAGATGAATCTGGCCGGGCCACCTTACGAGGCCACGCGCGTGCTGTGCGATAAGAACGTCTTTCGGCGCTGGCAGCAAGCGCAAGGGTACAGGCATCCAGAAGCATTTCCCGTCCGACAGGACGGTCCGGATCCGGATGGCTTCTTTGAATCCGGGTGGGGTGTTGTTAAGCCTGCGCGTTCGTCCGGAAGCAAGGGGGTATTCATCGTTCGCTCACAGGAGGAGTTTATCCGCCGTCTGCCAGAGTCCTTGGAGTTCAGTCCCAACGGCGAGTGCGTTTTGGAGCGTTACATAGAGGGGCGGCAAGGCACCTGCGAAGGCGTCCTCTGTAACGGGCAGATCGCTTTCGCCTGCTTGACTGACCGCGTAACGGCTCCCGTCCCTTATGTAGCCACTCACGGTCATCGGATACCCTCACGCATGAACCCGAAGGCGCGGCTGCATACGCTTGAGGCCATCGCATCTGTTTTCAACCGTCTCGGTGTTCACCAAGGCCTGTTTGATTGCGATTTTGTCGTGACAGACGATGATGCCGTTTTCATTTTGGAGATGACGCCGCGCTTGGGCGGGAACAGCCTATCCGCGCTCCTGCGACTTTCCAGCGGATTCGATGCGGTGGATTTCGCAGTACGCTATGCCATTTTGGGTCAAGCGCCGGTGCCGCCTGCGGATTTGAAGTTCCGTCCGGCTGCCGTTGCACTGCTGGGAACGGTCGGTGCCGGCCGTCTTCAATACGACACCAACGCGGCCGACGCGCTGCGCAAAGCCCCATGGGTGGCGTCGCTGGTTATCGAGAAACAGATCGGCGATGCGACGTCGCCCTTTATCAATGGCACAGCTCGCGTCGGGGAGATGCTGATCACCGGCCAGGACCGGGATGATCTGGACGCCAAGGTTGCCGAGTCGCTCATCCAGCTGAATCTGAGGGCCGTGCAATGAAATCGCCCCGTTTGCCCCACCTGAGAATACTTGTCGCGGGCGTCCTGCTGCTCATCTGTCTGCCCTATGTCATTTTCTCCTTTCGGTGGCGGGAAATCGGCGGCGTCTTGCGGCAGATGGATTGGCCGCTGTTTTTGATAACAAGCGGGGGAACCATCATCGCCTACTGGCTTCTTCGGGCGTGGCGTTGGCAGATTCTACTGCGCCAGACAGGGATACACGCTAGGTTCAAAGAGGTGTTTTATCTCACTGTGGTCGCGTTGTCTCTTTCCAACATCACGCCATTTCAATCCGGCGAGGCGATAAAGGTCGAATGGCTGAAAAGCAGGCATAACGTGCGCCGATCGCAAGGCTACGCTACGTTTCTCGTGGAACGGTTGCTTGACTTGGCGGCTGTGCTGCTCTTCGCGCTCGCAGGCGTCCTCGACGAGTTTCACGCCTTGTTCTCCCTCCGAAGAATAGCCTTCTTTGCTTTAGTCCTGCTCATCGCGTTGGGTATCATCTGGAAGTGGACCCCGCGTCAATTCCTTACGAAAAGGTTCAAAGCCTTCCACGACAGTGTTCGTGATTGCCTGCGGGATCCCTTTCCGCTCTCAATGGTGATCGCGTTGACCCTGGCTGGTTGGATCATGGTCGTCGCGGGCTGGCACGTCAGCCTTAACGCGCTCTTCCTGAAGATCGGCTTCATACAGACATTGGAGTTAACTGGCGTGACGACCCTGATCAACATCCTCAGTTTTGTTCCAGGCGCCGTCGGCGTCTCCGAGGTGGGGACTGCTTACTTGTTGAAATCCCTGGGCCAACCGGACATCACAGCCCAAGCGGGCGCTATAGCTTTGCGCGTTTATGGCCTATGGCTTCTCATGCTCGGTTTCGTCATCTATTTTCTATGCCTGCTCTTGCGCTGGCGTCTTCGCATTGGGTTGATGCCAAGAACTAAGGTCAACTATAGCTTCACAGATATGTTAGGCGCATGCATGATAACGAATCGCAACAGCTCACAAAAAGAAGAACTAAGGAAAGAGCTGTCGCACATGCTCGGCCAAACCAACATTCTGCTAACGCCTTCAGGGCGCGGGGCGCTTTACTACTTGTTGCGCTCCTTGGCGATGAAAAAAGTACTGATCCCCGCCTACACATGCAAAGCCGTTGAGGAAGCTTGCCGTTTGGCCGGAAAGAAAATCGTATTCGGCGAGGTTGAGGAAGAAGGATTCAACATGCCTGCATCAGAGGTTGAACGTTTCGCCGACGCAGACACTGCAGTGATCGCCACGCATCAGTTTGGATTCCCGTGCGATATCAAAGCCATTACCGACATCTGTGCGCAAAGGCGAGCCTTTCTGATTGAGGACGTTGCCCCTGCGCTGGGAACCCGAGTTGGAGGCCGCCTCGCCGGGCAATTCGGCGACGCCGCCTTCTATAGTTTCGATTCCACCAAGATGGTGAACGTTCCACTGAAAGGCGGCTGCTTGACGGTTAAGGACAATGCGCTGTTCCGGAGGGTTGAGGCCGACTACGAAGCGGGGATTCAGCCCATCCCGTTTGCGACACGGATCAAGTGGACCGTGATGGGCATGATGCTCCTCTTTATAGAGAACCCTTTGCTTTATCGCCTCTTTCATTGGCTTGAGTTCGAGGCGCGCGGTCGCTTCACCAACGACGGGCCGGAACTTAGGCTGACGCCCAGCGAATTCTATCGCTACGAGATGGCGCAATGGCAAGCCTTTCTCGCACGGAAGCAGATCAGAAGATTTTCTGTGATCATCGCCCACAGAAGATCTCTATATCGCGCATATCACCGTCATCTCAAAGGGCTGAATGCCTTCCTCCTTCCACCGGAGGACGAGAAAAGTGAGTGGGGATGCATTCGATTCCCGATCCGCGTCAAAGGAGACAAACTCGCATACTATCGCAGGGCAACACGTCTCGGGGTGGACTTTGCGTTCAGCTTTACCTATATTGTTTGTCCCGATTCATGCGCGCGGGCAAAGTCGCTTGCGCAATCAGTTCTTGATTTGCCCTTTTATCTTAAGATGACGGAGAAAGACATAATCCAAGTGGCATCAATCCTAAAGGAACTGGAGACAGAGCGACATGACGTTGAGAACAAGTGGTCTGAAGGCGATGATCCAAAATCGCCTTAGGCGCGAGGCGATCTATTCAACGCCAGAGTATTGGGACTCTAAAGCGTCTGAATACGCGGCAGATGAAGCCTCCATGTGGCCCAATCGCCACTTGAACGTCCTGTATCATCGCGAGCTACTCGAGGCCATTCGCGCATATGTACCAGCCTCCAGGAATGTCCGCGTACTGGATTTGGGTTGCGGCACAGGAAGACTCTCAGGATATTTTGCAGATCAGGGTTTGAAGGTCAAGGCACTGGATTTCTCTCGCAAGGCAATCGAAATTGCGCGCAAGCGATTGGGCGGCAAAGGAATTTCTTTCGAGGTATGCTCGTTATTCGATATCCAGAATAAACAGGAATTCGAACTGATATTCACTTGGGGGGTTCTTACTTTCGCCTGTAAAGACGCTGAGGCCTTGAAACTGGGCTTGGCAAAACTATATACCGCGCTCAAGCCAGGCGGAAAGATGCTTTTGCTGGAACCGGTTCATCGCGGCTTTCTTCACAGGGTGCTCAACATGAACGTACTTGAGTTCAAGAGAATCGTCACGCAAACTGGATTTGAGTTACTTGCCACGGAGGATCTGCATTTTTCGCCGGTTCGTTTGTTGGCATACCTTCCTTGGCCCGCCTTTATCACGCGGCCTCTGTACTGGACAGGACAGGCACTGATGCGGCTGCCCGGAATGCGCGGGATGGGCGACTACAAATTGCTTTTTGCGGAGAAAATGCACTGACCGATATGCCGATCGAATCCATCTTGCGATGCTGCATGAGTAAAACTTGAAATCTATTGGATATTCATCTTTGTTCAAATGATATTGGGGCAGGACTGGAAGCAAAAAAATACTTTTGTAATACGAGGTCATTTGAATCTATGTCGTCCATCCAAATCCCATTCAATAGGCCCTGTTTTGAGGGAAAGGAATTGTATTATATCTCCGAATGTATTCATAACGGCCATATATCGGGTGATGGACCCTTTACTACGCGCTGTCAGGCATTTTTGGAAGAAACAATCAAGGTTCCCAAGGCGCTCCTGACGACATCCTGCACACATGCGTTGGAGATGAGCGCCCTTCTGCTAAATCTGAGGGCAGGGGATGAGGTCATTGTTCCTGCATTCACTTTTGTTTCAACAGTAAATGCTTACGTTCTCTTCGGCGCTCGTCCCGTCTTCTGTGACATCCGCCCTGACACTTTGAATCTTGACGAAAAATTATTGGAAAGTCTTATTACAGAACGTACGCGAGCCATTGTCCCAGTGCACTATGCCGGTGTCGGTTGTGAAATGGATTCAATCATGCGGCTTGCAGG
>JAPLSP010000537.1 GCA_026398575.1 Candidatus Sumerlaeota bacterium | reverse complement strand
ATGGATTTTCGACCTTCAAATGCTTGGAAATTGTGCTCTATCATAAGCTTGGCAAACTACCGGAACCGAAATTGACCCACAGATTCTTTTAAGGAACCTATTTTAATAAAGGGGTATTATCATGATGACTTCCGCAAAAGCTATAATGCCGTGTCAAAGAGGGAATATCATCGCGCTTTTCTTCTTCAGTTGCTTTGCGGTGGCGCCCGCGCCGTTGTTCGCGGGATGGAGCTCAGTGTGGAACGGCGTATCAAAGACGCTCGCAATCAGCGGATCGCTCGATTGTTCGACGACGCTGACAGTCAGCGTCACGTCGGATACGGGGCTCGTTAAAGTCAATGGCGCGGACCCGGTCGGAGGGCCCTGTCTGGCGAGCGCCGTCACTTCGCTGACGTTCAGCATGGACCTGACGGTCAATTCGGACCTGATCATTGATTATCGCGGTATCACCACGGATACTTTCACCAGTTTGGGACAACCGCTGGGAGTTCGTGTGCTCTACAGCGATTGGAACCATGATACGGAGTTTTATGGCAGCGCCTTCGCCGACGCCGTCACGATTGACCCTTCGGTGCAGGGCAATAGCACGATTTATGGATACGCGGGGAATGACATCCTTCGGGGCGGCGCCGGGCCGAATACGATCTATGGCGGCGAGGGAAACGATGTGATCTATGGCGGAATGATTTACGATTATCTCGACGGCGGCCCGGGCGACGACATAATCTATGGCGGAAGCGGAAATGTTGAGACGCATGGCGGCCATGGAAATGACCGCATATATGGCGTCGCCGGTTACTGCAATGGGGGGATGATTCTTTATGGCGAGGAAGGGAATGACTTGCTTGACGTCAGCGCCTCTTACGGCAACAACTTCTATCTCTATGGAGGCGAAGGCGACGATGTGCTGATCCCCAGCAGTTCCTACGGAACGACGAACTATCTCTATGGCGGCTTGGGAAATGACGTTTACATCATTAACTCCAACAATGTCGCCGGCTATTCCGTCATCGAGGATGACGGCGGAACCTCGGACGCCATTGATCTGACCAGCGCCACGTTGGGATATTATAGCGAAGACAATTTCGATTATGACAATATAGATTTTAAGATCAAAGTGCTATTGGGCGAACATCTGTGCGCCGAGATAAGGCCGTCGTCCGGAACCGGGAATCTGACGATAGAGCACGTGTATTTCAATCCGGCAATCATGAATTCACTGATGATTCCCGCCTTTCACCGATGCAAACTGCTGCCGCAAAGCAATGTGCTTGTGCAATACGACGCCAGCAGCTCTCCCAGCGCGGTCTGCTATCATGGCGCCCAGCTCATCGTGGCGGAGTATGCGGATGCGGCTCATCCTCTCACTATTGAAGTGAACAATGAAAGCATGTTTGCCGGAATGCTTCAAGCCCCCGGCAGCAACTCAATTTTGCTGGATTATAGCGATTTTACTTCCGGGCCGCTTCATCTCTATGGCCCGCCCTTCGAGCTATTCCCAGGCATCGTCGGGATCGTGAACGGCTTTACTTACATTTGGGCGCCGCCGGGACACAATATTGCGGATATGTCCGCCAATACTTCCTACCTGATGACCGTCACGCTGAACGATATCGCACAGTCCCCGTTCAGCAGCGCCGATGTGTTCGGCAATCTGTCTTCGACGGCGAACTGCTTCACAGTGGCGGGAGGGCCGAACACGGCGGTCTTTGCGGGATTCGACGCGATTCTGCTGGGGCCGACGAGCGACACCGTGAGGATGGATTTGCATGACAAGATCTTCAACGGTTCTATTGACGCGGGCGGCGGCGCGGGCGAAGACACGCTGGACTGCTATCTGACGACAAGCGTTACGATTTCCGTGGCGATGAACGCGGTGTCGAATATCACCAGCTCCATCGCCGGCTTTGAGAAGTTCATCAAAGCGGATAAAATCTATCTGCCCAACGTCCCGGCCACGTGGACGGTCATGGCTTCCAACGGCGCTACGACCGGGCCGGTCTATTTCGAGCAATGCAATGAAATCTTCTTCGGATCGGGCAATGATTCCATTGTCTTTCAAAGCGCTGGCGGCGCCTGGCTGCCGAAGATTCACGGCGGCAGCGGAACGAACGTCCTCAATTTCGGCGACTGGAGCGGCATTCTGACGGCGGACCTGGAGGCAGGCCAGATGCGCCAGGCCGACGGAACCGTCATGGAATTCGACCAGTTCCAGCGCGTCATCGGCGGGAGCGCAACGGACGCGATCTCCGGACCCGGCGCCGGAGCGGCATGGGACATCGGCACGACGCGAACTTTCGTCGCCGGGATGGAGTTCGACTACTTCGATTATTTCCAAGGCGGCGCGGGAGACGACGTGTTCGTCCCCAGGCCGGATTCATGGATCGGTTCGAGGCCTGGCGCGGGGATTGACGGCGGCGGCGGAAACAACACGCTGGATTTATCGGCGCTCGAAAGCGGCGTATGGGTGGATCAATTGCACGGCAAGATCGCTCGCGCCGGCGCAACGGCAAGTTTGGCGAATTGCCAGGTGATCGCGACGGATTATGCGGACACATATTTCGGCGGCTTGAATGACGACGCCTTTGATCCTCGCGGCGGCTTGAACCGGATTCAGGGCGGATGGGGAAATGACACCTATTGGCTCAGCGCGCAGGGAGCGGGGTTGGCGCCGGTTGCCGATCCTTATGGCAGGATGACGGTGGACGCGACTTCGCAAACGGCGCCCACGACGTTTGCGCTCGCCATGCCGGCGGGGATCGCGGCGGACGGCGCGCCTGTGTATGCCGCTGCTTTCCCCGTCCCCAATCGCGCGCTGTCGTTCGATGGATCGAGCGGATACGTCGAAGCCGGTTCCAGCGCCTCGCTCAGGCTGTCCGGCGATCTGACGCTGGAATGCCGCGTGTATCTGAACCGCAGCGACGTGGACCAGGGATTGATCGTCTGTAACGCGCTGGGAGGAACGGCGGCGGGCAACTATCTCTACGGCCTCCTGTTCGAGACGAATGGCGTCACTGAAAATCTGAAAGTGATCCACGAACACGACCCTGGCGTAAGCATCACCCATACCTTCAACGCCACTCTGGCAGCGAAGCAGTGGCATTATATCGCCCTGACGCGCGACGCGACGGCTAAATCATACACGATGTACGTCAATGGGAGTCAGATCGGCTCCTGGACGTATTCGCAGGATCCAAGCGGAGGCGAATCCTCGGTTTGCGCCCTGGGTACGGACCGGAGGTCCGGATGGAATCTGGACGGCAGGATTGATGATGCGCAAGTCTGGAGCGTGATCCGCACGCAGGCTCAGATTCGCGCCGATATGCAGGGCGTTTCCTCAGGCGCGGGAAATGGCCTCGTTCTTTCGCTGAATATGGACGAGGGTCAAGGCGGCGTGGCGCAAGATTCTACCGCGAATCACAACGATGGAGTTCTGAAGAATAGCGTTTCCTGGGCGGACGGGCGGCTGGCAGACACCGCGATGCGATTTGACGGCGTGAACGACTATGCGAGCGTCGCCAATGAATCGGCCTTCGATTTCACGGAGGCGATGACGCTGGAATGTTGGTTCCGCATCGGGCGATTCGACCGCGCGGAACAAACGCTGATTTCCAAAGGAGTCTGGCGCCTTCACCGGGGGCGCGCCGATTCGGATACACTGACCTTCTCCACGCCCGGCCTGTCCGATCCGGACCTGCGCGGGAGGATGAACATCAACGACGGTCAATGGCATCATGCCGCGGCCGTCTATGACGGGGCAAACAAGTATCTTTATATTGACGGCGATCTGGACGTCGCCACTTCGGCGTCGGGAAGCCTGGCCACCAACGATCTTCCGCTCCAGTTTGGCGACGATCCCTCCACTCCGGCGCGCTATCTCAACGGCTGGCTGGATGAAATCCGGATATGGGTGGCAGCCCGTTCGCAGGCCGAAGTCCGCGCCGGGATGTTCCGGCGTTTGAGCGGAGCGGAAACGGGACTGGCGGGCTATTGGTCCATGGATCATTTCACCCAGGACCTGACCTCGGGCGGCAGCGACGCCGTCTATCACGGCGGCGGCGCCAGCGCCGAGTTTTCGGATTACATGAGCGACTTGCAGCCGCAGGCGCCCGCCTGGCTGGAGTTCGACGGCGTGAATGCATCCGCCTTGGCGAATGATCCTTCCCTGTTTATTACGGGCGATGCGACGGTCGAGTGCTGGGTCTGGCTTAACGCTGTCAGCGGGACTCAGAGAATCGTATCATGGGGGGCGGGTACCTTGCCAGATTCCAGTTTGTGGAAGTATCGCTACGAACTGCGCGCAATCAATGATTCCGGGACGGATGCGGTGGGCGTGTGGATGATCCAGAGTCCTGACAGTTCCACAAGGTCCTATCAGTTCGACGCCAGGCTCCGCGCCAATCGTTGGTATCATCTGGCCGTCACGCGCGCGACCACGTCTTCGCTCGCTTATACGCTCTATGTGGACGGCGCGGCGGCGGGAACGCGGACCGATACCGCGCAGACGACGCCGTCCTCGAGCGCCAACGGCGGCCTCTGCTATCTGGGCGCCGGGTTCTCATCGGGAGACAAGCTCAATGGCCGTCTGGACGACGTGCGCATCTGGGACCGATGCCGAACGCAGAACGAGATTCGCGGCGACATGAACCGCCGCCTGAACGGCGGAGAGGCGGACTTGATCGCCTGGTGGCCGGTGGACGCGGACGACGCCGGCACGGCGACGCTGCGCGACCATGGGACGAACAGCGACGATTGCGCCATGAGCGGCGGCCTTGCCGCCGCCGCCACTACCGGGAAATGCCTGTCCTTTGACGCCGCCACCCAGCAATACATGCGGGTCGGCGCCAATACGGCATTGAGACTGCGCGGGGATATGACGCTCGAAGCCTGGATATGGCTCAACGAGACGTCGCAGACCATGCGCCTGGCGCATGAGGCGCAACATCTGTTCGGCGTGGAAATTCAGGCGGGAGGCCAGGTGGGACTCTTTCACCGCAAGGACCTGGGAGGCGATTGGGTGGATGTCATCGCCGCGAACCTCGGCGCCGGGCGTTGGTATCATATCGCCGTTTCGCGCGCCGCCGCCGCCAGCCGCTATGATCTCTTCATAAACGGCGTGCGGTTTGGATCCTGTTCATACACGGGCGGCGTCTCCACGACTGCCGGAACGGGCGCGATGGACGTGGGCGCGCGGGAAGACTATGCCGGTTACTTCTGGGATGGCCGCATGGCCGAACTGCGCCTTTGGGGGCGCGCGCGTTCGGAAGCCGAGGTGCGGCGCGATATGAATCGCCGTCTGTTGGGAACCGAACCGGGCCTTGTGGTCTGCTATCGGATGGACGATGGGACGGGCGAGAGCGCCGCAGACTCAACGCCCAATGGCCTCAACGGCGCGCTCTACAACAATCCCGTCTGGACGGCGCTCCAGGGAATAGCCCTGCAGCCGACACTGGCCGTCAAGGGAGGCCTTGGCGCCAACACCGTCTGTGCCACGAACCAGCCCCAGACGTGGCATATAACCGCGATCGGGATTATGGAAATTTCCGGCGCATGGTTCACCGGCATTCGCAACCTGCAATGCGGCGCGGATGCGGACACAATCCTCTTTGAGCCGGACGCCGCGCTGGCGGGCGTTATAGACGGCGGAGCGGGCGCGGCCAATACGCTGGATTATTCCAAATGCTACGATGACCTTGCCATCAATTTGGCTGCCGGAACCGCCACGGGCACGAACGGCATCCGCAACTTCCGCAATGTCCTGACCGGATCGGGCGATGACACGATCACAGCCGATGGGCAGGACAATGCGCTGACGGGAGGCATGGGCGATGACACATATCTTTTCCATGACGATTGGGGCAGCGATGAGGTGATCGAGGAAAGCGTGGGCGGATACGACACTCTGGATTTCTCCGCTGTCACGCGCGACCTGACTGTGCAGCTCGCCATTGGCGTGGTGACGGACGGCGTCAATGTGACAACCGATACGAACGGCCAGGCAGAGCGCATCAAGGGCGGCGCCGGCAATGACGTCTTTATCATGCCGGGCGTGGTGGATCAATTCGCCAGTGGAACGGGAACGCTGGACGGCGGCGCAGGCGTGGATACGCTTGACTATAGCGCATGGCCGGCGCCGATTACCGTCAATCTTGTCACCGGCGAGGCGACAGGGCTGGCGCATGCGTATAATTTTGAGAACGTCATCGCCGGCGCTTTCGGAACCACACTCACGCTGGGTCCGGGAGAAGGCGTGACGACCGGAAGCTCCGGAGACGATCATTATTATATCACGAACGGATGGGGGAACCGGACGATCGCGGACTCCGGCGGCTATAATGTTTTGGATTTCTCGCAAGTCACGGCCAATCTCACGTTCACGATCAACTTCGGCAGCATTATCGTCACGGATGGAATCAATGTCCTGACCGCGCCCAACAACTTCGCCCAATTGATCGGCGGCCACGGAGACGACGTCTTCCGCTTTGGCGCCGCGGGCGTGACGCTGGCGGGGGGCGCGGGCCATATTGACGGCGGTCCCGGCTCGAATACGCTGGACTACTCCACTTATGTTTCCGGCGTCACCGTGCGCACAATACTCGGGACCGCGCCTGGACTCTCCGGATTTGCTCACATACAGAACATCACCGGCGGCGCAGGCGACGATCATCTTATTGGCGATATCGGCCCCAATGTTCTGAAGGGCAGTGGCGGCGCCGATATTCTCGAAGGCGGCGGCGGCAGCGACACGTTTGTTTTCGGCGATGAATGGGGATATGATCTTGTTATCACGCAACGGGACGGCGGCATTAATTTCATGGATTTCTCCTCCGTCCCCACTTCGATCACGTTTAGTCTCGGCACGGGCTTCATCGCCAACATCACGTCCGGCATTTTCGACACGTCCAATACCGTCGTCTTCGATCCTGTCTCCGTTCAAAAGTTTCGCGGCGGCCAGGGAGACGATCTATTCTACATCACTTCATCAACCGCGACCGGCTTCTGGCTCGATGGCGGCGATGGCGATGACGCCTATAACGCCTATTTTGGAATCGGGATTTCGGGCGACATCAGGATTGATGACACGGGAACCACCGGCACAAGCAATACGCTGACCGCCTATGGAACCGATGAGAGCGAAACCTACTCCGTCTCTTCGCTTTCCGTTTTGCGTTACGCCTCCGGCGGCACAACGCAGACGCTGCGCTTCAACGGCAAGATTCAGGTTCTCACCGTGTATGGCAACGGTGGCGACGATAGCTTCGATCCCGCCTATAATTCGCCCGACACCACCCTTGTCATAGACGGCGGCGCGCAGGCCACGCAAGACCGGCTGGCGCATTACAACTCCACCGAGTCGCCCGTGGATCATCCCACCGGACCGGGCGAAGGCTATTTCACGGAACCGGAATACAAGAATTTCTATTATCGCGATATTGAACAAGTGGTCTATGTCGAGTCGGTGACCTCGAAGATGATCGGCAATGTCCTGGTCAATGCCGTGGCGATCCAGAATGGCGGCGCTGGAATTTGGAGCGCGCAGGGCGCCACCCGATTCAATGGTTTGCTGACCACGACTGGCCCGGTGGAATTGGACGAAAATCTGAAGACCATCCAGGGGCATCGCGACTTGGTTTTGAGAGGCGTGCCGGGACAGGGCGACATGACGCTGACGGCGGGTGATTTCACGATTGACGCCGGCGCGACGGGAACCATCGCCCGCTGCACGCCGCAAATCATCGCGGATAATGTGCTGCGCGTTTCCGGTGTGGACTCGGGCGTCAACTTCCTCGATTTCGATTCGTCGTTCGTTTGGGTCAATGGCTGGTTCCAGACCGCCGATCCTTCCGTGCCATTCGACCGGTTGCGTCTCGACAAGGCGACCGGCGCGGCCTTCGACGCCGGCAGCATCACGCTCGGCAATGCCAACGTCTTCCCCGTCACGGGCGGCGCTTTCACATCCGGCTCAATCGCATTTGCGAATCTTGCGCTGCCGGACCGTCTGCCCGTCACAAATTTCCGCTTCGATGAATTGCGCATCACAACGGCGGCGGCGACGGCGGCGGGCGCGGGAGGATTCCGCAGCGGACCGCTCGAATTGGAATTCGTGGGATCGGACGTCGCCATTAGCGCATCAACCGGATTGACGATCTCCGAGGCGAACGCGACCAGCAATGTCTTTGCAGGCGGACAGGCGCGTGTCGTTGGCCTGGCGCTCGCTGGCGGCGTTTTGAGCGCTTCTCCGGGCGGGACTTTGACCGTGGGCGGATTCTCCATTCCGTTCGCCTCGGCGCCGGACTGCGTCACGCAAGGCCTGTCGGTTTCATCCGCCAAAGTGGACTTCGCCTCGGGGCGCGACATCAATCCGCTGAGCCAACTCGTCATTTCCGATTCCTTCATCCAAGCCGGCGGCGGAACCTTTA
>JAPLSP010000759.1 GCA_026398575.1 Candidatus Sumerlaeota bacterium | reverse complement strand
CCGTAGGATGCAAGGAAAATCCCAACAATTTGGAAAGACAGCGCTTCAAAAGCTCATTTATCTTTTGCAGACAATTTACGGAGTGGATTGTGGCTATAGCTTTGAATTCTTCACTTACGGCCCATATTGCTCTGCTATTTTTTCTGATCTTGAGACAGTAGAGCTTTGGGAAGGCGTCAAGGTCGCTTCCAAACCACTCACAGGTGGTTATCATATCACTCCTGGAGAGCATTGCGCTGAAATCATAGAAAAAGGGAAAAAGTTCCTCACGAATTCTCATGTGGTAAAGTCCTTGGAATCCCTAGTCAAGGATTTTGGTCAGATGTCCGCAAAGGACCTGGAGTTGCGCGCTACGATTATCTATATCGAGAGAGATCACAAGATTGACAAGGGCGTGATCTCTTGGCAGGAGCTTGAGCGTTTGACGCACGAAATCAAACCGAAGTTCTCACGGTTAGAAATAGAACATGCAATCAAGGAATTAGAAGCAAAGCGATTTATTCAACCTGCAAATAGGGGTTGTCTCTTGACATCAAATCAGACAAAATAATTTTCAGAACAATGCAAAACTCATGTATGTATCTGATACTCCTTCCATAAGAAGTGGAGGCGTTTTATGGCCGAAGTCCGTCTGAAATCCGTCAGCAAGATATATCCTGGGAACGTCCAGGCGGTGGATAACTTCAACCTTGATATCAAGGACAACGAGTTCGTCGTCCTTGTCGGGCCGTCGGGGTGCGGCAAGTCCACGACGCTGCGGATGGTTGCGGGTCTGGAGGAGATCACCAGCGGAGATATCTATATCGGCGACCGTCTGGTCAACGACGTGCCGCCGAAGGACCGCGATATCGCCATGGTCTTTCAGAACTACGCGCTGTATCCGCACATGACCTGCTATCAGAATATGGCCTTCGGGCTGAAGCTGCGCCGATATCCAAAAGCGGAGATAGACAAGCGCGTCCGGGAGGCGGCCGAAATCCTCGGGATCACCGATCTTCTGGACCGCAAGCCCAAAGCGCTCTCGGGCGGCCAGCGCCAGCGCGTGGCCGTCGGGCGGGCCATCGTCCGCGGACCGAAGGTTTTTCTCTTCGATGAGCCGCTGTCGAACCTGGACGCCAAATTGCGCGTGCAGATGCGTTCGGAAATCTCGAAACTGCATTCGCGCCTGCGTACGACGATGATTTACGTGACGCACGACCAGGTCGAGGCCATGACGATGGGCGACCGGATCGTCGTGATGAAGGACGGCCTGATTCAGCAGGTGGACGAACCCATTGCGCTCTATGACCAGCCCGCCAATAAATTCGTCGCCCGCTTCATCGGCAGCCCGCCGATGAACCTGTTCGATGGAAAGATCGCCAAGGCCGACGGCGAACTGGTCTTTGAATCGAGCGGCGGCAAAATCTCGATCTACAAGCCCTTCTGGGATAAGCTCCAGTCCTATACCGGCAAGGCCATCACGTTCGGCGTCCGGCCTGAAGACGTTTACGATCCGCCGAATTTCCCGCATGAGCACGTCGCGGCGACGCTGCGAGCCAAAGTGGACGTCGTCGAACCCATGGGTTCGGAGCAGTACGTTTACTTCACGAACGGCGGGACGACATTCATCGGGCGGCTCGAGGCGCATGTCCGTATGGAAGTTGAGGAAGAACACGACCTGAAGATTGATCTGAGCAAGACCCATTTCTTCGAGCCGGATGAGCCGGGAATGAGGATTTGCTAGGCGCCTGCCTGAGAACCGTATGTTTTCCCATGAGCAACGGCGCCAAACGGGCGTTGCTCATGGGAAAACGCCGAGGAAAATCAGTTTTCCGACAATCTGCGGATTTGCTCAAACCTGGCTGGCGCCAGTGAGTCCTGTATCGCCGTGGCGCGAATCGCGATCGCGCCGGCGTTCCCGTTTCATGGCGCGCAGGCTGTCCATCACATCGTCAATCGTATAGCTGATGCCAAAAATCCGATTGATGCTATATGCGACGGCGCCCGGCCTCAGATCGCGTTTTTCCGACAACTCCCATACCGCATTATCCACGTATTGCGAGATTTCCTGAGGGACTTCCACAGACATTTTTTGCGCCCTCCCATCCGCGACAGTAGTTTCTTCAGCTTCTCGAAGGGAATTATAACGACGGATTGCGCGATGTCAAGGGCAGAAGACAGCCCAAGGAGCGCCAAATAAATCTGAAATGAATCCCGGAGTGGGACTTTTCCCTTGACCCAAAACAGGAAAAAGCAACATAATCAAGCCTCAAAGTAAGGGGAGAGTTGCGTCTAATTCATCCCGTTTTTGCAGGGAGGACAATTATGAGCGCTGCAAGCAACCTTCAGAGGGTATGCCGCATTTTACACATGCAGGGGCTATTTTTCCTGGCGACGGGAATAGGAATAGCGCTCTGCGTGGGAACCAGCGCCGCAGCGGAATGGAAAAGCGGAGGGGGGAAACTCTTGGGCGGCGAAAGAAGCGTCGTGCACAACGGCATCTATACGATGGGCGGGTACATAGATAATTTCCAACGAAACACAGACGCGGATGGAGACGGCTACGCCGAGGCTTTCTCGCTGGAAGTGCATATGAACGCGATGGCGGAAGCCGGTCTGCCGATACCGGTCAACATCCTCGCGCGGTGCAAGGAGACGGGTCAATTCTGGCGCACAGGAAATACATTCTCCATCACACCGGACACGCTCAATACTTCGACGTTCTGGATTAACCTGGACCAAACCGATTTCGCAGGCAAATTGCGCCGCAACATGGAACTGCATTTCTCAGTCGAGATGTGGGATGAAACATACGCGCATCAGCTGGCCGCCATCCCGGAAGCCTTCTCCTTGGTACCAGTCAAAGTGGACGTGGTCTCTCCCTCTGATTTAAGGAACCTCAACTCTACCTCCGCGTCCGATGACAAAGATGATAAAAAATACCAAACCAAGGGATTCACGGTAGGATACAAGACGGGCAATGACGTGGATGATAACGGCTTTCCGGAAACCTACGCTTTCAGCGTCGGTGTCAGCGCGTTTGGCGATCAGTTGGTGCGCAACACGGTGCTGCCAGCGGTTTATTGCATCACCACAGGCCAATCCTTTGTCTCCCCTGTCACGCTCACCGTCGCGGATGGGAAGATCACCAGCACCACAATGCAATTCACAGAAGCGGATTTCAAGGGCAGGATCAAAGGCCCGACTACTCTGAAATTTGGCACGGCTTTGCTCTCGACGGATGCGTCGCGCACGGTGCTGGCCAATGATGATGAGGTTTTTGATCTCATCCCCATCAAAGTGGATTTCGTTCCGCCCAGCAATGCCAATATGTCGGCAGCCAGCACGTTGGGCATATCGGGCGCCGGCGGAAGATCCCGCGCATGGATAGACTATGAGGACCCGGCCATGGACGAGGATGGCAGCGATAATTACGCTCCCGAAATAGCCGATGACAGTAAGGTCATGCATGGCCGGCATCGCAGATAGGGAATTCCCCAAGTCATTCGGTTAATCCCAAGCCCAGGCGCCATGTTTGAAAATTCGACGTCGCCTGGGTTTTTCTTTTAACTGGCCGGAGCCGCTTTCCCGAAAGAATCCGGCGGCGGGCTTCATTGAGGCTTTGTGTGCGGGTGTTTGTGCAGAACCGAAATCAGGATGCCCGCGCCCAGGATGACGGCTATGACCAGCAGTGAGATCAGCGTGGATATTTTCAGAAAATGGGACGCCAGCATCTTGGCGCCGACAAATCCCAGCACAAAAACCAGGCTGAATTTCAGATAGTGGAAACGGTCAATGATTCCAGCCAGGGCGAAATAAAGCGAGCGCAGCCCGAGGATGGCGAAGATATTGGAAGTGAACACCAGGAATGGATCGGTCGTGATCGCCAGGACAGCCGGAATCGAATCCAGGGCGAAAATGACGTCCGCGCTCTCAACCGACAGCAGCACCAGCAGCAACGGCGTTATGAATGTTTTTCCCTCCTGACGGACAAAAAACGCCTCCCCCTGCAGCTCTTTTGTCACGGGAAACCAGCGGCGCGCGAACCGGACGAGAAGATTTTTTTCCGGATCGTAATCCTCCTCGCGCGAGATCAGCATTTTCACCGCCGTCAGAATCAGCATCAGCCCGAAGACATAAATGATCCATCCAAATTTGTAAATCAGGACGGTTCCGACGGCGATCATGATGCCGCGCATCACAATGGCGCCCAGGATGCCCCAATAGAGCACGCGATGCTGATGTTCGAGCGGAACGCGAAAATAAAGGAAGATCATCGCGATCACGAACAGATTGTCCATGCTCAGGGATTCTTCGAGGATGTATCCGGTGAGGAATTGATGAAAGGCTTCCCGCCCCGTCAGGATGTTTGTCGCATCGGCGGCCAGCCCCAATCCCAGCCAATGCCAGTGATACATGAAATAGACGCAGATATTGAATATCAACGCGAGCGCAACCCAGCCCGAAGCCATGAGCATCGCGCGGCGAAATGAAATGACGCGGGCGTCGCGATTCAAGACGCCCAGGTCAATCGCCAGGGAGAGCAGGACAAACAGAATGAATGCAGCATATAGACCGATCATGTTCCCGCTTTCGATTCGCGTTGAGGACCGCGCAAACGTAAAATAGCCGGCTATGTGGCGCCATGACTCTTGAGAAAATATTCCATGCCTGATCCGTGGCGGTCAAGCGGCTTGCCCGCGAAGAACGGCCAAAAAGCGCAAAGGAAAATTCCGGCTCGCCAATTGGCTATAGCATTTCTTCATGACTTCCTCTTTCTCTGCGCTTGACTCCGGCAGGGAAAAACGGAACCTTGAGCCGCGCGCAAATTTCGAGGGCAAGCAAGGGGATTTATGAAAATCGGCATTGTCACACTGGGCTGCGACAAAAATACCGTTGACGCCGAATACATCGCCGGCTGGCTGGCAGCCAAAGGCGCCGAAATCGCGCGAGCCGAGCCTTACGCGAAGAGGGGAGACGCGGAGACGCGGAGATGGGAGAGGGAAGACGCGGAGAGGTCCACTGTGTCCACCCCGTCCACCGTCGAGACGCGGAGAGGGGAGAGGGGAGAGGGACTCGGAACCCGGAACTCGGAACTCGGAACTGGACTGGGCTTTGACGCCGTTGTGATCCTGAGCTGCGGATTTATTGACGCGGCGCAGCAGGAATCGTCCGCCGCAATCGAGTATTGGCTGGAGCAAAAAAGAAAATGCGGCGGCAAACTCATCGTTGCCCTGGCCGGATGCCTGTCACAGCTCTGGAGCGACCAGCTGCGCGCGCAATATCCGGAAATTGATCTGATCGCCGGAGTGGGAGAGTTTGCGGAATTAGCCGAAGCGATCGCAGAGAAGGCCTCCCGCTTGGGAAATCGCTCCTTGTCATCCGACCCGTCAGACGCGTCCGACCGGTCAGACGCGTCTGACAAGCGTGCCGCTCCTTTGCTCAAAAAAGGAGAGCCTGACGCCCATCTGGTTCTTCCTGCGCCGCGACTGGCGCTCGATCATTGCGCGACGGCCTATCTCAAAGTCAGCGATGGCTGCGACTATGCCTGTGCGTTCTGTTCGATCCCTTTGATGAAAGGGCGCTATCACAGCGTTACGCCCGAAATCCTGATCGAGGAGGCGCGCGGCCTGATTGCGCGCGGCGCCCGCGAGATCATCCTCGTCGCGCAGGACGTCTCCGCTTATGGGACCGACCTAACTTCGGATGATAGAGCCGGCTTCAGCGCCTCCTATCGTCTCCCAAGCTTGCTGCGCGATCTGGCCGCGTTGCCAGGAGACTTCTGGCTGCGGATCATGTATTTTTATCCCGGCGGCTTTTCGGACGAGATGATCGAAGTCATGGCCGGAGAGCCGAAGATATGCCCCTATCTCGATATTCCGCTGCAGCACCTGGACTCCGGCATCATCCGCGCCATGCGCCGGCCTTATTCCAAGGTCAAGGTTTTCGATTGGATTGAGCGTTTGCGCGCGCGCCTGCCGGATGTCTCGCTACGCACGACGTTCGTCGTCGGTTTTCCCGGCGAAACAGACAAGGAGTTCAAGCGCCTCCTGAAAGGCCTGGGCGAAATCCGCTTCGACAACGCCGGATTCTTTCCCTTCTCGCCGCAGGAAGGCACGCCCGCCGCAAAGATGAAAGGACAGATACCGGAAAAGGTGAAGTTGCAGCGTTGCGAACGTCTGGCGCGGCGGCAGCGGCAAATCGCGGAGGAAGCTTTGAGCCGCTTCATCGGCCGTCAGATTGAAGTCCTGGTGGATGGCCGTTTCCCCGGGACCGACCTCTACATCGGCCACGCGCGCTGTCAGGCGCCGGAAGTGGACGGCATGACCCGCTTCGTTTCGACTGCGCCGCTCGAAAACGGCTTGGTAGTGCGCGTCACGATCAGCGCCGTCGAAGGATTTGATCTAATCGGAGAGGCCGTCTCCGAGAGCCATTCTCAAAGGTGAAAAGCCGTATGAAACGAATCGCAATCATCGCCATGGTGTTTTTTATTCTTCACGCGGCATTCATGCTTCTCGCTTCTACGAAGTTCACTATCGTGACTTGCTTCATTGGCGGCAGCGCCTGGCAATGGAATTATTTCCAATGGTCCTATCGAAATGGGTTTGGTTACGCCTATGTGAGCGATTACCCGGTGATGCAAATCCTCGCTTACTTGCTGGGATATGGGCTCGGGTTCCCCGTATTCACCTGCGCATGGAAATGCAATTGGCATTGGCTGGCGCTGCCGGGATTTCTTTTATGCGGGCTTGGGTTCATCTCATTCCTGATTGAAGCCACGCATATTATCGTCTCCCACCATCTCTCGCTGATCGCGTGCTTTCCGGTCTTGCTGATTGCATTATGGATTCCCTGGCTTGTGATGATAAGACGCGCAGGGCGCAATCAAGGCGGCAATGAGGGAAAATTTTTGGGCTAGAAAAGCCTTGCGCAGCCAGCATCCATTAAGCCTTAATTCTGACTGAAAAATAGCGCCAGAAAAGCGCTGCTAAAGCGAGGATAAGTTCGAGAGGAGAATAATATGCCGTTGGTGCGATATAATATAAAGACCGCGGATAAGAAACAAGCTTTGCTCGCTGCTCGAAAACTGCGGCAAATGTTTGAAGACCGCGGTATCGCAATTGTGCGAGGAGAATATATAAGAAATGATGGGCGTGTTTACCTTGATGCTGCTGGAGAGATGGGCGTTACGGATGAGGAGATCCAGAGCTATCTTGGCAATGACGTAATTCTTGAAAGTGAGCAAATCGGGGAATCTGAGCCTGTCGAGGAATGTCTCAATTGTGGAAATGTCCCCGAATCTCCATTCACAAAGTGCCCAAATTGTGGTTTTCAAGAGATATCCCAGTGTCCCAGTTGTGGAGAGGGCATCCCTAGAACTGGATACATACCAGCTGGAGGAAATCTCTTTCAATGCCCCCACTGCAGGTCGCTGGTGCGATTGGCCTACAATGAGCCATTATGGCTCGATGAGGGCCATTATAACGAACCGCCCATCGTTGTTTCATCAGCTTCGGGGAGTTAATCAGAATGTTTGATCCGGAAGGTCATCTCAATCTTTCTGCTGCCGAACTATTCGCCATGGCCGAAAACACTCCCCGTCGGCTGGTTAATGATTATTTGCTCGCGGGCACTCCAAGAGCATTCCAGACTTATGATCTTTACTGCGAATTTCGCACAGCGCTTGCCAAGCTGCTGCAGATTCATCCCCGCACGATGGTGATTCGGGGAAGCACGCTTCTTGGCTTCAGCATTACGCCGCGTATGGAAAAGGTATGGCGTCCTATTTCGGCGGAATCAGATATTGATCTTGCAATCGCAGATTCTGACTACTTTGCTCGTCTGGACACTGAAATACGGCAGTGGGAAACACGCCAAAGGATCCCTCACGATAAGAGCCGCGAGTATAAGCCTTATGCAAAGAGGCAGGAATATCGCTCATTCAATTGCGTCAATGATGATTG
>JAPLSP010000690.1 GCA_026398575.1 Candidatus Sumerlaeota bacterium | reverse complement strand
TTGCGAATCCCATTATTCAGATGATCGAGAAGGACACCGCAAGTTTTCCTACTTCAGTCAATCCTCCCGTCGGACACTTTTTATATTCCATCACGCGCCTTCTTCGGCCACGTCTGATCATTGAAACCGGCTGTTACATCGGCTACTCAACCCTTTGCATGGCAGAGGCGCTGGCGCGCAATCAGAGCGGCCATATTCATTCATTCGATCTTTTTCTTCCGCTGCCGGATACCTATAGTTCGCCGTTCCTTCCCGGATGCCGGGATTCGCTCCTGGTGGCTCACGCTCACGCGGAAAAAGCCGGGCTCGCGAATTATGTCACGTTCCATAAAGGCGATTCCTCCTCTTCGATTCCGCAGGTTCTGTCTGCCGAAAACTCTGCTCTTGACTTGGCGTTTATTGATGGAGACCACTGGATTCGCGGCTGCTTCAAGGATTGGGAGGCGGTTCTCAATTTGCTTTGCCCCGGCGGAATCGTGCTGCTTCACGACACGGCGCCGAAGAACTGCGGCTGGTGCGGCCCGCATACTTTGATACGCGAATGCCAAAAACAATCCCAGTCCTTCCAGGCTCTCAATCTGCCAACGCCGGATGGATATGGCATGGGCATCATCCAAAAAATCGGCGAAAGAATGCCTGGACAATGGAAACCTTCATTCCTCGATCTGGCCAAAGAATTCCTGCAGATGAAAATCTGGTGGCGCGGCCACAAGGCCGTGGGAAAGCATTGACGCTCAATCTTGATTATCCGCGGGAAGCGGCTTTGGAGATCGGAGGCATGGACCTCCTGCGATGATTATTGGATATGGAACAAGCCATGACTGCGGAATTGCAGCGGTCGAGGACGCGACGGGACAGCCGGTTTTCGCGGCCAGCTATGAACGGTTGAGCCGCCAGAAGAACCATAGCGGCAATCCAAGCGACCTTTTTATGTGGCTGGGAAAGTATGCCGGAGCATCCTTGGCCGGCATGCTTCTGTTTAACCTGCAGGATGATCATGTCTTTCGGCATCGCAACGGCTTTTACGCGCTTGAAAGTAATCATGGATACGCCTATCGCTGGACCGCGCGGGAAGCTGTTGTTTCCGTTCCCGGCGGATGCGAAGCTTCGTATTTGCGAATCAGAACCATTCCATACCGAATCCTCCAGCGGCGCCTTCGCGCTCAGGTATTCATCAATGGCGCCGCCGCAGGAACCATTGACAACGCCAAGGCTCATGAATTCTCTTTAGCGATACCGCCAAACATCGCGCGCGTCGAGGAGATCGCCATCCGCGCAGAAGAAGCATTCACCCAGCCTCCCGACCCTCGGGAATTTGGTTTCCTCTTGGAGAGGTTATGCCTTATCGGCCGAAACGCCGGGGGCGCCAACCTTTTGCAGGTTTTTTCGGAGATCGAAACAGAACGTCAACTATGGCGATTGGCGCACAAGCAGCTTTGGAAATTGCCTCTCGAGGGGCTGCGCGGCCATCGGACGTATAAGTTCCTCAAATTGATCCACGATCATCTCAAGATCGCGCTGCATGGGAAACGATCCTTGTGTGAATGGCTGATCAAAAACATTTTCCCTTCATCGCGCGCGCGCTATGATCACCATTGGTGCCATGCGGCTTCGGCTTATTATCCCAGCGGCCATGATCGCGCGCTCATCGTCAGCCTTGACGGCATGGGAGACTACTATTCTTGTATGGTGATGCAGGGGGAGGGCGGCAAGCTGACCCTCCTCAAAGCTTATTATTACGAAGAAGCGCCGTATGCGATGAACTATGAAATCGTCACGGAGATGCTTGGATATCATGCGTTACGCCATCCCGGAAAAATCACCGGCCTGGCCGCCTACGGCAAAGACAATCCCGCCTGCGACGCGGCGATGGATGAGCTTTACCGTGAAATGTGGGCGACGGGAGGACGCCGGACCTATAACTACGACGACTACCGGCGCGCAGGCCCCAAGGGGCACACGCGGTTGATCGAAATGCGCAAGCAACGCTTCGGCCAGTTCAGCGACGCGGATATCGCGCGCGCGATCCAAAAGCGGACCGAACGGCAGGTGTGCGATTTCATTGGCCGATGGCGGGACAAGCATCCGGACCTGAAGAACATCGCGCTGGCCGGCGGCATCTTCGGCAACGTCAAACTGAACCAACGCATCAAGGAGATGGGCTTCGAGAATATCTTCATCCAGCCGGCCATGGGCGACGCCGGCTTGTGCCTGGGCGCGGCCTTGCTCGGCGCCGCGCGGAAAAATGGCGGAAGGCTGGCGCCTTTCCAACTCAAGGATGTTTTCCTCGGCATTGGATTCTCGCCGGAGGAATGCCGCGAAGCCCTTGAAGCGCACGGGCTGGCGTCTTATGAATGCCAGGATGAAAATGAGATTTGCAGAACGACGGCGCAGCTTATCGCCGGCGGCAAGGTGGTCGCGCATTTCGATGGCCGGATGGAATTCGGCCCGCGCGCTCTGGGTAATCGCTCGATCCTTTATGGCGCGGGCGATCCAACGGTCAATCAATGGCTCAACCAACAGCTCAAGCGAACCGAGTTCATGCCCTTTGCGCCCGCCGTCATGTATGAGCGCGCGTCCGAGTATTTCGAGAATCTCCAAGGCGCCGAATACACGGCGGAATTTATGACCATCACGTTCAACTGCACGGAAAAAGCGCGGCGCGAGATTCCGGCGGCGATCCACGTGGACAACACGGCGCGGCCGCAATTGGTCCGTCAAGACCGCAATCCCCGGTTTTATGGAATCTTGAAGGCATACGAAGCGATGACGGGAATACCGGCGATGATCAACACTTCATTCAACATGCATGAAGAGCCTATTGTCGCAACCCCACGGGACGCCATCCGCGCCTTTCAACTTGGGTCTTTGGACGCGCTGGTCCTTGGCAAATATGTGGTTTATGGAGACGACCATAAGGCGAGGTCATCATGAAGATTCCAAATGCGATCGGAAGGAATTCATGCGGATAAGCGCGATACCAGATTTTAGCGTACGGCCATGGGCGGCGCTGTTGTTGGTCATGATCGCAGCGCCCTATCTTTTGGCCGAAACTTCTTCATCCGCGGCCGCGTCCTCCGTATTCACGGACCTGATGAGCGACACCTGGGCGGCCACGGATGCGCTGGGCCGCGCGCTGCCGATGGGAGGGCAAGCCGGCGGGCGCCTTGCTCCACAGCCGGGCAAGTCTGTGGGAATATTTTATTTCCTGTGGCTTGGGTCTCATGGATACGGCGGCGGCGATCCAATGAGGCCGGATCAGGGAGTCGTTATCAAGAAACAAAAAGAATACAAGAGCCCGTTCGACATCACCAAACTTTTGGCTGCAAATCCATCGGCGCCCCAATGGGGACCTTCCGGCTCATTCCATCATTGGGGCGAGTCGGCGCTGGGATACTATCTGGCGGATGATGAATTCGTGATCCGCAAGCACGCTCAAATGCTGGCGGACGCGGGAGTGGACGTTCTTTTTTTCGACACCACGAATGCCCTGACTTACGCGGGCGTCTATATGAAAATCTGCCAAATCTATCGCGCGCTCCGCGAATCCGGCTATCGCACGCCACAGATCGCGTTTCTGCTGCACTCAAAAGAAGAACAAACTGCCCAGCGAATTTATGACGAATTCTATTCCAAGAACCTCTATCCCGAATTGTGGTTCCGCTGGAAAGGCAAGCCGCTGATGCTCGCGGCCAAAGACAAACTGAATCCCAAAGTGGCGGAATTTTTCACCATTCGCGAATCCTGGGCGTGGACCAAAGGGCAAAAGTGGTTCGGCGATGGCAAGGACAAGTGGCCGTGGCTCGACAATTATCCTCAAACTCCCGGCTGGCATGACAGCCCCGGCAAGCCCGAGCAGATTTCCGTTGCCGTCGCGCAGCACCCCATCAGCAATATCGGGCGCAGTTACCATGATCGCGCCGAGCCGACGCCCGACAAGCAGCGCCCCACCGAGGGGCTATATTTCGCCGAGCAATGGAAGCGGGCGCTCGAGGTGGACCCGGAATTCATTTTCATCACGGGATGGAACGAATGGGTCGCGCAGCGTTTCGTCGTGAAAGGGAAAACCGGCATGAAGCTCGCCGGCCGCCCTTTGAACGACGGCGACACCTATTTTGTGGATACCTACAGCCAGGAATTGAGCCGTGACATCGAGCCGATGAAGGGCGGCTATGGCGACAACTATTATTATCAAATGGTTGCCAATATTCGCCGCTTCAAGGGGGCGCGCCCGCTGCCGACGGCAAGTCGCCCCAAGACCATCGCGATTGACGGCGATTTTTCAGCATGGGATGATGTGCAGCCGGAATATCGTGACATGGCGGGAGACACCTTCCATCGCAATCATCCCGGCTGGGGCCGCATCCAATCCTATACCGACGATTCCGGACGCAATGATTTCGTCCGGCTCAAAGTCGCGCGCGATCAGACCAATCTATATTTTTACGCCGAGACCCGCCAGCCCATCACGAGCTTCCGCGATCCGAACTGGATGCTTCTCTTCATTGACGCCGATCAAAACTCCAAGACCGGATGCGCAGGCTATAATTTGCGTATCAATAAGCGCCCCCAGGATGCGAAGATCACGACTATCGAAAAAAGCACGCTGGGCGCAGATGGGAAGTATGGATGGATCGCAGCCGGCACGGCGCCTTATCATGTCTCAGGCAATAAGATGGAACTGGCAATTCCCATCAGCCTCCTGGGCGCCGGAGGAAAATCGAGTGACTGCCGCTTCGATTTTCATTGGGCCGATGGCGTTGATCCCTCCGAAGAGCAGGACACATTCACTCGAAGCGCCGACAACGCTCCCGACGGACGATTCAATTACCGCTATCAGGCAAAGTAGCTTTCTTATAAAAAGAATATTGATGGAAAGAAATAGACGGGTACAGGGCTATTTTATCAAGAGCATGTTATTGGTTGATTTGCACTCCTGCATAACTGGATAATCATTCCGCCAAGTGAATGGAGAGAAGAATAAATGTCGCCAACGATTTTTCGGGATGGCCCTTATCGCTTCTTTTTCAACAGCAGGGAAGAAAGCCGCTGTCATGTTCATGTAAAAGCGCAAGAGGGAATCGCCAAATATTGGATAGATCCGATTATCTCTTTATCTGCTTATTACAATCTGAATTCCAAACAGTTGCGCGAAATTGCGCGGCTTATTGAGGAGCATGAAAATGATATTAGATCAGCATGGGACAGGCACTTCTCTCAGTGAAATAACAAGCATTAGCTCCGATGGATTTTGGCTGTTGGTGGATGACCGTGAATATTTTGTGCCATTCGAAGATTATCCCGCCTTTCGTTCCGCCACTGTGTACCAAATATATAATATGCAGCAGGAATCTCCTACGCAGTTTCATTGGCCGGACTTGGACATGGATATCGAATTGGAGGCTTTGGAAAACCCTGAGCATTTCCCACTTGTCTGGCGCGACAAATAATTCTCCAGCCTTCAATCATTCTTGCGCAACCTCTATCGCCAGTCACATATAGCTCCATGCCCACTCGCCCCAATATTCTCCTCATCCAATCCGACCAGCATCGCTATGACTTTCTGGGGCGGGCGCGGCATCCTCTTATCAAGACGCCAAATCTGGACCGCCTTGCATCGCAAGGGATGTGGTTCAACCGCGCTTATACACCCAGCCCGATTTGCTGTCCCGCGCGCCAATCGCTGCTCAGCGGCCTGTGGCCGGAGAATCATGGCGGTTACTGGAATTTCGACGGCTTTCTCACGCCGCCGCTTTTCAATTCCCATACATGGACTGAAGACCTGAAGGCCGCAGGCTATCGGATGGGAATCGCCGGCAAGTGGCATATCCATCCTCAAAGAGGACCTGAGGAATTCGGCTTTGATGACGCGATCTCATCAAAAGCATACCATCCTTGGCGCGAGGAGCGCCACCTCCCTGCGATCAAATCCGATGTGCTGCCTTTCTTCGGCGGATGCGATCCCGCAAAACCGGACGATACGCGAACGCATTGGCTCGCTTGGCACGCTGTCGCGCTCATTCGCCGCTATGCCGCCGACTCGGAACAAGATCGCCCCTGGCACATTCATTTGGGTTTTGAAGAGCCACATCTGCCCTGCTGTCCCACGCGCGAATTCCTCGACCTTTATCGTCCGGAAGCCATCGCGCCTTATAGAAATTTTCCAGATCCATTTACGAACAAGCCCTATATCCAGCGCCAGCAACTGCGCTCATGGGGCCTTGAAAATCTGACGTGGGACGATTGGCGGCGCTACATCTGGCGATATCTGGCCATGGTCAGCCAAGTGGACGATGCGCTTGGATTGGTCTTGCGCGCGCTCGACGAATCCGGACAGCGCGACAACACGCTCGTGGTCTATACAACCGACCACGGCGATATGGGCGGCGGCCACGGCATGATAGACAAGCACTACGTCATGTATGAAGAAGTGACGCACGATCCACTGATCGTGCGCTGGCCGGCGGTGGTCAAACCGGGAAGCGAATGCGACGCCTTCGTCCTTCACGCGCTCGATTTGGCATCAACGATTCCCGAAGCAGCCGGATTGGCGATTCCCGCCGAATTCCAGGGACGTTCATTGATGCCGATATTGCGCCACAGCGGCACAGCCCCGGACGATTGGCGCCGCGCCGCCTTCAGCACATATAACGGCCAGCAATTCGGGCTTTACACTCAGCGCATGATCCGCACGGACAAATGGAAATATGTCTGGAACCTGACCGACGTGGATGAGCTCTATGCTTTGGAGCAAGACTCTTGGGAACTCCATAATCGCGTCAGCGATCCCACCTGCTCCTCCACCCTCGCGGATTTGCGCCATCAGCTATTGGCCGAACTCCAAGCCCACGGCGATCCCGTTGTTACCCGTAGCACCTGGGCTCGCAATCAATTGGCAATGAACAAGAAACTATGATATCCACCTAAAAGATTACCAACCATGCCATTTTGTGGCTTGACAGAGCAGAATAACATGCTATTCTGCCCCCTATGTATATCAAACGAATAGCCGAACAGTCGCTTTCCAAAATCTTGTCTGGAAAAAAAATCGGGATAATCCTTGGCGCCCGACAGGTAGGCAAGACAACGCTCGTCGAGCACGTTCTTGCCGGACAGCAAGCGCTTTTTCTCAATTTCGATGTGGAAATTGATAAACAACGCTTTCTGGCCGCCGCCACTCAATCTCCCGCTGACGCCTTGAAATATCTCGGCGCCCCGGATGTCTTGGTGATAGACGAAGCTCAGCGGCTTCCGGAAGCTGCGCGGGTCGTCAAAGGCTGGCATGACTGGATTCCCAAAGCGGATTTATTGCGCCACTTCGCCGCGCCGATTAGAATATGCCTGCTTGAGACGATGGCCTATGGCTGCTATCCTGAAGTAGTTTTGGAAACCGATAAGTCCGCGTTGCTGCGCAACCTGAGCTCGGACTACCTCTGGAAGGATATTCTGCAAAATGGATTGGTCAGGGCGCCCGATTCAATCAAACGGCTGCTCATGCTGCTCGCGCATCAGACGGGCGCCGAAGTTTCCCTCAACGAGCTGGGGACTCAACTTGGCATGACTCGCGCAACCGTCGAGCGGTATCTGGATTTGTTGGAACAGACTTTTGTTGTCTTCCGCCTGCCCGCCTATAGCACAAATCCCCGGAAAGAAATCGCCAAGGGCAGGAAAATTTATTTTTGGGACACCGGCATCCGTAATGCGCTGCTCAATACCTTTTCGATGGATGAACTCCGGCCCGACATCGGCGCTTTGTGGGAGAATTGGGTGATCGCAGAAATTGCCAAGCACAATCTGCTTCAAGGCGCCGCCAGCGATCTTTATTTTTGGCGCACCCACTCGCAGGCTGAAGTGGACTTGGTCATTAAGACAGGCGACCGGTTGCGCGCCTTTGAAATCAAATGGCGCATCAAACGCCCCCCAACGCGCGCCTTTCAAGCCGCGTATGGCGTCGAAGTCGAGATGCTGGATGCCGCCAATCCTTTTTTATCCGGGATATTAGAAACCGCTGATTCATAAACCGGTGCTTTTTTCTTCGACTTGGCCGAATGCCTTCGCTAGAATGCGGGCATTGAGTATTACTATGGATCGCAAAGGCGTTTGCCGCGCCGTTCCTATGACGCCAAGGCGCGCCCATTTTCAAAGGAGCATCTCCATGATCAAAGCGTCCCTGATCGAGAAAAACTACAAACTGGCGCAAGAGCGCTATGGCGACATCGGCGTGAATACCGACAGGGCATTGGCCACGCTGGCGGGCATTCCGATCAGTCTGCAATGCTGGCAGGGCGACGATGTCGGCGGATTCGAGACGCCCGACGCCGAACTCTCGGGCGGCGGAATCCAGGCGACTGGAAATTATCCCGGCAAGGCCCGTACGCCGGATCAGTTGCGCGCAGACGTGGACATGGCGCTGTCGCTCATTCCCGGACGCCACCGCCTGAACCTGCACGCGCTCTATGCCGAGACGGGCAGAAAGCGCGTCGAGCGCAACGAACTCCAGCCCAAACATTTTTCGCGCTGGATTGACTGGGCCAAATCCAAAAAGATCGGCATGGACTTCAATCCGTCCTATTTCTCGCACCCGCTGGCGGCCGACGGCTTCACGCTCTCCCATGCAAACAAGGGCATCCGCAAATTCTGGATCGAGCACGGGCAGGCCTGCCGCAAGATCGGCGCGGCCTTCGGCAGGGCGCTCGGCACGCCGTGCGTCACCAACGTGTGGATTCCGGACGGCTACAAAGACACGCCGGTTGACCGCAAGGCGCCGCGCGAACGCCTGAAAGCCGCGCTCGACGAAATGTTCGCCGAGAAAATCAACCCGGCCTATAATCTCGATGCCGTCGAGAGCAAACTCTTCGGCATCGGCTCGGAAAGCTACGTTGTCGGATCGCATGAATTCTATCTGGGCTATGCCATTGAGAACAAAAAGGTGCTGTGCTTCGACGCCGGCCACTTTCACCCGACCGAAGGCATCGCCGACAAGTTCTCGTCCGCGCTGTTGTATCTCGACGAACTCCTGCTGCACGTCAGCCGCGGCGTGCGCTGGGACAGCGACCACGTCGTCATTTTGTCGGACGACCTGCGCGCCATCGCCGAGGAAATCGTGCGCGGCGGATTCCTGAAGCGCGTCCACATCGGCCTCGACTACTTTGACGCCAGCATCAACCGCGTCGCGGCGTGGGTCATCGGCACGCGCAACATGCTCAAAGCGCTCCTGATCGCGCTGCTCGAGCCAACGGCGAGACTGCGCAAACTCGAACGCGACGGCGATTTCACGGCGCGCCTGGGGCATCTCGAAGAACTCAAAACAATGCCCTATTCGGCGGTTTGGGATTACTATTGCCTCAAGAAGGGCGTCCCCGTCGGCTGCGAATGGATTTGCGCCGTCAAGAAATACGAACAGTCCGTGCTGAGCGAGCGGATGCCATTGCCGTTTTAAGAATGCGCTGGCGCACAAGCAGAAATGATGTAATCACTTCCGGGGTTTGGTAGTGTCTCAGTTTTGCCTTGTCGTGCATCCCATCCCCGGAGGGGATCGGGAGTTTGGACATTTTTTCCCCGAAGGGGAACTACAATCATAGCCGTGGGTGAAGCGAAGCGAACCCACGGTAGAGGCAAACGAATCATCGGTCCCCGAAGGGGGCCAACGCCGTCGCAAGAGCAATCCCTTACTTGGCCAATTCGAAACGCGTAAGTGAAATGTAGCAAGCCGTTCAGTCCGTGTTGGCCCCCTTCGGGGACCTGCTTTCGCACTCATTGTTTCCGTGGGTTCGCTTCGCTTCACCCACGGCTATGATAGTTTTCCCCCTTCGGGGGACTCAAACGTCCAAACTCCAGATCCCCGTAGGGGATGAATTTGAGGATGTTTAGTTTGAGTTCAGCGCCATGTCGCCGAAGGTGTGGCGCAAGAGTGTGGCGCGGGCGATGTCGCGGTTTTCGGCGGTCAGGTTGATGCCTTTTTCCCGCTGCAAATGGCCTGGCTGAACGCGGACGATCAGGCGATTGAGAATCGTGTGCGTCAATCCCGGCAGAAAGCCGCGGTCAATGCCCAGGCGCAGAACGCTCAGATTCTCGATGGCTTCCTGCGTGTTGATGATCCGCGAACTGGCCAGCAGCGACAGGGAGCGGTACAGTTTGTCTTCCATGAGCGTCCGCTTTTCGCTGAAGAGCATTTCGCGCGCGCTGAGTTCCTTGTCGGCCAATTGCGCGATGACGTCATCCAAGCGGTCGGCGATCTGGCGCTCGGACATGCCAAGCGTCGTTTCGTTTGAGATTTGATAGAAATTGCCCAGGTGCGGAGAATTTTCGCCATAGATGCCGCGCACCGCCATTCCGCGCGAAGGAATGGATTCAAGCGCCTTTTCGATTTGCTCCGTCACCGCCAGCGCCGGCAGGTGCATCATCGCCGAAATCCGCAGGGCGGTTCCCGTGTTGGTCGGGCAGGCCGTCAGGTATCCCAATTGTTCGGAGAAAGCAAAATCCAGCCGCTCGGCCAGATGCGCCTCGGTTTCAATGAGGCGCTCCAAGGCTCTTTGAATTTGAAGCCCGGGCATCAGGATGAAAATGCGCAGGTGATCTTCTTCGTTGACCATGAACGCCGTGAACGGCGATCCGCCGAAATAGACCATCCGGTAGTCGCCGCCGCGTTCCATTTCCTGGCTGATAATCTGGCTTTCGCGCAGATGGCGGCGATCGTTTTCGCTGAATCCATCGAGCAGTATCTGGCGCATTCCATGAAAAAAAGAATTATGCTCGACCGCCGCGCGTACGGCGTCGGCCACGTGCTTCAGGGCGATGTTTCTGGCGCGCGGTGGAAACGGCAGCCCCTGCAGATTCCGCGCGAATCGGGTGCGGCACGAAACCACCGTCGAAACCAACGCCCCTTCGCCCGACAGCCATTGATCCGCCATATCTAAAAGTGAACTGTCCATGCTTGCCTCATCTCAACGCTTCGGGCGTTTGGCCTGGGCGGATGATTTCCCGCTCGATCCGGTTTTTGCGCTCTTCGCGCTTCGAGCCTGCGGAATCATCACTCCGTCAATGCCGGTATGCGCTCGGAATCGTTCGATCAATTCTTTCGTAATCGGGCCGGGCTTGCCGTCGCCGATGGAACGCGAATCCACCTTGACAACCGGAATCGCCTCGGCCGCCGTTCCCGTCAGGAAACATTCATCGGCAGTATAAATCTCGAAGCGCGTGAACACCTGCTCGCGGACCTCATAGCCCGCCGCCTCCGCGCATTCCATGACGCACTGGCGCGTGACGCCTTTCAGGATGCCGGCAGTGACGGGCGGCGTGTAGAGCGCGCGATTCTTGATGATAAAAATATTGTCGCCCGTGCATTCATTGACGTAGCCGTCCTGGCTCAAGAGCAGGGCCTCCATCACGCCGGCCTGGCGCGCTTCGATCTTGGCCAGGATGTTGTTGAGATAGTTGAGCGACTTGACGCGCGGGTTCAGCGATTCGAAGTGATTGCGATGCGTCGGAACCGTGATGATGCTCAATCCCTTCTCGTAATACTCCGGCGGATATAGCTGGATCGTGCTGGCGATGATGATGACGGAGGCTTTCTTGCACAGCCAGGGCGACAGGCCCAGATCGCCTTCGCCGCGCGTGACGACGAGCCGTATATAGCCATTGCTCAGGCCGTTGACCTGGCACGTGCGGATGGTCGCGTCGGTCAGCTCTTCGCGCGTCATCGGGATATCGAGCATGATGAACTTGGCCGAATCGAAGAGGCGCTCCAGATGGTCCTTCCAGCGGAAGATGCATCCATTATAGACGCGAATCCCCTCGAAAACGCCGTCGCCATAAAGCAAGCCGTGGTCAAAGACGCTGATCTTCGCTTTGTCTTTGTCGTAGAATTTGCCGTCAATGAAGATCCTCATAAAACTGGCCTCATTCTTGAGAGTCGTCAATCGCTGGAGAACGCCCCATGCCTCTCGCGTTCTAACGCTCCATGCCTTTCGCGTCTCTCGACGCGCAAGTAAAAGTATGGTTCGGCCCGCCCCGGCGCCTCAACCAAAATCAGAGGCTTGGACGAACACGGACTGGCACGGACTGGCATGGACTTACACGGACCAACACGGACGGACACGGACCACTTTGTGCCAGTCCGTGTTAGTCCGTGTTGGTCCGTGGCAGTCCGTGTCAGTCCGTGTTGGTCCGTGTTGGTCCGTTGTCTTTACGCCTGGCTATTTTGCTATGTTTCTGGCGTCTTTCCCATAGAGGCGCCGCAGCCGCCACAAGTCTCCTGCCATTCGCAACGAATCGCTTACCGCGCTGACGCGGGTGGCGGGGCTGTTGATCCATCGAACCGGGATTTCCACGATGCGGAATCCCAGCCCGCGCGCCAGCATCAGGCATTCGACGTCGAACGCCCATCCGCGCAGCTGCATCCGGGGGAAAATGGCCTCGGCGGCGGCGCGCGAAAACATCTTGAAACCGCATTGGGAGTCATGGATGCCGCTGAGCGCCAGGCTGCGAACCATCAGGTTGAAAAATCGCCCCATCGCTTCGCGATAAAAAGGCTGCCGCGATTCGAGCGCCGATTGCGGCAACGCCCGCGAAGCAGCCAGGACGCTGTATCCCTCGCGCGTCCAAGGCCAGAACTTGTCCAGTTCTTCGATCGGCGTCGAGTTATCGGCGTCTGTGAACAGGCGCCATTCCCCGCGCGCCTCGCTCATTCCCCGGCGGATCGCCGCGCCTTTGCCCTGATTGGTCTCCTGAAGCACAATCCGCAGATCGCCGCCGCGCCAGGCGGCGCGGGCGACCCCAACCGTCGCGTCGCTGCTGCCGTCATCCACCAGCAACGCTTCAAAGGTGAAATCCTGCGCGCGCAAATACTGCTCGATGCTTCGCATCGTGGGAGCGATCCGCTCCGCTTCATTATAGGCGGGAACGATGACCGACAGATGCGGCGCCGGCGACGGAGATGAAAGCGGACTGGTCATGGAAAAAGAATTGCGCCTCGGCGAAATGCCGCGCTAGCGTTCCTTTCGTTGCGCGAAATCGCAGGCCTTATACCGGCGGAGTTGGGGGCTAGTCAACGCTTATGGAATGCAAAGCAGAAAAAGATGCAGACGCAATGACGGCCGCGCGCGCGTGGACGAAGGCGGACCGGCTGGCAATCCAGGGCGATTTGCCGCAGGCCGCCCTGTTTTATGAACGCGCCGCGCGGGACCTGCCGGATTGCCGGCTCCCCTTGCGGCTGGCGCGCTGCCATCAGGCGCGCAATGATTTGCAGGCGGCGCGCCAGGCCTGCGAGCGCGCTCTCGCACTCGCTCCCGACAGCCTGCCCGCGCGCTATTTTCTGGCGCTGTCGCAGCTGGACGCGGGCGAATTAGACCGCGCGCAGGAAGGCTTTTCCGAAGTCATTTCCCGGCAGGAAGAGAACTACGCGGCAATCTGTTTGCGCGCCCTGGCAAGGTATATGGCCGGCGCGCGGCAAACGGCGGTAGCGGAATGGAAGGCTTTTTTCTGCGCCAACATGGACTTCCTTGTCCGATTTGTGGCAACGCTCGAATCCGAGCGGCTGGCCGATTCGTCGGCAAAGAACGCGGCAGGCGTAGCGGAGCCTTCCGCGGCAAACGCCTCCTCCCCTGCCGAGCCTGCGGCGGCCGCCACCCCCAAATCGAGCCGGCGGCGTTTGATGAGCGAATGCCTGCGCGCGCTGAAAGCAAAAAAAAGCATGGACGCCTTGCAGGCGGCGCGCCGGCTGGCCGGGCTATATCCCAAGGATTCCGACTGCCAGTTCGCGCGCGGATACGCAGCGCTGGAAGCCGAATGCTTTTCCGAGGCGGAAAAGGCGCTGGCGCTGGCGCTGCGTCTGGACCGCCGCGATATGATCCGGCGTCAACTATGGCTCCGGCGCAAGGCAACCCGCCGCGAGGTTCGCGAACTCCAGGCAAAGATCGGCTTCAATCCGGCTGCGCAGGCGCTGCGCGCGCAGGCGCTGATTCGTCTTGGCCGCTGCGAAGAGGCGCGCGCGATCCTGCAAAGCATCCAGCAGGAAGGCCCGGAGTCCTATCATAAGTTTTACTACCTGGGCTTGTGCGATTTGGCCGAAGGCCGACGGTTCGAAGCCATGCGCTGGTTCCAATATGCCTTCGAGCATTACATGGTGGACACGCTGGAGATGTTCACGCCTGCATTGCGGGAATGGGCTGAGCGCCTAAATGTAAAATGAAAAATGAGAAATGAGAAATTGAAAATGAACCACTGATTCCGCATCAATATTGGAAATTTGAAAATAGTTTATGGATTGTTGGCTATCGCAGTACAGAGGGAGATGAATGCCATGGACCTATATCTATTGCGTCATGCGACAGCGGTGGAAGTGGGCGCGCCGGGCGCCGCCCGCGACGCGGACCGCTATCTGAACGAAGAAGGCATTGCGGAAACGAAGGAAGCGGCCCGCGGAATCCGGCGGCTGGCGGAAAAATTCGAGGCCATCCTTTCCAGTCCGTATCCACGAGCGCTCCAAACAGCGGAAATCGTCGCCAGGGAATTGGGCCAGCTAAAAATCGTAAAAGCGCTGGAACGCCTGGAAGCGGGCGCCTCGCCGGCGAGCATCATCGAAGCGGCGCGCGAACATGCCAAGACCGGGCCGGCGATGATCGTCGGGCATAATCCTGATTTTGAAGAAGCCATTGCGGCAGCGATCAGCGCGAAGAGCAATGCGAACGTCAATCTGAAGAAGTGTGGCCTGGCGATCATTCGATTCGGCGCGCGGCTTGCCTTGGGCGAAGGCCAGCTCATCGCCCTGCTAACCTGCAAGCATCTAAAAATGATCGGCAAATAGCCGTAGTGTGTTCGTAGTTCCAACTTTAGTTGGCGCTTGTAGTTCCATCTTCAGATGGTGTTCGTAGTTCCATCTTCAGATGGCGCTTGTAGTTCCATCTTCAGATGGCGCTTGTAGTTCCATCTTCAGATGGCGCTTGTAGCTCCATCTTTATATGGTGTTTGGAGTTCAATCTTGACGCATCCGCTCTCGCTCATATCCCACACCCCCGACGAGACCCGCCACATTGGCCGCGCATTGGGCAAGGTTTTGCCCGCGAGCGCCCGTCTCGCCCTCATCGGTCCACTCGGCGCCGGCAAGACCTGTTTCATCCAGGGATTAGCCGAAGGCCTGGGCTGCGAAGAACAAGCGCACAGCCCCAGTTATGTCATCATTCACGAATATCGCGGCCGCGGCCGCCTGTATCACTGCGATTGGTACCGTCTGGAAACGGACGGCGACGTCGAGTCCACAGGTTTCGAGGATTTGTTGCGCGAAGACGCCGTGGTAGCCGTCGAATGGGCCGACAAGCATCCAGGCTGGCTGGAACCGCCGATAGTTGAAATCCGATTTGAGATTTTAGACAATGATCGCAGACAGATCAGGCGGATCGGCCTCTCAATCATTGGCGAAGATAAAGATATTGAGCCATTCGCCGCAGCTCTTAATAAACTGCGCAACCTGAAGGTTGAACTCCAAACACAACCTGAAGGTTGAACTCCAAACACAACCTGAAGGTTGAACTCCAAACGGAACTTCAAACGCTAATCCACGTCGGCATAAATGCCGTAGTTGAGATCCGGGAAGATATTGTGGTTCGTTTCGAGCTCGCTGACACGGCGCTCATAGACATCGTTGCGGCTGATCATCTCATACAGGTCCGTGAAATTGTTGAGGTGTTCCTTGGTGCGCTGGACCGCGTATTCCACCATCGTCCCGGTCTTCATGATGAAGGCCCAATCGCTCGATTGCGCCAGGAGCAGCTCACGCGCGGCCTGATTCAGTGCCCGCCGCGTCAGGGGATCGGGAATCAGAAAGCCATGATAGCGGTTGGCCAGCTCGATCATCCGCTCGCCGGCCTTGTGCAGGTGCCGGTAAATCCAATCATTGCTTCCCTCCAGCCAAACTTCGCAATAGCCCTTGTTGCCCCAGGAGGACATCGAAGGCGTCGCCACCTGATTGCGCGGATGGCGCTCCAGATATTCGCTGGGCGTCAGCGGCTCAACCGTATCCTGATCGTAGTGCATTTTGCGGAAGAGGAAATCTATGAATTCCGGCCCTTCGTACCACCAGTGGCCGAACAGTTCGGCGTCGTAGGGCGAGATAATCATCGGCGGCCGGTCGAGGAACGAAGCCAGATGGCGGACCTGATGTTCGCGATTGAACAGGAAATTGCCGGCATGCGACGCCGCTCGTTCGCGCGCCACGTAAGGATCATAGGGCTGCTTGTCAGACAGATCCACGCGGCCCGTGACGCGATAATATTTGATGCCCGTTGAAACGCGCAGCCCGCTTTCATGAATGTACGGGCGCACGTAATCCAAGTCCAGATCGTAACCGATGTCGCGGTAGAATTCGCGATAGGCCGGATCGCCTGGATAGCCTTCTTCGGCGCTCCAAACGGACTTGGAGGATTCCAGGTCGCGCCCGAACGCCGCCACGCCCGACGGACAATAGAGCGGAGCGAAGACGCCATATCGCGGACGGCGGTCGGCGAGCAGAATACCGTGCGCGTCGGTGAAAAACAGACGCAGCCCCATATCGCGCAGGATGCGGTCGAGTCCCGGGAAATAGCCGCACTCGGCGTTCCAGATTCCACGCGGCGCGCGCCCGAAGGCGGTTTCGTACGATTGCACGGCCGCAGCCACCTGCGCGCGCACGACGTTTTGCTGAGTCTGATACAACGGCGCAAAGATATGCGTGCCGCTGCACGTGATGATTTCAAGAAGCCCGTGATCCTGGAGCGCCTTGAAGCCGTTGAGGATGTTGCGATGGTGATCGTCTTCAAACAGCTTGCGGCATTCCTCGAACTTGCGCTGATACATGCGGGCCGTCGCATGAAACTGCGGAAGGGGGCGCGTGCGCGCCTCTTCATAGCCCGCCAACTCGATCAAATTCTCCAAATGCTTCGCATAGCGGTTCTGCAGGAGAGGATCGCTCATCATCGCCACCAGCGTCGGAGACATCGTCATGGTGACACGGAAGGGAATCCCCTCCCGCGCCAATCCCTCGAAGACTTTGAGCAACGGCAGATAGGTTTCCGTCATCGCCTCATAGAACCATCGCTCTTCGAGGCTGTCTTCATATTCCGGATGCCTGACGAATGGCAGGTGAGCGTGCAGAACAAGGCAGAAGTATCCGAGTGACATGCTGGTATCCTTTTGGTTCTCAGTTCACAGTTCACAGTTCACGGTTCAATATCTGGCGGTTCACAATCCGCAACTTGCCTTTTATAGCTTCACGGTTCAGGGCTTTGGATATTCGCCGTTCAGCGTGTTTCGCGCGTTACGATTGGGGTGATCTCGCGTGACTCTTCGCCGTCGGCGCGAGTGGCCTTGACAGGAATCTCCAGCGCGCCGTCGTTGAGCGCAATCCTGAGACGAAACGTGCCGTCGGGGTTCAAACGAACGGGATGCCCCTGGATACTGACGGTCGCGTCCGGCTCGGTGGCGCCATACACGATCAACTCGGTATTGACAACCAACCGGAATCCGCGCCCTTCGCTCGGACCGGCGAATTCTCCGCGCTTCATCAGGGCGCCGGATGCCAGCGCTTCGCTGCCCATCGAAAGGCGGGGAATTTCGAATTGCTGGCGCTGCATCGCGCGGGCTTCTTGCGATCCCCCTGCTCCGCCGCGCGCCACCCGCCCGCCCGACAGTTCGAAGATTCTTTCAAAATCGGATTGTATCGTCATCCATTCTTCTTCTTCAGCCACAAAGGGCGAAACGCTGTTGCGCGGCGGCATGATGGTATTGGAGCGGATGATGGTCCGGAAGGTTCCGTCCGGAGCGACCACGCCCAGGTCGGCCACCCAATGACGATCGCTGGCCGGCAGGCGCAAATACCAATTGCTCGATGAACCGATGGCGATGTCCACGAAGGAATGAGCGTTGGAACCGGTGAACTCCACGTCGGTGACGTCATACAGACGCAGGCGCATGTTGTCGTCGGTCGCTTTGAAATTCTGCCTGTCGTGATATGCGACCTCCCAATAAGCGAACACCCAGTCGGGATCGCGCGGCAGCAAGAGCAGCTTGGTTTCATTATAGCGCTCGGGCAGTTCGCGCACCGCGGCCGGAAGGGGTTCGCGATACGGCGCATGAACGCCCCTTTGTTCGAGTTCGAATTGGTGCGACCGCGCCTGCATCACCAGGTTGTCCGAGGCGCCGGACGTGGTGGACGAAGGCTCAAATACCATGCCCTTGGCCGTTAAGGCCGCTTCGGGCGTCTTCAGCTCTGCGCCGCCTTCCGCAACGGCTTTTTTGCGCCGTCCCGGAACTTTGGGCGCGGCGGCTTTGGCAGCAGCGGCTGTTTTCTCCGGCGTTTTGCGCGCGGCTTTCTTTGCAGGTTTGGGCGCGGCTTCAACCGCAGCGGCAGCAGCGGATGCTGGCTTCAGGACAGGCGCAGAAACCGCTTCAGGCTTCGGCGCAGGCATGGCCGTGACCTTGGCCGAAGCAACAGGAGTCGGCGCCGTTGCGGTCATGGCTGCTGCAGGTTTGGCGCCGACAACCGCTGCCACTGCTGTCTTGGCGGGGGCTGCAAGCGTCGCCGGTTTTGCAGGGGACGCGGGAGTCGGCTGCTTGGCGGCGGCTGCAGGTATCGCCGGTTTGGCGGCGGCGGCAGGTATCACCGGTTTGGCAGGGGCCGCGAGATTCATCGGCTTGACGGCGGCTGCAAGTGTCGTCGGCTTGGCAGAGGTCGCGAGTGTCGTCGGCCTGACGGCGGCTGCAATTGTCGCCGGTTTAGCAGGGATCGCAAGTATCGTCGGCTTGGCAGCGGCTGCAATAGTGGCCGGTTTAGCAGGGGCCGCGAGTGTCGTCGGCTTGGCAGCGGCTGCGGACGTCGCCGGTTTGGCGGGCGCCGCAAGCGCCATTGGCTTGGATACCATTACCGGCCCTGATTGCTTGGTGATGGGAGCAGACTCAGCTTCGGCTTTAGGAGCTTTAGTTTGCATTTTGCCGACGGAAACCGTTGTTGATTTGGACTTGGAAACAGGCGCTTCCGACTGCGCCTTTCCCTCGACTTTCTTTTTTCCAGCCATACTTGTTCTCCCTCCCAATTTGGTGATGATATTTTTAATGGCGGCGGCGGCGGGGATTTTTTCCAAAGCTTTCGCAGCTTTGACCGGCGCTGATGATTGCTTTGCTGCCGTTTCCTTTTTCAGCCCATCCTGCTCGCCGGCCATGTTTTTCTTCAGTTTTGTCTTTGCGGAAGTGACCGGCTTCTTCGCCGTTGTTTCCGTTTCTTTCTTCGCCATGATACTGAGCGCCTTTTGATTGGAATCCGCTTTTCCCGGCGCTAAATCAATTGCCCAATTCAAGCGCATCAGGACAGTCAGGAGTTCCGCAGCAGCGCTTCTTCAGGGCGTCCGATTGGCCCCAGCGATGCATAAGGAAGCGGCAGGAACGGGCGCCGTCCAAAAATCCTGAAGCGAGGACTTATGCGCGATCCGCCGCGGACCAAGCGAGAGAATCATGGCGCAGGCCGCCAGCAATATCCGGAATCCGGGGCCGAACGCGCTGGAAGGCCCGAACTTGCGGCGTCTGAAAAATGACACAATGATCAGAGCGGACAAACCCAGCAGCCGCCATAGCCATGCGCCGGTGGCCAATGTGGCGCAGAGAAAAAACGCCACAGGCCACCTGCGGTAATCTGCCTGCGAGATTGGACGCGAAACGCCGGCAGAGATGCCGGCGCTCCCAGTGGCAAAGCATTTCTGGGAGTCATGAACCCCGCTCGGGATTACAGCTCATCCGGGGCGCAAATCCGTTTCGGATCGTTTGACGCGCGTCCGCAATTCTTGCAGATATGCTTGGCGTCTTTGGCCACTTTCTTCAGTTCATCCAACGATGCGCGCTTGGCGATCATCATACACAGGTGTTTGTCGTGGTCAGGTGTGCAAGCCATGGGCTTTGAATCCTCCTCAGGTAAACGATAATGTGCGCGTGGCGCTGGGCGGATTATAAGCAAGCGCCCCCCATGGAATTCAAGCTCAGCCTTTGAAAAAAGAAAAGGCCGCGAAGAGGGACTGCCCCTTCACGGCCTTGATCTTGCGCACGCGCCGTCAGCTAAAACAGCGCAAAGGCTACTTGTCCTTTGTCAGGATATTACTTGGCTTTCTTGGCGCCGGCCACGACCTCTTTGTATTCGGTGACCGTTATTTTGCCGTCCGCCACTGTGCCTTTGGCAGCGACTTTTTTGCCATCATAGTCCTTCAGCTCTAGGCCCTTCGCATCCAAGTTCACTTTGACCGCCGTCCCGGCCTTATCGGTAATCGTGATTTCGGTTACTTTCTTGGCGTCATCAAGCGTGACTTTGACCGTTCCAACAGTAGGCTTGTCGCCTTTGGCCGCTTTTTGGGCAAGAACCATCGTTGCGCTTCCCAGGAACATTGCGCTCACTACCGCCATCAATGCCATGCTTTTAACGAACGTTTTCATGTTTCGCTCCTCTTTGCTTTTGTTAGTTTATGGAACCCTCAGGAGTTCCTTCAAATCGTTTTTTTAGTGGCGGAGCGCTATCCCGCTTGTGGTTATCACCTCCCTTTGTAATAACAAATACTTGGGTTGTTATTGTATCTGTGATCGCTCCTACCAATCAAGGGCAATTTTGCCCGCCTAATGCGTGTTTGCCTTTGCAGCAACATGCAATTGAGATTGTCTTAGTCGGTTTTTCTTCATCTTCTGCACATTTTGGAACATATATTTTCCAAAAGGCACGAAACAAAGCGGAAAATCAAAACCTCATACGTATAATTTGTATGGTATTTATCTTATCCTTGCTTCATATTACAGCAAATCCATCCACATTATGTTTTCCATGAGCAAAAATGGCGCCGCTGCAATTCCAGGTTGCAGGCTTCAGGATAAACATCAGGATAATTCACCTTGAGCCATCCGCCAAAAGCATGGGATATTGTCCCCGGATTCAATCAGTCCGCTTTGACCACGCATGATCAAGGCGCGCACAGCATTATGGAACAAGGCAGCATCCGAAAAGAGCAGGGCCGTGGCTCGAAAAGCATTGAGTGGCGAGATAAAATCTTTTGTGGCGATGCCCCGGTTCGACGAGAAAATTCTCGCCGCCCGCGATCCGTCTTATCCCAAGATATCCGTCGTTACCCCCTCCTATAACCAGGCGCAATTTCTCGAGCGGACAATTCTCAGCGTGCTGAATCAGAAT
>JAPLSP010000225.1 GCA_026398575.1 Candidatus Sumerlaeota bacterium | reverse complement strand
GCAAAGATAAATATTCAAAGCGACTCATTTCATGGCGAATGGAACTACATAATCTGCCCGAACCAACGCATAGAGTGAGATACTTATTTTAAGACGGGCTCTTAGGCGTATCGCAATGAACTTACCACAGAGACACCGAGGCACAGAGAAAAATAACTTGTAGGCGTTTCTCTGTGCCTCGGTGTCTCTGTGGTGGGTTTTGGGAATTGGCTGAAGGATTACGCCGCAGAGGTTTGGGGAACAATACAACCCCTCTGCGCTTTGCGGTTCTCTATTGAGAAAGCGCTATGCGCAATGAGCCTTTTCCTTTAATGGGGATGATGAGCCGCGCTGATTTGGCATTGTAGCATTGCTCGACTGGGATGGATTGAGGCGGGGCGGCGAAGACGGCAGCCTGAAATACAATCCGGGCGGGCGCGGATTTGACGCCGGCGATGAGAACGAAATAGGAATTCGATCCGGCGCCGTCCAAAGCCAGCGCGATGTCATTCTTGGACGAAGCGATCTTTGCGCGGCAGGGCGCGTGGGCGAACCATCCTGTGCTTTCAACGCGTGCACTATCGTAGAGCGTTCCTGCGGAGAAAAGCTCGGGCAGCGTCGCGCCGACGGTTCCGGGGTTGATGGCCGGGCCGTCGCGCTGCTGGTCGCGCAAAAGATAGTAGTCCGGCAGCAGCCCACCGCGATTTTTGGGATCGTCGGCGGGCCATGTCATCTGAAGTCCGGTCGCCGTGATGCCGCGCGCGATGGTTTGCCAGGGGCCACCTGGGTCGAGTGGCGCGAGCCGATGGAGCGCCGCCGCATACACCAGTCCGATCCATTGCACCGGCTGCCCAAGCCAGAGCGGCGCCTGCCAGTTCGTCGCGCCCATCACGCCGCAAGTGCCGTAAAGCCCGACCGGCGCACGGGCGCGTTCGCGGTCCGTGCTCTTGTCCGTGCTCTTGTCCGTGCTCCTGTCCGTGCTCCTGTCCGTGTTCTTGTCCGTGCCCTTGTCCGTGCCGTCGTTTGCAGACCTGATTGGCGGCTCCAGATAAACGAACGGCACGCCGGTCCATGCCCAATAGCGCGCCTGCTCGAGGAATTTCGCCTCGCCCGTCAGCTTGTATCCCCAGACGTAACACTGAATCATATACGCCGATGACAACGGATCGGGCGTGTGCAGCGGCATCTCCCACGGCTGCGCGCCGCGCGGGACGTCGCCGGCATAGAGGCGCGTCTGCTGATCGAGCAGCCACAATCCCTTGCTCGTGATCTCGGCGTCCGCCGTCAGCGCGGCGGCTTCGAGGATGCGGGCGAGTGGCGTGGCGGCGATGCCGTTGGTATAATCGCTTGGGTTGGTTTCGGCGTAGTTGGGTTTGCCCGCAGCCGGATGATAATGTCGGATGCCCTGCGCGTCGAACTCGCGGATCAGATTTCGGGCCTCGGCGCGACGGTGATCGAGGTAGGCTTCGATCCGCCCAAACAGCAATGGCGCGGCGGGCGTCCGGACGTGTGAGACGCCATCGGTGTATGGTTGTTCTTTAGGAACCGCTGCCAGGGATTGCGAGATGGCGGCGTTTGCTTTTGCGATTAAATCGGAGGTGTTCGCTTTTCCAGCCAAATCAACAGTGTTTGTTTTTCCGATCATATCGGCGCCTCCACCGATATGATCCTTCAGCCACGCCAGATTTGCCGCCGCATCCGGCGCGACGTGCGGCGGAAAGCTATTGCCCCAGACCGCATGGCGCCAGAGCCCGCCCTCGCGCGCCGCCGAATCCGTCCAGCCGCGCGTCAGCAGCCGCGCCGCCGCTTCGAGTCCGCCCGGGAATTCGGGAACCGGCAGGAGTGGCTTCAACGCGATATATCGCTGGAGCGATGGAACAACCGTCGTTCCATTTCCGCCAATCAGCATCGCGCGCGTCGAGAGCGGATTGCCAGCCTTGAGAGTCAGCGGCTCGCCGGCCATGAAATCGTTTTCATAGCTGCGTTTGTCAAACGCCGGCGCCACGAGGCCCATCAGGTGCGCGCCGGACTTATAGACGCGGTCGGGTGAATCGAAAACAGCGCAGACTTCGTCCGCCGGTTCCCACATCAATCCCAGCCACCGCCCCTCGGCGGCGATGGTCATGAGCGGAAACGCGATCTTGACGGGATTCGGCAGGCGACGGATGGCGCCGGGACCGCGAATCTCGGCCTCGCTGCTGCTGGGCTCGTTTGAGAGATATTCAAGCCCCGCGAAGACAGCCTGCTGTTTCTTTTCGCCGAAGGAATACAAACCGGGGAAAAGCGTCAGCCATGGGAAATAAATCAGGTCGCGGTCGCGGTCGCATTGAATAGAGAGTTCGATTTCGAGCGCTGCGCCCGATGAATGCGCGCGCATCGTGCGCTGCAACGTCCATACGCCGCCGTCCGCGTCCTTGATGTTCAAATCGCTGACAATCGCCTCGGATGCGCGCGCGCCGGTGCCAGGGCCGGAGGTCGCACTGAGAAGTTTTGAACTCGCCTCTGTCCCGGCGGCCAAGTCCACCCAAACCGTCCGTTCGCCTGCGACATAAGCAAGGAATTCATGATCATGCGCCCGCGCCATCTCCGCGCCGTTAACCGCGACACGCCATCCGCCCCATTGTTGAATGGGAACTACCACGGATATATCGCCGGCAGTCATCTTCACTTCCGCTGCCGCGCCGATAGCCGGCGCCATGCCAGCTGCTGGCGCCGCTCCGATTGCCGGCGCTCCTTTGGAAAACATACCCGGCTTTTCGGTTTTCAATTGAGCCGTCGGCGCCAGCGCTTCGACTTTGAGCCATGCGATCGCGATCTTGCCCTTCCCCGAGCACGGATCGAGCCGAATAGTTCCGCCCGGCTTCAGGATTCCTTCCCGGATCAACACCTGATATTCATGCCAGGCGCCGTCGTTATGAATATTGAATCGCTTGCTGAGCGCCGGATCAATCTTCGGCCCGAAGAAAAATTCCCCTGCGCCATCCTCCGCATTGGACTTCATGCGAATCGTCAGCCGCAGCCGCCGGTCTGCCGGAAAATTCGCCGCCGGTCCGGTGATCCACGGGTCCTCAGCCGTCGTCTCGAACTCCAACCCTTCCCCCGTCGAGCGCAAATTCGCAACGCGCTCATTCGGCTGCCACTTCTGCGTCCCTTTCGTGAAATCCCATTCGGCTACCACTGCGGCCTTTGCAGATGCGCCACAAAAGGCGCTTGAGAAAATGGACATGATTAGAATTAGGAACATGATTTTATTCATCATTGGAATTTTCATTGCGGATCTCATTCCTTGTAGAAAATGCACAGGATTTTTATAAACCCCGTCTGCAAAAATATGCTGCTTCGCAACACACTATCCGGGTTATCCGGGAAATCCGTGGTGGAAGACTAACCACGGATTTCGCGGATGGCACGGATGGCAATGAACGACTAGTTGTTATCATCCTGCCCTCAATCATTCTGCCTGAATTAATGGCGCAAATCATTCTACTATTATTTGGCTGGGCTGATTTCATAGATACCGTCGGACTTGGTCTCGAATACAGCAACGGCGGACTCGGGGCGCGTCAGGGCTTTGACTTCTTTTCCTTTCAACGTCACGCTGACAGGCGACGGCGAACGCAGGCGACACATAGCGCCGTTCAGTGAATGGAGCGTTGCGGATTTGAGTTGGCTCGCCTCCCATGCGATGTCCACTTCGAAACCGCCGCGGGCGCGCAAACCCTTGACCGAACCGGTCGCCCACGCCTTCGGCAGCGCGGGGAGGAGCGTGAGTTCGCCGTCGTGGCTTTGGAGGAGCATTTCGGCGATCCCTGCCGTCGCGCCGAAGTTGCCGTCTATCTGGAAGGGCGGATGCGCGTCGAACAGGTTGGGATAAACGCCGCTGCCACCGCCGGTGTAGTTGAAGCCGTGGATGCCGGTTGGGTTGAGCAGGTTGCGCACGAGCGCCAGAGCGTGATCGCCGTCGCGCAGCCGCGCCCAGAAGCAAATCTTCCACGCCATGGACCAGCCTGTCCCGCCGTCGCCGCGCCCGATGAGTGATTTCTTCGCCGCCTCGAACAGGTCCGGCGATCCGTATTGCTTGAACTGCCGCCCGGGATGCAGCCCGAAAAGATGCGAGGTATGGCGGTGCTGTGGTTCGGCTTCCTTGAATTCCTTGGACCATTCAAGCAGGCGGCCATCCTGTCCGATTTGCGGCAGCAATAGCTTTTCTTTCGCCGCCGCCACTTGCTGGACGAACTTGTCTTCGATCTTGAGCGCCTTCGAGGCATCGAGGAAGTTCGTGAAAAGGTCCCATAAGATTTCCTGGTCCATCGCCGGACCCATGACGATGGTCGCATGCTTTCCGTCGTTGGTGATGAAAGAATTCTCGGGGGAGTTGGCCGGACCCGAAACCAGTTTCTTTGTCGCGGGATCCTCCACGAGCCAGTCGAGACAAAATTCCACAGACTCTTTCATCGTGGGATAAATGCGTTTCAGGAATTTCTTGTCGCCGCTGAAGGCGTAGTGTTCCCACAGATGCTGGCAAAGCCACGGCCCGGCCATTGGGAAGAGGCCCCAGCTGGCGGCCTCGCCCGGCGCGGTGAAGCCCCATGTGTCTGAAATCGTGTGGACGGTCCAGCCGCGCGCGCCATAGTGGACCTTGGCGGTTTTGGCGCCGGGCTTGCGGATGTATTCGATCAGATCGAAGAACGGCAGCGCGCATTCGGACAGGTTCGTCGTCTCGGCGGGCCAGTAATTCATCTGGTCGTTGATGTTGTGGTGATAATCGCCGTTCCAGGGTGTTTGGATTGTGTCGGCCCAAATCCCCTGAAGGTTGGCGGGCAGATCGCCGGGGCGCGAGCTGCTGGCGAGCAGGTAGCGGCCATACTGGAAGAAGAGCGCGATCAGTTGCGGGTCTTCGCCGCCCTTGCGCATCAGGATCAGGCGCTCGTCGGTCGGTTTTTGCATGACCTCGGGATTGCCCCCCAGGTTGAGCGCCACGCGTTTGAAGAGCAGCTCATAATCGCCGATGTGCGCCGCGTGCAGATTTTCGTATTTCTTTTTCGTGGCGACGCGCACCTGGTCACGCGTGATTTTTTCCTGCGGGACGCCTTTCGCAAGATACGCCGGTGGCTCGTTCATGCGATAGTTTGTGGCGGCGGCGAGGAAGAGCGTGGCGGCGTTGGCGCCCTGGACGCGCACGGTGTTCGAGGTTAAATCCAGGCTGACTTTTCCGCCTTCGGTCACGAGGCGCAGACGCGCCATGTATTTCAGCCCTTCGGCCTCGGTTCCGCTCGGGAGCTGGCTGCTCATGACAAGGCCATCCGCGCCGTCAATTTTGGTCTCGAAATTTCCGGGCCGCGTCAGCGACACAGAGAACGTCAGTAGTCCGGGTTTGTCGCATGCGAAGCGCGCGACGAGGACCTGATCCGGCGCGCTGGAGAAAACTTCGCGCGTGAAAAGCGCCCCGCCGGCGGCTTTGAAGCGCACGCGCGCAATGGCGGTTTCAATGTCCAGGTCGCGCCGGTATTCCGCGGCGCCGTCCAGCCCGTCGAATTTGATTTTCAGGTCGCCCAGCGTCTGATACGAGCCATAAGGCCCTTTCGCGCCGGCGGCGTGGTTGCTGCCCGGCCCTTTGCAGACAAGGCATTTGAAGGTCAGCGCCTGCGCTTCGGCGTATTTGCCCTCGAAGAGCAATCGGCGGATTTCAGGCAGCGCGGCCAGCGCGTCGGGATTGTCGCAATCATAAGGCGACCCGCTCCACATCGTGTCTTCATTGAGCTGGATGCGCTCTTCGGCGACGCCGCCGAAGACCATTCCGCCCAGCCGTCCGTTCCCCACCGGCATCGCCTCGGTCCACGCCTGCGCCGGCTGGCGATACCAGAGCGTCCATGGATTTTCGGGCGCCGCCGCGGAAGAGGCGCCTATGAAGGACTCTTTTGCTCCCGCGTCCGCCTCAAACGCTTCCGCCATCTTTTTTGCCTCCTCGCTATCGGGAGTTTTCACGAAACTGTGATACCACGCGAAGCCGTTCACGTTGCGCAGATCATCGCCCTGGGTCTCCCAGTTGGCGGGAACAGTGATGAAGCGCCAGTCCGAAGCGGCCGGCTGTTGACTGAATGCCATCGCATTGAAAAACAATGCCGCCGCGCTGAGCACTGTCAGCAATCCAATCCTTTTCACCGGCGTCTCCTTATTGATTTACGCATTCGCTGGCCGCTTTGGGCTTGCCATAATCAAGAGCAAGGTTATCATATCGCCCAAGATAAACGGCGCGCAAGGAGGATTGACGAATGAAAACTATTCAAATGACCACGCATATTGGCCATGATGGCATCTTGCATTTGGATATGCCAGTGGGGCTTCAAGACCAGAGCGCAGAGACCGTGGTTGTTTTGCAGTCGAATCACAAAGATGCAAATTCCAGTGATTCACGCGGCTGGCCTCCCGGTTTCTTTGAAAAGACTTATGGTTGTTTGGCAGGCAATCCCATGGAGCGGGCGCCGCAAGGCGAACTGGAAAAACGTGAGGATATTATATGATAAAAAAAACCTTAAATACAGAAGCCGATTACGATCAGGCATTTGAAGCCCTCCATAAACTGGCAATCCGGCCAGAGGGAAGTCTGACACCGAAACAGCAAGATCGTCTCGAACATTTGGCGGAATTAATTGCGGTTTATGACGCTAAAAAGCCTGCGCGCGACCTTTCGCGTCAAAGAGGAATAAAGATGCTGAAAATCTTGATGGCCGGCGCCGGCATGAAAGCCTCTAATTTAGGGCGCCTGCTGGGGGATCGTGGATTGGGGTCTCGCATCCTTAATGGAAAGCGGAAACTTGATCTCCGACATGTCAAAGTTCTGTCGGATCACTTTCATGTATCTCCAGATGTGTTCATGCCAACCAAGTAAATTCAATCTGGTAAAAGCAGGAACTCTTCCGGCGTCACAAGTTTCGGACCGTCCTGAGGGAAATCAGGCTTGTTTCGAGTTACCAGGAATTCAGCTCTCTGGCGTTTTGCGCTGACATGTTGGACTGCATCTTCAAAGTCATCTGCCTTGGAAGCCAAGGCCTGATCTATAACAGCAAGATCAACAGGAATCACATTGAATGCCGCCCTCAAAACATGTAGGGCTTTGTTTGCCTGCAATTTGCCATCGAGCTTTCGAACAAGATAGAAAATATTGCTGAATGAGAGAGCGGAAATGCCGGCCTTTATTTTGCCTTCATCAGCTAAAGACCATACTTTCGCAGAAGCTTCGCAGAATGGGGCTCGGCGCAGAAGCACGTCCAAGAGAACATTGGTGTCAATGAATACAATCATCGGCCCATGCCATATTTTTCGGAAAGGGCTTCTTCCATCAATTGGCGGTATGGCTTATTGGGCGCCTTTTTCACCAGACCCAACGCCTGCCGCGTACGAGGAGTCAATTCGCGTTCCCAATTTTGATGCTCGGTGATACTTTTCACGTATTGTGCAAACATTGCGGAAACGCTTGTGCGCCGTTCACGCGCCAATCGCTTGGCTTTACTAACCAGACTCGGTTCGCAAGACAATGTTAATTTGGCAGATGACATTTTGATTCTCCATACGTGATCAATGGGAAAAGATCACGTATTCCAGTTTGCCGTGTCAAGCCTCTTCGAATTGGATTCCAGTTCCACTCATTACTCTGATTTAATCACAGCCCCGAGCGCGCTCATTAGCGCTGTGAACTGCGGCACGGTGACGGCGGCGGCTTCGGCAGTGGCGATTTCGGTTTCGCCTTGGGCTGCCATGCCCGCCACGCTCAGCGCCATGACGACGCGATGATCGGCGTGGCCGTGGACCTTGGCGCCTTTGAGCTTTCCGCCGTGGATCACGAGGCCGTCGGGCAGCTCCTCGATCCGCGCGCCCATCCTGGTCAGCTCTTCGCGCATGACGGTGATGCGGTCGGTTTCCTTGACGCGCGCCTGCGGGACGTTGAGCAATCGCGTCGTTCCTTCGGCCAGCGCGCCTACCACCGCCATCATCGGCAGCGCGTCGGGCGTGGCGTTCAAATCCAGGTCGGCGCCCTTCAGGTTCGCGCGCCGCACGCGGATTTCCGGGCCGTTTGTGTCTATTTCCGCTCCCATCGCGCGCAGATAATCCACGACGGCTTTGTCGCCCTGCGGGTCGTTCATGTCGAGGCCGCGCAGCGTGATGTCGGCGTCGAGAACCGCTCCCGCGCCGAAGAAAAAAGTCGCGGATGAAAAATCCGCCGCCACGCGCCGCTCGAAGGGCGGATATTTTTGGCCGCCCGGAATCACAAAGCGCGACAGGTCCGGCGCCGCCTCATAGCGGATGCCGAAGGCGTCGAGCCAATTCATCGTCATGCGGACATACGGCGCCTCGTTGAGGAGAGGCACATCGAGGATGGTTTGCCCGGCGGCCAGCGGCGCGTTGATCAGGATCGCGCTGACCCATTGCGAAGTGACGGCTTCGATGCTGGTCCGTCCGCCGCGCATCGGCCCACGGATGCACAGCGGACAGCAGCCATTGCCGCGCGTCGAGAACGCCTGCGCGCCGAGGTTGTTGAGGGCGTTGAGGAGCGCTCCGGCCGGGCGGCGGCGAATCTGATCGTCCCCCGTCAGGACCGTCCATCCATCCACCAGCGCGGCGGCGGCCATGAAGATATAGAGCGTCGTGCCGGAGTTCATGACATCCATGACATTTTCCGGCGGCTTCAATCCCGCGCGCCCCACACCCTCGACGATCCACTTGTCCGGCTGGACGTCGAATCGCGCGCCCAGCGCCTGCCCGGCGGCAATGGCGGCGCGCGCATCAAGCGAATCAAGCGGATTATGAACGACGCTCCGCCCTTCGGCCAGAGTGGAAAAAACAGCGGCGCGGACCGTATGGGACTTTGACGCGGGGATGTCCACCGCGCCGCGCAGTATCGGTTTGGGAGTGATGATGAATTTCATGGCCGTTTAATCCTTTTTGCAATCCTTTAATGATGTGTCGTAGGCTGCTCGCTCCGTCGGGCGGCCTCGCGCGCTAACTGACACGCCGGGTGGTATTAGCGCGCCGGGCCGCCCGACGGAGCGAGCGGCCTACTGCGCATCATCAAGGGGTTAATCCTTTTTTGTCTTCCACAACCTGAGAATGAATCGCTCGCTATCTTCGATCAGGTCCGGTTCTGTGTCGTTATGCTCGCGCATCCCCCGGATGATTTTGCGCGGAATTCCCATGCCCATGTGTTCGAGATAGCCATAATCGCGCATAATATCTTTGATGAGTTGATTGCGGGCGGAGCGGCAGCCGGCCTTCATGCGTTCGGGGGTGATGCCATTGGCGAGTTGGCCCGGGGAGATGATCTCCAGCCGGTCCGAATAGATGGAAAGCTCGATATCCGTGGATGACAAAAGATAGTCGCGATGAACCAGCGCATTGACAATCGCCTCGCGCACGGCTTCGAGCGGATACGCCCAACGTTCCACGCGGCGCGCGCCGTCAGCCAACTCCGCTTGCACTTCGATGTTGCGCCGCACAAAGTCCATGCCCTTTTCAACCAAGCCGCTTTCGACAATTTCCGGTCTGGCGTCCGCTTCCATTTGCGAGAAAAGCGGAACCATCGGACCGCGGATCGCCTGGCGCTCGCGAGCGGCATAGTCTTTTTCGGTTCCCGGATAGGCGACGGCATCCAGCCCTGCATGAGGCAAAAACCGGTTTGGATTTTTCCCGAACAAAAGCAGCCCGGCCACGGTTGCGCGGGCAGGGCCTTCATCAGCCGACATCAATTCCGTATTAATAAGCAGCCGGGTCCATGCTTCGTCATCGCTTCGCTCGATCGGTTGCCGGCGGATGCGGGTAAAATAGTCCAGCAGCCTGCGGCGGTCAAACGCCTCCAGCGCGGCGCCGGGCACGGGCCGCATTTCCAAATGAAAGCCTCCGCGCTGTTGATAGAGACGTTCCCGCTCCTCCAGGCTCATCTCACGGCAAAGCGATCCGACCCGGATACAAGGCGTATAGTGCTGGTCATGCCAGAGATGATGAACGCCCCATCCGCGCTCAACACAAATGACAGCGACATCTTTTCCCGGCGCCGCATCGTGAATGACTTCGAGGGAAGGGATAATCTCCGGGCGGATTTTATCGCGGCAGATTTGCATGATCCATTCTTCCAGATTCGGACGCGTCAAACCTGAGACCGAGCCATCATCTTCGACTCCCAGCAAGACGCGCCCGCCAAACGCGTTGGCGAATGCGACGAGCTCGCGAGCCAGCGCGCGAGCGTCAATGGCGTCATGCTTGAACTCCACAAAGGAGTTCTCGCCGTTTTGAATCAGCTCCCCAAGCTCTGTTTTATTCATGGCCGCCGATCCTGTGATGATAATGACCCCCCGTTAGATATGTTCTTTTTGCCGCCGTTTCAACGCAAAAAGAGCCGTTGCGCGGCGCGAGGGAACCCCGTATCGTTTTTGTCCGGGAGCGAAAGGGGAGAAAGATTTCATGCCCATTCAAGACGCTGCGTCTGTCCTGCCCGCGGAAGCCAAGCCGCGCGAATGCTTCGGGCTGCAGATGAACTGGATGATGGAGGACGGCATCAGCGATCCGGAAGAGACGAAAAAGTGCTTTTATTGTCCCATGTTCGAGCGCTGCAACCGCATCTCGACGATCCGGGTTTTGCAGCAGTTAAGATATGAAATGCGCCGCAGCACGCGCGGTCTGCGCGAATCGCTTGGCGGCGCGCATTCGCAGAATCCTTTTTGGTGATAGGGGTTGACATGCGCGGCGGGCCGGAGCAATTTGCCGCCATTATTTTTATCTATTGCAAGGGAAGGTCTTTATGCGATCCAGGATCATTGCGGCTATTGCCGTTTGCGGCGTGTGTCTGTTGGCGGCCAATTGCGCCATGCGAAAACCCACGCCTCCCGTTCCGATGAAAACGCGGATGGCCGTGTTTGACTTTGCCCCTCCCAACACGGGCTATCACGACCCCAAGCGATTCACCTATAAATCGCGCGAGGGCTGGGCGTTTGGCTCCGAGTTGGTATATAACGACGCCAACATCGGCTTCTGCATCGCCGACAAAGTCGCGCAGCGCTTGAACCGCACGGAGCTGATCCAGGTGGATCCGCGCACGAATTTCCGGAACTACCTCGCATCGCTGGCCGATAAAACGCGCAAGCAATATCCCCATCTCAAACAGGACCAGATTGACACGCTGCTCGACGGCGTTGTCGCCGAAAAGGCCCTCGAGATCGGATCGCAGCTTCAGGTGGACCACATTATTTGCGGCCAGGTGCTATACGAGCGCCTGGCGATGAACAACACGTCGAAGATATGGATCAGCAAGGTGCGCGTGCGCCTGATGATGTGGGACGTGGAGAAACGGAACCTGATGATAGACCGCGAATTCAGCGCAAGCCGATGGTTCGCCTCGCCCCAATTGACCCTCGAAGCCCTGGCCGACGAAATCGCGAACTACCTGAAAGACAATTACGGGTATTATTGAGCTGGTCTAGATCTTTCCGATAGCCACTAATGAGATGGCGCCAGCGCGATGGAGGATTTGATGAGAATGCTGCTAAACAGTCCTCTTGAAGCCCTCCGAGGCGAACTGGCAAATATTTATTCTGACCAGCTTGAGAGCGTGATTCTCTTTGGGTCTCAAGCGCGCGGCAATGCGCGAAAGCACTCAGACGTTGACATCCTGGTCGTACTCAAGGGAGAAGTGGAACCATGCCAGGAAATTGCCCGGACTGAAGAAATAATCGCGCGAATTTCGCTACAATTTGACTTGGTTATAGAATGTTTTTTTGTTTCCCAAGAGCAGTACGAATCTTCGGATAGGCCATTTCTTGTCAATGCCCGCCAAGAAGGGGTCCTGGTCTAATGCCTGCAATGGAAGTCCGCCATTTAGGCGATTATGAGACCGGCGGCAAAGTGCCGGAAACGGAAAGCATGGAACAGATTCAACGAGCGGATAAGTTCATAGAATTTGCCAAAGAGTTTTTCAAGCGCCAGGCCCCGCCCAGCTATCCCCTCGCGTGACCCATGAACCGGCTGACGTTGGCGCGCTCGCCGAGGATGATCAGGATGTCGCCGGCGCGGATGACAGTGTCGGCCGAGGGATTGAAAATGGATTCCTCGCCGGTCTTGCGCCGTACGCCGATGATCATGATGCCATGCTCGCGCGCAATGCCCAATTCCTTCAGGCTGCGGTCCTTGAGCGCCGACTGCTCCGAGACCGGAACCTCTTCGATCTGATAGCGTTCATAGCGTCCGCGCGTGGTGGCGGTGAGAAACTCGACGACGTTGGGCCGCAGCGCCGCCTGCGCGATGATTTCGCCGCCCATCGTCAGGGGCGAGATGACGGCGCTGGCGCCGACGCGCCGCAGTTTTTCAATCGCGGAATCCGATTCGCTCCGCACCACGAGATGAATATTGGGATTCATCTGGCGCGCTGATAGGATCAGGAAGACGTTGTCGGCGTCCGAGTCCAGGGTCGAGATCAACCCCCGCGCCCGCCGGATGCCCGCCATCTCGAGCGTCGTATCGTCCATCGCATTGCCGTGGACGCTCAAGTAGCCATCGCATTCCAATTCGCCGGCGCGATCGGGTTTGTTTTCGATGACGACCAGCGGCGTTTTGCTGTCGCGCATTTCCTGCGCGATGATCTTGCCGATCCGCCCAAACCCGCACAATATGAAATGGTCCTTGAGCGCTGCCAATTGCCGTTCCATGATGCGTCTCCCCAGAAAAGTGTTCAATTCGCCCGCGATGATTTCCCGAACCAAAAAACTGGCGGCGTAGGTGACGGTCGCCAATCCCGTCAGGGCCAGGATGATGGTAAAGACCATGCCTCCCGGACTCAAGTGCCCGATTTTTTCGGTGCCGCTCAGGCCGATGGTCGTCAGGATGATGATCGTCGAAAAAAATGCTTCGAGCGGCGACATACGCTCGAAGAACATGAACCCCGTGATACCGATAAAAATGACCACCAGCAAAAACAGGAGCGCCAGATAGATTTGCAGCCGCCGTCGCGTCATGCTGCGCGGATGCTTGATGGGCTTCGGTTCTTCCTGCGACTTCATCATGCGGACAGCGTCTTTTCTCGAATGGAAAAATTATTGAAGCGGTGAAACTGTGTCGCATCCCGTGGAAGGCGCGCAACCTTTTTTCGCGCTGGATTGAGTTCTTCATCGGACGGGCAATTCTTGGGAACTTGGCAGAACCGCACAAAAACAGGCTGGACTTGGGCCACGCAGTGCAGACAATACTGTGCGCCGCGTTTGTTGGCGTCTTCAGACGGCAAGATGACATTTCACGCGAGTCTCACGCATGAGATTAGTCTGCTCGGATTACTTGGATGCTTCACGCGCCCGTGTTCAAACGGCGCGATTGTTGTATGAAGCAGGAAGATATTCGTATGCCTTTAGCCGCGCAAAATGGGCACATAAAATTCTGTTCGGCACAGGCAGCGAAGGCAAGGCGAAAACATC
>JAPLSP010000192.1 GCA_026398575.1 Candidatus Sumerlaeota bacterium | reverse complement strand
GCCCCCGGCTTCAGCCGGCGGGGGACAAGGGCAATATCCACTTTTGAGCGCGCTTCAGCGCGGCTTCTCGACATGCTTCAGCAATAAATCCGCCAGATTTATCTGGTTGCTAAAGCAAATCGAGAAGCCGCGCTGAAGCGCGCTCAAAGTCGAATGCAGATTTCAAACACACCTGCTAAAGCAGGGTGCAAGGAGGATCCGGCTGAAGCCGGATGATGAGGTCGCTGGTTTGCCATATTAGCTGTTGCTGTTCCCGATGAGCAGCTAGGAGCAACGATTAACTTGCTAGATGGCCCCATTTTGTTTGTGTGCGATTTTGGGCCTTGACAGCGGGGCGCATCTTATATATTCTTTCATCCGAATAAGCGAATGAATCAAACGTGCCGAGTTCTTTTCTCTCAGCGCCGGCGCCACTGATGGACGCCGAAAGCAATCGAACCGCTCGATCTTCAGAGAAAGGCTTTGACAAACATGAAGCCAGGCATCCTTGAAAAAATGGCCCAGACGCCACTGATCTTCGACGGCGCAATGGGGACGATGATCTATGCGAAAGGCGTCTTTCTGAACGTCTGCTATGACGAACTGTGCCTGACGAACCCAAAGCTGATCCAGGGAATTCATCGCGAATACGCCGAGGCCGGCGCCGACGTTCTCGAAACGAACACCTTCGGCGCCAACCGGATCAAGCTCAAGGAATTCGGCCTGGCCGACAAGGTCGAGGCGATCAACCGCGCGGGCGTGCGCGTCGCGCGCGAAGCGGCAGGCAGTGATCTCTATGTGGCCGGCTCGGTGGGGCCGTGTCTGAAACTCGGGCAAATTTTGAGCGCGGAACATGAGAAGGAAATCGTCGCGGCTTTCAACGAACAAATGCAGGCGCTCGTTGCCGAAGGCGTGGACCTGATCATGCTCGAAACTTTTTGCGATCTGCATGAGATGCGGCTGGCCGCCGAAGTCGCGCGCCGCCTCGGAACGCCGGTCTTCGCCTCGTTCACATTCAACGACACGCACAAAACCGCCCTCGGGACGCCCGTCGAACAGATTGTCGCCGCGCTCAACGAGGACGCGAACGTGGACGTGATCGGCATCAATTGCGGCGTCGGACCGGCGCCGACGTACGACGCTCTCGAGCGCGCGCTGCCGCTGGCCAGGAAGCCCTTCCTCGTCATGCCGAACGCCGGCATGCCGCGCATGGTCGAGGGGCGGATGCTCTACCTCAGCAGCCCGGAATACTTCACCGAATACTGCAAGAAATTCATCGAGCTCGGCGTGCGCGCGGTGGGCGGCTGCTGCGGCACAACGCCCGCGCATATCCGGATGGCGGCGCGGTCCGTCAAGACGATGAGCGGCGTCAAGAAGCACGCCGAAATCAAGGCCTATGCCCCTTCGGCAGCCGCCGGCGCCGAAGTCAAGGTTATCCCGCCCGAGAGACGCTCGCGCTTCGCCAGCCTGCTGCTCTCGGGCCGCAAGGTGACGACGGTCGAGCTGCTGCCGCCGAAATCATCCGACATGACGGGCCTGATCGAGCGGGCGCGCGAGTGTTATCTGGCCGGCGTGGACGCCATCAACATTCCCGACGGCCCCCGCGCCAGCGCGCGCGTTTCGCCGATGATCACCGCCATCGCCATCCGCGAGCGCGTCGGCATAGAGCCCATTCTGCACTACTGCTGCCGCGACCGCAATCTGATCGGCATGCAGTCGGATCTGCTCGGCGGCTACGCGGCGGGGTTGGCCAATTTCCTCATCATCACGGGCGATCCGCCGAAGCTGGGCGATTATCCGGACGCCACGGGCGTTTTCGATGTGGACGCCATTGGCCTGACGCAGGTGGCCGCGAATCTCAACAACGGGCGCGATATCGGCGGCAACCCCATCACGCCGCCAACGGGCCTCTTCATCGGCGTGGGCGCCAACCCATGCGCCGTCGAGCCGCAGCGCGAGCTCACGCGCTACTTCGCCAAGATCGAAGCCGGCGCCCAGTTCGCCATCACGCAGCCGGTCTTCGATCCCGAGGCGCTCTTCCGCTTCCTTGACGCGGTCGAGAAACACGCCAGGCGCATTCCGGTCGTTGCGGGCGTCTGGCCGCTGATCAGCTACAAGAACGCCGAGTTCATGAAGAACGAAGTGCCGGGTGTCGAGATTCCCGATTCGATCCTCGAACGCATGAGCCATTGCGCGCGGAAAGAAGACGGCATCAAGATGGGGATCGAAATCTCCCGCGAAATCTGCGAACGCATCGCCCCGCGCGTCGCCGGCTATCAGGTCAGCGCGCCGTTTGGCCATGTCGAGATTGCGCTAAAAGTGCTGGAGTAAGCGACTCGGAGATGTAGTCAGCGGCTTCATGTCAGAACATGCGGCTCACTACTGCTTGCAGCGATAAACGTCGCCTTCCGATGCCGTTCCATTCGTCGGATCGTAGGTAAAAGCCTGCGCGTCCGTCCCAAAATCCAAACCCGTCGCCGTGCGCCCATCATGAGCTATCAGCAGCAGCGTCGGTTGCGCGATGCGTCCATCATAAACAAACTCGCCATACTTGGAAACAAGCGGCTTCTTCAGCCGCGCCTCAACATAAGGATCAATATCACCGGCGATTGGGCAAGACTCATCCATATCCGGACCGAATGAATAGACTATCCAGCCTTTCGCATCCGCATAGTATCCATAGCTGGCGCCGCGCGTGGAGGCGAAGGGATCGGCAAAATAGCTCGTCATATATGATATCGGCGTCGTGAGCGTCATGAAGAGATTGTCCGCGTTGCTCCCATTCCGGATGCGAAAGGAATGGATCTTGGCCGCGCCGGGCCCAGTTCCAGCAAAAGCATTGACATGCCCTATGAGACCGGGCGTTGTGGTCCAATCGTTCGAGCAAACGCCATTGCCGCCGCACACCCAGGCCGGATACGCCTTGTAATCCACATAATATGCCTCCAGCGCTATAGCGAGAGATCGCTGGTCCGCCTTTGCGCGGGAGACCTTCGCGCGAACCTGGTCACCGCCATTCAAAATACAACTAGGGACAATAAAGAAAAACAACAGCACCGCGCAAACAATCACCACCGCAAGTTCGATCAGCGTAAGGCCTCTCGATTTTCCACAGAGTGTTTTCATGGTTTCCTCCTTTGGCTATTGGCCGGTTGAATTTAGCTTAAGGGGCAAAGGTTGAAGGACAGCAATGACCTCAAGGACTACAAGGACGTCAGGGACGAGCAGCCTTGCGATCAGCAGAATGCTGCTTCACACGGTTCACTATCTTTGATGTCTTTGCTGTCCTTGATGTCCTTGCGGTCTTTTGTCCGCCGCGCAAAAAGGAAGGCCCCTGCATCACAACCGGTACTTGATGGTGATTTTGAAATTAGCGCCGGGGCCGGTCACTCTTGAAAATAGCACCGCGGGCAGGCCATCGCGCGTGCCGTATCCATTGGGCTTTGGTGATACTTCAACTACGGTGGCGCCTTTGGGCAGGGCGACGGATTGATAGTATTCGCAGCGGGAATAGCCCCAGCTCTGCCCATCCCGATAAGTCCAGACGCCGTTTTCCTCTTTCGCGCAATGCGGCGACTTCGCGGAGTCCTTCAGCAACAACCGCTGCCCAGGCGCCACGGGTTCGGCCAGCTTGATTGTTTCGCGCCGGCCTTTGCCTTCCGGCGCCTTGGTGGTTTCCAGCTTATGTCCCTGGAAATCCCGGTACTCCGATTGCCATTCATCGCCGTCGGAGAACATGGACCAGGTTTCCAGAGGAAACAGCGTTTCATTGGGAAACGAATAGCGTGATTCGATGCTGGCGTTGCCGTCGGCTTCAAGCGTGACAGTGCGTTCGCTTCGCATCGTCACGCCGCTGGTCCATCCGTGTCCGCCCATCCACAGGTAGATGGCCGCGATCCCGAGGCAAATCGCAATCAATCCCGTCAGCCAGAAACCGCGCTCAACCTTCGATAACGCCTGCGCAGGCGGAAGAGTCCCAGCGCCTTCTTCTTCCGGCGCCGCGCCGGCAAGTCCCTGCATTCGCAGCAGCTTCATATCCTTCTGCAGCGAAATCTTGGCATTGGCGATCCAGTACCACAGCTTGACCAGCACTGAAGTTTCAATGCCCAGGACAAACAGGAATCCGAATGCCATCGCCGCTTTGAGGCTGGTCGCTTCATAGAAAAGATAGATCGAAGCAATGGCCACGGCCGTGCAGCCATAGATATACAGCCACACGATGCGCTCGGCCTGCTTCAACCGGCGGTCAAAGGCGCCCATCACGGTTTTGATCGCGCCACCGCTTTTCGATGAATCAAAGCGCGGTTCGGCGGCGAGCTCGTTCTGAAGAATGGATTTCATGTCGTCATGATCGCTCATGGTTCTCCTCCTTGATTTTTTGTTCGAGTTGTTTGCGGGCATGGAAGAGGCGCGATTTGACCGTGCCCTCCGGGATGTCAAGGATCCCGGCGATCTGGCCCACGTCAAAGCCTTGTTCATACCGCAGCAGCAGAATGGCGCGCTGGGCGCCGGGCAGATGCTCGATCCAGTCCCGCACCCATTCGCCGCGTTCGTTCTTCTCCTGATTTTCCTCGGCGGTAGCGGCGGCGATTTCAGAGAAGTCCTTCTCAGCCCGGCGGCGGCGCATCTCCCGCCGGATCCAGTCGCGCGCCTTGTTGCTGACAATCCGGTAGGCCCACGCCGGGAAGCACGCCGCGTCGCCAAGACTGCGGATGCTCTGGGCGATGGCGATCAACCCCTCCTGCAGGATGTCCCACGCGGCCTCCTCGTTTTGCGTCAGGCGCCAGGCATGCCGCCAGAGCCGCTCCTGCCAGGCGTTGACAAGCGCGGCGAAGGCGCCGGCGTCGCCCTCCTGCGCGCGCAGCACAAGCACTTCGTTTTCGATGCGTTCTTGAGGAGTGACCAAGCGTGTCCCCCCGCGCCCTTGCAATTCCATCTCTTTGTTTTTCGGACTTTACACCCTATAGGTCGCTCGGGGGAAGGGATTGGTTCAACGCAGAGAAAATATTTTTCCACAAGCTTTTGGCATTACGCCGTAGGCCGCTCACGGATCAAGCACTCTGCGGCATATCGCATAGCGCTCTGATTTATAAATACAGTCACGTATTTTTGCTCAAAGGACAAAAACAATGCGGTCAGAAGCGGCGCCAGCATTTGGAGTGCGGTTGCT
>JAPLSP010000084.1 GCA_026398575.1 Candidatus Sumerlaeota bacterium | reverse complement strand
TCTCGGCGCCGAAGGCAGAGTGGATATCCAAAGCGATCTTGGCTCTGAAACGCTTCTATATCTTGAAGGGGAACCTTTGATTTCTATCAGAGAAATAACGGAAAAAGGAACCCGCCTTGGAAAGGCCGCTTCTCAACCATCGTGCGAAGACTTTGCACAGGGGTGGGTATATCTTCAGAATTCCTCTGTGGGGTTGTCGCCTAGCCTTGATGAAGACTTATTTCATCGCCTTTTGGAGGTGTTGTCCTGATGAGCAACCCATTGGATGATATTAATGATGCCTTCATTACGCTTTCGTCCGCGATGAAGGTAGTGCGGAGGGTTTTTGATAAACGCAAAAATCCTGTGTCCAAGACTGCCTTTAATGGGAAGACAATAGAAGAAGGCTATGAAATGCTTGATCAAGCGGAAGAGCGCTTAAAACTATTGATTGCTTTTTCATTATTCGCCTCCTTCGAAAGAACGTTGAGGGATCACTTGGCAAACAACCTTTTGCCGCTCCAATCTGCAACAACCACGCCGGCGCAATTGGCGCAAGCGCTCTATCAATTCCTTGTTAAAGGATCAGATCGCTGGCGCATGGATGATGTAGAGGAGTTGTTTGCTCCGCCTGCTCTTGCGCAAGATATAGCCAACGCCAAAGGTATTCGCAATTTTCGTCAGGATGTTGCGCATGGCAAGAATCCAAGCGCGGCGGTTCCGCCCAAAACCGCCTATGACCAGCTATCACAATTTCTCCGCAATGCGGGCCTGATATAGCTTTTTCAGGCGATCATTAGACCACAGAATAAAACACTATGAAAATCGGCGTCATCAGCGATACGCACGACCACTGCGATTTCATCGAACGCTTTCTCGACGAGTACGAGGAAGAAAAAGTTGAAATGCTCATCCATCTGGGCGACATCGTGGCGCCGTTCGCCGCCAAGCGGTTCGAGCGGCTGGCGCGCAAAATTCCATTCATTGCGCTCTATGGCAACAACGACGGCGAACGCGCAGGCCTGCTCCAAGTGATCTCGCAATGGGGAACGATCGAAGACGGCCCGAAGCGCATCGAGGCGGGCGGCAAGGTTCTGATCCTCCATCATTATCCCATGAAAGCCGAAGAAGTTTTATCTCTTTATCCCGACGCGGACTATTATCTATTCGGGCATACGCACGAACGCTCCAATGAACGCGTCGGACGCTTGCGCCTGCTCAATCCGGGCGAGGCGTGCGGCTGGCTCACGGGCATCGCCTCGATGGGCATTTTGGATTTGGACAAAGACAAATTCGGCGGATTGCGCTACTTGTGAAAATCAACATGCCGCGGGGAAGAGGCCTTGTACTGGCGCTGGTTATCGTGCTGATGATCCCGTCCGCTGCCAGAGCCTGCGGAATGTGCGCGTGGGCGTCGCTCTGGAGCGTCTTTCCCGCGATCATCGCATGGACGATCATCTCCGCCTTCTGGCTGATCGCCCAGTTTGCGTTGGATTGGAAATTCGGCGCCCAGCATCCATCCAAACTAAAGATATGGCTTCTGGCGCTACTGATCCCAGTCTCGGTCATGGTTTCGGGGGCGATGCTGGGGCCTTTGGCCACGATATGGATGTTCGTGCCGCCTGCCCTTACTCTGTCTAGAATTATATCCAACAAGAGTCGCGGCAGTCTTCGATACAAAAGACTGAGCGTCGGGCTGGGTGTTCTGGCCGTCTTGGCTTTTTGCGTCACGCTGTTTACAGAGGGGAATAGAGCCGGCGCGATGACGAAGGCGGACATTATTGAAATGTGGCAGGGAACGGCTTTGGAGCGGCAGATGTTCACGCAGCTCAAAATGGCCGAGCCCGCAAGCATCGAAGAGCATAGAAATATTCTCAGGAAAAAGCCATTCGGAACGATCTACGGTCAGGTCGCGCTGCGGATTGCCGCCATTGGCGATCCCATTCAGGATTCGCAATTGCTGTTGGGGGCGATGGAAAAACTGGACGCCGTCCCTGATAATAATACGCCAGTTTATATGAAAGGCTATTACAGAGATGATCTGGAAAAAGCGCTGGCTCAATTGAGCAAGATTGATCTGCCGCACGGTACGGACACGAAAACCTGGAAAGCAAAAATATCCCAATCGCTTGGGAAATAGCGTCAGCGCGCCGGCAGGAATCCTATTGGGCCTTATCCCAAGACGCGCCATCTCTTCGACAAAGCGCTGTGCAACTCACGCCATTCGGTTCTCCCATAACTCCCGTAATTCCCATTCCTCCCATACGCCATAAATCCGCCTTGATGTCAAAGCGCTTTGCCGGTATTAAACACATCAAGCGCAGACTAGACTGTCGCCCGATCGGGAGTTCTACCTGATGAACGTTCGTAATGGCCTCATCTACGACATTGGGATGAATAATGGGGATGATACGGCCTACTATCTTGCGCGCGGAAACAACGTAATCGCGATCGAAGCGGACCCGGACCTAGCAGACGCGGCTCAAAAGCGTTTCGCCGAGGCGGTCAAGGACGGGCGATTGCTCATCCTGAATGTGGGGATTGCCGATCGCGCGGGGACAATGCCATTTTGGATTTGCGAGGGAAAGAGCGAATGGAGTTCCTTTGACAAGAATATTGCCTCACGTTTGGGAAAGCGATGCCATTCTGTGATTGTCAAGTGCCTTCCCTTCGGCGAGATCATCCGCGAACACGGTCTTGGGCAATACATGAAGATAGACATCGAAGGCAATGACGAGGATTGTCTTTCGTGTTTCCAAAGCCAGGATTTGCCTGGCTACATTTCCCTGGAATTGTCAAGCGAGGGAATTCTGGATCAGCTAAATGCCATCGGCTTTCAATCATTCAAGATTATTATTCAGAATAACCATCGGGCGCTTCAGCGAGGCTCTCCGGGGCCGACTCGTTGGTTGCGCCGGCGTCTTCCGTTGTATCTGAGAAGCCTTCGGTATCGGCTTGGTTTTCGGACTTACACACGGAAGATGCCATTTCCCCTCAGTGGTTATGCGATTCCTCAAGGGGGTCAACGGCCAGTATGGGCCTTTCCGTATGGCTCTTCCGGCCCCTTCGGCGAAGAAACCGATGGAGTTTGGCTCGCGTTTGATGAAGTGAAAGCGCTTTGGAAGGATTACTTGACGGGCAGGACAGAATATGGGCGCCCGAGCCTGGCCCTGTGGCTGGACATCCACGCCCGCTCCCGGTGACGGAGATCGCCGATGAACGCGGAATTGTTTTTAGGCGCTTTCTCATACTTCGACAAAGGACCATGAATTTTCCCCTCATCCCATCCAAAGAGCGCCATGCATCCCATGATTCCCATGAGTCCCATGAGTCCCATACGTCCCATAGCCGCCTTGTTGCTGGCCGTCTTGATCGCTCTCCTCGTGGCGATGAAGCTGACGTGGTCCGCCCTCGACCGCCACACGCCCGAATGGGATGAAGCAGCCTTTGCCGCTGCGGCCTTCGAGCTGCATGACGCCCTGGCCGATAGCGGATTGTCAGCCGGATACGATCAATTCCTAAAGACGATGTTCTGGAAGGCGCCGATGACAAGCGTCTGGCCGGTTCCTTTCATCGCGGTCTTCGGGCGGGGATCCGCAGCCGCTTCCCTGGGAACGCTGCTTTTTATCCCGGCGTTGATGATCTATGTCTATCGCTTCGCGCGGCGCTTCCGAGGGCGCAGGACGGCGCTTGCAGCGGCATACCTGACGGCTTGCTGCCCGCTGCTGTATGGGCTATGCAATCTTGTCTTTGCGGAGTATTCCCTGGCGGCGCTGACGGCGGCGGCAGCCTATCACCTCATGGCTTCGGATGGTTTTCGAAAGCGCACGCATTGTCTGGCGCTGGGGATAGTGGTGGGATTGGGCGCATTGACAAAGATTCTTTTCTTCCTGTATGTCGGGCCGCTGTGGCTGATGGCGGGCGCGCTATGGCTGAGACGCGTACAGAAGGCGCCAGACGCCCCATCGCGCCGCGAAGCGATCCGCCGGCCGCTGCTATCGCTCCTCATGATCGCCGCCATTGCGCTGGCGCTGGCGGGACCCTGGTATGCCGTCAATCTGTCCGCCGTCCTGCAGCATAGTTCCTATGCTTCCACCTGGAGTGCGCCGGGGGCGCAGGAGGTATCCGCCACGCGGGCTATCCTCGACTATCTCGCCGATTGCGCCGTGCGAGGCGTCTCGCCCTGGCTTGCCGCGATGATGATCGCAACCACAATCGGGATTGCAGCGCAATATTTGCGCGGACGCAGGCGGGCTGGAAAGAACTCAAAACGGTTTCCGCCGTTGGCGCTGGCAATGCTGGCCGCCTGGCTTGCGCCATTCCTTGTGTTTCTCATTATGCCAAACAAGGAGATACGCTACCTTGCGCCGCTGCTGCCCGCTTTTTGCATTCTGCTGGCGGTGTTGCTGCGCGCATCGTTGTTGAGCGCATCGCCGGTGAACACCCAGACGGAGAAAGCGGAGCGGCAGAAAGTATCGCCAGGCAATCTCTGGCTGATAGGGATAGTAATGCTCCCCGCCGGGGCGCTGGCGATCAATGCCTTGTTTGGCGTCGGCGATGGGCGCCTCAAGGGGCCGTTGCGCCTGGCGCGTCCGATCGCCTATTGCGGGCGCCCCGATCCAGTCCAGTGGCCGTTGAAACAGGTTCTGGAAGCGGCGATCGCGCAGGCGGGCGCCATGCCCGGTGAACGAACGGTCAACCCCGGCGGGCGAATCCGCTTCACGGTAGTAAGCGCCACGCCGCATTTCAACGTCTTCTCGCTTCGCTGCGAAGCCGCGCGCGCGCGTTTGCCGGTTGACCTTTTCACCACCGCTTATACCAGCAACCGCCAAAAAATCATGGCCATGGCGATGGCGTCGCAGGGATTGCTTCTCAAATCCGGTGGCGAATCGGAGCCGGGAATGTATAACACCCAGCGCGACAGCTTCCTCGAATTCGTGACCCAGCAATCCCTGTTCGTCCCCATTCCGCTCAACATCCCCATGCCCGACGGCTCGCAGGTTCAATTATATCGGAAGGAATAGCCGGCTTGCGCCAAGCATCTATTTTAGGGGTAATTGCCGCATGCGCTTTTGCAAGTGATGAAGATCTTTTTTCTTATCGGCTGAACTAAAAGCGTTTCCGCTGTCTAACTAATTTGGCGCCTACGCAGGGGCAAAGGGAAATTCTGTGCTCACTTGTATCTCTTAAAGAAATTAGGACCATATTCCTTCAGCTTCTCTTTGTGCTACTTGGCATTTGCAGCATAAGTTCATCGCTCAAGGGAGGAATGATCATGAAAAACAGAGTTCTGTTTTTGTGTTTGCGCCCGCGCAGATGGGCATGGGCGATATTGCTTGCCTTGATGTTCATCCCGATGCTTGACATCTATGCGCTGAGGGAAGGACTGACCATTTCGGCGCCTGATCCAGCGGCGACAGGGAATCGGCGGTCCTGGGGACCGGAGCAGGCTACGGGGGCGCCGGATACTTTGCAGGCCGGCGATTTCAGCACGGCTTGGGCCAGTCTCCAACAGGATGCGGGCGAGGAGTGGCTCGAGTTGGATTACAATCCGCCCTTACGCGCCATTAAGGTGCGGATTCATGAGACGTATAATCCCGGCGCGGTGACGGGCGTGGTGTTGAAGGATGCGCAGGGGACGACGATATCCGTCATCCCGGTCACGGACAATACGGAGAAGGCGCCTGCGTTCCTGGAGGTTTCATTCCCCCTGACGCAGCAGCCCGTCAAGAGCGTGCGCGTCTTGCTGGATACGCGCAAGGTCCCCGGCTGGAATGAGATTGATGCGGTCGAACTGGTCGCGCCGGATGCGCGCGGATGGGCCGTCGCGGCGCGCGCCAGCAGCACTTTTGCAGAACAGGGAAGAGGGCGCATTCAAACCGTTGAGCCTGTCGCGCCAGCGACTCCGCGGGACCCCAGCAAACGCGCATGGGGTCCGGAGCAAGCCACGGGCGCGCCCGATACATTTCAAGAGGGCGATATTCAGACCGCATGGGCCAGCCTTGAACAGGATGCGGGAAGGGAATGGCTCGAACTGGACTACGATCCGACCTTTCGTGCGGACAAGGTGCGCATTCATGAGACGTTCAATCCCGGCGCCGTGACGGGCATCGAACTCAAAGATGCCGACGGCGCGCTGATGGTGACGATCCCCGTCACCGACACTACAAAGAAAGCGCCGGCCTTCCTGGAAATTTCATTCCCGCTGACCGACAAGCCCGTCAAGAGCGTGCGCGTTTTGCTGAACACCGCCAAGGTTCCCGGCTGGAACGAGATTGACGCCGTCGAGTTGGTCAGCCCGGCAGGAAGCGGCTGGGCCGTCAAAGCGCGCGCCAGCAGCACCTACGCCGACCAGTCGCAAAGACAAAACAGCCGGGAGGTCACGCCGGAGGACCTTCGCGCCCCCCGCCCCGCCAGCGCCGCCCCGCCAGCGGGATTCTGAAAAAACCGCGATTGCTAAAATCTCTTATTGTAGCCCTTACCACCTTGCGAACGACAACATATTGTCGTTCATGGTAATCCGTTTAATCCTTTAATCCGTGGTGGAGCTTTTTACCACGGATTAAAGGATTAAACGGATTTTGCCTTGTGAAGCGGCATATTTCCCAAAACGGATTTTGCATAATTCCTGGCTTTTATCAGCTGATTTCCAAAGGCAGTAAAAAAATGAAAAGGGCGTGCTTTTTTTCTTGACTTCGCCTACAAGTGTAGGCTATAGACAACACTTGTAACCTAAACGCCGCAAGGAGATGACGATGCCAAAATCGCAAAATTCCGGTGACGCCCTTCCGTCCCTGTCCAACGCCGAGTGGCATGTGCTGAATGTTTTCTGGACAAGAAGCCCGCTGGCGGCGCGCGACGTTTTTGCAGCCCTGCCTAAAAACCACGGCTGGGCATACAAGACCGTCAAGACACTGCTCTCCCGGCTCGTGGCCAAGGGCGCGCTGGAATACGAGCAGGTTGGCAACTCGTATCTTTATCGTCCGGCCTATACGCGCGAGCAGCTGGCCCGCAAGGAAGTAAAAGGATTCATCCAGCGGGTGCTGGATGGATCGCTGTCGCCGATCCTGGCCGGCTTTATCGAAGACGAACGCCTTTCAAAGGAAGAAATTGCGCAGATCCGCCGGATACTCGACCGGAAGGAAGAGGAACCATCCGCTTCCCTCCAAGGAGGAAAGTCTCATGGAACTCATAAGTGATTTCGCGGGCGCATGGGGATGGTGGGCGATGCATGCCAGTTGGCAGTTGGCGCTTTTGGTAGCGCTGGTGGGGGCGCTGGCGTTTGTGGCGCGCAGGCTCTCGCCGCGGCTGCGCTATGCCTTGTGGCTGCTGGTGACGATCAAGATTTTCCTGCCGCCGTCGCTGGCGCTGGATTGGGGCGTGGGGACTTGGGGGATTCATCCCATGTGGCAATTTGCCCAAGCGCGCGCAATGGATAGCGGCTGGCGCGCGATTCCGCAAGATGCCGGACTCCGGCTCTCTCCGGCGGCAATGGATGCGAGCATTCCATCAGGAGGAGAGGAGGTGAGCGACCATGGTCAATCGCCTGATGGAGACGGCGCGATATCCAGCGCACGGGCGGGTGGGATGATGCTTTTTATGGCATGGCTGCTGGGCGCGGCGGGTTTCGCCGGAGTTATCGTCGCGCGGTATCTTCGTTTTTTGCGCCGTCTGCGACATGCGGAGGTGGTGGACGAGGGGCCTTTGCGCGTGGAACTGGAGCGGCTGGCGGCGCGGATCGGCAAAGAAAATCCGCCGGAGTTGCTGCTTTCGGCCGATGTGACAAGCCCGCTCTTATGCGGCCTGTTCACCCCTAAGATCGTCCTGCCGGCGAATCTGCCCGATCTCCTGAGTCCCGCCGAACTGTCGAATGTCTTGCTGCATGAATTGGTTCATTGGCGGCGGCGCGACGTGCTTGCCGGATGGCTGCAATTGGCGGGACAGGCGCTGTTTTGGTTTCACCCATTTGTGTGGCTGGCAAACGCGCGCGCGCGCCATGAACGCGAATGCGCGTGCGATGAAGCGGCGTTGGCGATGGGAGGCGTCGCGCCGAAATCTTACGGGGAATCGCTTTTGAAGGTGCTTTTAGTAGCAGAAGGACGCCCGTCCGCGTCGTTGGGATTCCTGGGAATCTTCGAACGCGGCGCGCGAATTCAATCACGACTGGAGGAGATCATGAGAAACAAGAAACTGTCCAAACGAGGCGGGTGGGGATGGATCATTGTGGCGTTGTTCGCCCTGGCCTTCATTCCCATGTCGAGCGTAACGGTATCGAAGGAAGCCGATGGAAAAGCCATCGTACTGGCGCAGGCGGCGAAAAGCGCGAAGGCGGGGCAAAAAGAAAAGGGCAGCGGCCAAGATGCGCCGCCCAGCATCACAGCCACAACGCCCGCTGTTGGCGCGACGGACGTGGACCCCGCCATCGCGGAAATCACGGTCACCTTCGACCGCGACATGGCGGGCGGCTTCTCCTGGACCGGCGGCGGGCCGTATTACCCCACGATCCCCGAAGGCTCAAAACCGCAATGGCGCGAAAAGCGCACATGCGTCCTGCCCGTGAAACTGGAACCGGGACGCTTTTACCGCGTCGGCATCAATTCAACCTCCCATCAAAACTTCCGTTCCGCCGACGGCATTCCCTCCGCGCCTTCGGCGATCTATTTCGTCACGCGCGGCGCGAGCGACGAAGTCAAAGCGCTGGCAAAGGCGCCGGCGATCGTGACGATGGAACCCGCCAACGGCGCGACGGGCGTGAACCCCAAAATCACCGAATTGCGCGTCACGTTCGACATTCCCATGGGCGGCGGCAATTCCTGGTGCGGCGGCGGCCCCAACTTCCCGGCGATCCCCGAAGGCAAGCGCGCCAGTTGGAGCGCCGACCGCAAAACCGCCATCCTCCCCGTCGAACTGAAGCCCAACTGGAAATACCAACTATGGCTGAACAGTGTGTCCTTCAAGAACTTCGCCAGCGAAGGCGGCGTGGCGCTGGAGCCGGTGGGTTATTCGTTTTCAACAGGCCAGTAGAGCAACGAGCCGATACTCCTTGGGATCTTGCGCGGAAGCATGAAACATGCGAGATATCTCGCCCCGTTTC
>JAPLSP010000237.1 GCA_026398575.1 Candidatus Sumerlaeota bacterium | reverse complement strand
CCTACTATTTGCCGCTGATCTTAATCGCCTTTGTTTCCAAAATCGGATTTCATGCTGAAAGAAACGTTACGCCGCGAGGAGCGTCCCCCGGAACTACGGAACTGTCATAAGCTTATGGCTTGCGCACGGCCAAAAATCATCGCATAATTTTTTTCAGAAGGTTGGGAGTTTTAGCTCCCGAGGAACCTGCTGCGCCATTGACACAACGCCCACGCGCATGCTGCAAAAATTCTGAAACAAGAGGGGGATGATAGAGATGAGAAAATTATTCCATGCCACAATTTTGGGATGCGCCGGAATCGCACTCGCCATCTTCTTTGCCGCGTGCGCAACGGGCGGCAAGGGGAAAGCCGCGCCAACCGGCGGCATCTCGCCCGACGCCTGGAAAATCGCCAAAGGCCCTTATCAGCCGTCCTGGGAATCGCTCATCGAGCAGTATGAATGCCCCGATTGGTTCCGCGACGCCAAGTTCGGCATTTGGGCTCACTGGAGCGCGCAGTGCGTCCCGGAGCAGGGCGACTGGTATGCCAAGCGCATGTATGAAGAAGCAAACGCTGACTACAAATACCAGGTCGAGCATTACGGCCATCCGTCCGTATTCGGCTTCAAAGACATCTGCAATCTGTGGAAGGCTGAGAAGTGGGACCCGGAAAAACTGATCCAGCTTTATAAGAACGCCGGCGCGAAATATTTCGTCGCGCTCGCCAATCATCACTGCAATTTCGACTGCTGGAATTCGACGTATCAGCCGTGGAACAGCGTCAACATCGGCCCGAAAAAAGACATCGTTGGGCTGTGGGCCGAAGCGGCGCGCAAGGCCGGCCTGCGATTCGGCGTCACCGTTCACAGCGGGCGGTCATGGAGTTGGTATGAAGTCGCGCACGGCGCCGACAAACAAGGGCCAAAGGCGGGCGTGCCTTATGACGGCGTCCTGACAAAGGCCGACGGCGCAGGAAAGTGGTGGGAGGGCTATGACCCGCAGGACCTTTACGTCCGCGCGCACAAGCCCGGCGAAAAACCGGACCAGACCTACTGCGATAAATTCTTCAACCGCGTCAAGGACCTGATTGATAAGTATCATCCCGACCTGCTCTACTTCGATGACGGCAAACTGCCGCTCAACTTCACCGACGCGGGACTCTATATTGCGGCGCATCTTTATAATTCCAGCATGAAGCTGCACAAGGGCAAGAACGAAGCCGTCATGAACACCAAAGGCCTGACGCCGGATATGCGCAAGGCGCTCGTCTGGGATATCGAGCGCGGACGCAGCGACCGGGTTGAGCCCTATCCCTGGCAGACGGACACATGCATCGGCAGCTGGCATTATGCCATCAGCATTTTCGAAAACCACAAATACAAAACCGCGACCACCGTCATCACGACGCTGATAGACATCGTCAGCAAGAATGGCAACCTCCTGCTGAATATCCCGGTCAAGGGCGACGGCACGATTGACGCGGACGAAGTCGCCGTGCTGCAGGATATGGCGAAGTGGATGGACGTGAACAGCGAGTGCATCTTCGGGACGCGCCCGTGGGTCATCTTCGGCGAAGGCGCGGCGGACATCAAAGGCGGCGGCAACTTCAATGAGCGCAATGCGCGCGCCTATACCGCCGAAGACGTGCGATTCACCATGGCCAAAGACGGCGCGATCTACGCCATCCTCATGGGCTGGCCTACCAAAGACGTCGTCATCAAGTCGTTCGGAAAATCCTCGCCGCTCGTGACGGGCGAAATCGGCGATGTCAAGTTGCTCGGTTATAAGGGCAAACTGGAATACGCGCGCGATGCGGATGGCCTGAAGATCAAAATGCCTTCTGACAAGCCCTGTGAGCATGCTTTTGCGATCAAGATTACCGGCCTCAAGACGAACGCCTCGGCGGACCTGAGCAATGTGCCCTGGGCGCCCAAGCCTGCTTCGGAAGAAGCGAAAGCGCCGGCAAAAGCCGCCGGCGCCGCTCCTGCAAAAACGGCGAAGACCACAGCCGCCGCCGCTGCCAAACCGGCGAAAACCACAGCCGCCGCCCCTGCCAGAACCGCAAACGTCGTAACGAGCCCCAATGCCGGCAAGCTCGTCGAGCCGTCGGCGGATGGCTCGCTGAAACTGGATGCGGAATTCGCCGCGCTGCATGGCTCGAAGATCATGACGGAAAAGAAAACCGGGTGGCTGAACATTGGCTTCTGGAACAACGCGGAAGACTTCGTCACATGGAAGGCCAAGGTGACACAGGCGGGAACGTATGAAGTCTCGGCCATCGTCGCGGCAAAGGCTGTATCGCCATTCGCCATCGAGATCGCCGGCCAAACCCTCAATGTCAAAGCGCCCAACACCACGGACTGGACAAAATACGAAACGATCAAGGTAGGCAAAGTTGAGATCAAGCAACCCGGCGAAATCGAAATCAAAGTCCGTTCTCAATCCGCCGCCGGATGGAAGGCGATCAACCTGGCTGAGGTTTCGCTAAAGCTTGCCAAGTAATCGCTACAGTAATTTAATGGCCGATTTCAATGCGGTCGGAAGCGGCGCCAGCATTTGGAGTGCGGTTGCTTGGTGCGGCTGGGAAAGGCCGCGTTTTCAAACGGGTGGGAATCCCGTTCCGGTAAGGCAGGGCAGCCGCCGGATAGCAAGCCCTTGGAGGGGCAAGAAGGGAGTAATCCCGGTTTTTAAGCGTAGGGACGCAAGCATGCGGGCCGAAAGCCAATGATAAATGCAAAGGCAGAAGGGATCGAGCCTCGAAATCCACATCGTTGGGACAGGACGACGTGGTCAAGCCTACGGAAGTCAACAGGGGCGAGCCGTAGTGAGCCTGGCTCTGGCCCCCGCCCCGGGGTCGCAGACCTTGGCACGCATGACACAGTGAAAACGCGGGAACCCAGGAGGTCCTTCGCACGCGCTTCCACGGATGGGAGGCGTCCCAGGCAATCGAGACCAAGAGAGTCTGGGCCGCGATGCGGCGGAGGAAGTCGGATCGTCTCGTAGTACCGATGAAGGCGGGTAATGCCGCCGGAGGAAAGGAGGCGAGGCATGAACGCGCGCGGCGAGGAAACACCGACTGTCCCCAGTGACGGAGAACCGGTGGCAACGAAACTGTTGCGCATAGCCGACAAGGCCCGCAGGGAACCGAAGTTCCAGTTCACCAGTTTGTTTCATCTGATGGGCGAGGAACTGAGCGGGA
>JAPLSP010000315.1 GCA_026398575.1 Candidatus Sumerlaeota bacterium | reverse complement strand
GATCTGCATATCGGCGACGACTACAGCCTCACGGGCGAATTCCTCGATGGCGCGATGGACGACGTCCGCATTTACAGCCGCGCGCTGACCGAGGCCGAAGCCAGGCGGCTTTGGCGCGGCGGCAGCGGCACAGAAGCGCTCAACCCGACGCCCTGGCCCTCGCCGACGCCCACCCCAAGCGTAAGCCCATCTCCCAGCCCATCCCCAAGTCCATCGCAGCCTTCCGAAACACCATCCACGAATCCCGAAACACGGACGTACAAGTACGATTACTGCAACCGCCTTATCGAAGCCACGGTCAGCGATCCCACCAATCCCGAAGTGACGCGCGTTCATAAATATTACTACGACGCGCTCGGAAGGCGTATCGCGAAAACCGTTGACGTCAATGGCGCCACGCCCAACACCACGCTCTACCTGCACGACGCCTGGCGCGTCATCGAAGAGCGAGGCGCCACCGCCGGAACCTTCGACCAAATCCTGAGCGCAACCATCTCCATCCCCACCTCCGCCTCCGCCCAATACGCCTACGGGCGCTACATAGACGAGCCGCTCGTGATGTGGCGCGACCTCAACGGCGACGGCGATTTCGAGGACGCCAATGAAGTCCTCTACTACCACACCGACGACCAGTTCAGCGTTCTGGCCTTGACAAACGCCTCCGGGCAGGTGGTAGAAAGATACGACTACGGCGACTACGGCTCGCCCCAAATATGCGACGCCTCCGGCGCAGTCATCGCCGGCGCCACGCATTCGCTCTTTGACAATCCCTATCTCTTCACTGGCCGTACCTACGACCACGAAACAGGCTTATATTATTATCGCACGCGCTATCTTGATCCTCAAGCAGGGCGATTCACGACCGCTGATTCAATTGGTATGTGGAGGGACGAAATGAACCTTGGAAATGGATGTGCCTTTGTCGCGTCAAATCCATGGTCAGCTCTTGATCCCATGGGCAAGACATCATGGTGGAAAATTTGGCATTCCGATTTCTTTATGTACGAGGGAGCACTAGCTACTTTGGATGGGGCTGAAGATGGAGCATCATACTTAGAGAATGCAGTTGAGCATGCGCTTGGTGATACCATAGATGCAACAGGCGACGTGATAGGCGCGGCTTGCGATGTCTCAGGTGGCTTTATTCAAAATGAAGGATATGACGCAACTATTTGGGTATTGGGAAAGACATGGGCCTCACCATACACAGTGGCCGGAATAACGTTTGGGTTTGGCGGCTATTTAATCGCTGGAGGTCCATTTTCCAAAGTATATATAAATATAGGGAATAATGCCATTCAATTTAACGATTTACCTTCATTTGGGCGCAATTTGGCACCAGGCACATTCGGAAACGTTATCTTGTATTGGGGTTCTAATGAAACGCGCTATGGCGAAACATATGAAAGTTCTGAAAGGTGGGAACAGTGGTATCAAAGATACAGAAATAATGAACCATGCGGACCAGAGCCAATTCGACAAGCAGTTCCTGTTGGAAAACACGAGAATGGTCACACGCATCAATATGAAGTATTCGGTCCATTTTTTATGCCGTTATATCTATTAGAAGGCGGCCCTCAAGCCTCAAATCCATTTGAAAGGAGTGCAGATGAATGGGCGCTAGGAACGGGTACTTGGGCACCATGGTGATGGCCAAATGGTTACTTGCCGTGATTGCTGTAATTATCTCTGCGAATTTTGGGTGTCACCCTTTTCGCAAATATGTTACATTCATAAATGGATATAATGAACAAATTTCCATTGTGTTTGTCAATAGCCCAAACAAAATTATATTGAATCATTTTGGGGATGGCTACATGCTTTCCTATGATTATCTAGTAAACGACATCGCAATTGTGGATGAGTCTGGCGAGATACTCTGCATTTATACATTGTCGGAACTATATCATATCTCAAAGTATAAAATGCAATGGGTTTTTTCAGAAAAAGGTCTTTATGCGCGTAGTGTACCGGAGAATAATGAGTCATTGAAAGCAATGATAAGAAATTCAGAGCCTGCAATTGTGCCGCAATATCGGAGCGTGATAACCACCCCTAAAACAGATCGGAATTGATCGGAATTCAGGGACATCCACGATAAGTTTTCGGGCGGTGTCAGACCTGAATGGCGCTAACTTAAGCCTTGGCTGGTTTATAGCGATTTCGATGTGCGGTCTCCTTGTAGACTGATCGGTGACAAGTCAAAAGCGCATAGGGCTTAGGCCTGCGTTTTCTCGCGCGCGGTTCGCTGCGATTCGGGCGATAAGGCACGACAAGACTCGCGATGTGCCGCAGCAGAAGCAGTTGCATCCGCCGGCGCCATTCTATGTCTCCCGCATGCGCGTAAATCAAGGGCAACCATTCCTTCAGCGCATCGGCGGTTCGTTTGAAGCTGATCCGTCGCGGTTCCATGCCCTTAATCGCCGCCGCTTGCGCGATGATCAGGCGGATCAGGTTATGCGCGATGACGTACATCCACAATTCCTTGGCGATCATCTTCGGGCTTTGGCATTTGAGATTCTCCATGCGCAGGGATGTTTTGAGGTCGCGAAAATACAATTCGATCTGCCAACGGCGGCGGTACAAATCCGCGAAGGAGCGGGCCGGAAACATCTTGGGGTCCAGCAGCGTCGTCACCACGAAGATCGTTTCCGTTCGAAATCCCGGAACGTCCACGTTGATAGCGATTTGCCGGATGACCAATTCCTTGGGCATGGCCGCCCACACTGCCGGTTCGATCCATTGAGGGGCGCGGCTGGATTTGCTCCATGCCATCAGGCAATCGCCTCTGCCGAGTTTGCGAACCTGCCGCTGACCGCTCGAGCGCCGGACAATCAGGCGCATGGCACAGTCCACGCCGTGTTGCGCCAGCATCCAGTAGAGGCCGAAACTGCAAAACAGGCGGTCAGCCAGGATTACATCGCCGCGTTCGAGCTGAAGCCATAGCCGCCGAAACAGCGCGGTTTCAGATACGTGCAACGAGCCGAACGCCAGATGCTGC
>JAPLSP010000458.1 GCA_026398575.1 Candidatus Sumerlaeota bacterium | reverse complement strand
TTGGAGTAAGGTGGCTTGCCGCCTTCTTTTTGGCGTTTCAATTGCCTTGGCGCAAAAAAGAAGGCGGCAAGCCACCTTACTCCAAAAGCTGGCGCCGCTCCTGAGCGCATTGCTTTCGTCCCTTGGGCAATAATACGTTGCCGAATTTGTGATTCAGAGCACTCAAGCCTGCTTGACGGTGTATTTCCCGAAGCCGGCGGGCAGAATCGCTTTTTCGCGCTTCATGCCAATCATGACGTTGCGCGCCTGCTTCGCGGCCACGCCGCATTTCATGACGACTTTTTTGACCAGCTCGGATTTGGCCATCGGCGTCATGGCCTCGGTCAGAACCGAGATGATCGCTTTCTTCACCGCGTCGGCCATGGCCTTGGTCAGCCGTTTGCCTTTGTTCGCGGCGGGGGCGGCGGCGGGAGCAGCCTTGGGCGCCTTGGGCGCCTTGGCGCGGGGGGCGGCGACGGGTGCGGCTTGGCGCCCTGGTTTCTTCAGAAGAAATTTCTCTGCCTTCGCCAGGTGCGCCGCCACTGCATTCTTCAATTTGGCGGCTGCCTTCATGCGCTTGCCCACCGGCATCTTGCCGGCATTGGCCAGGTTAAGGGCTTGGATCCCTTTGGCTAATGCCGCTCCTCCTTCAAGATATTCGCAGACGACCGTCATGCTCTCATAGGATTCGATTTCCTCCAGCTGCTGTTCCAGCTGTTGTTTCAGCTGGCTGAGTGTGAGCGATTTTTTCCCTCTTGGCATGTGACTACTCCTCGTGTGGAAAGTTGTAATAAGAAATTGCTTTTGGCATAAGTTTGCCACGAGCAATTCTTTGAAAATAATACCTGCCTGTTCGGGGCATGTAAATGATAATTTGCACAAAGTTCATTTAATATAATACTTCCACTTAACGTCTATATCATTCGATCAAATCGGAATAAGAACTGGCAGCGATAAAAAATATGCGAAAGTGGTTCCGCAAATATGGGGAGGCAGCGCCTGGATATAATTGCGAAGATTTATATGCTGCTATGCCGATGTCGCAAGGATTGCTCGGAGGGTTTTGAGGCATTCATTCGGGGAAAAGAGCGCCATGCGTGGAATGCTAAAACTAGCGATCACTTTGGATTCGATCTGTGGATTCAAGGGCGAGCCTTGCATCTTGTATTTGCCGTCTTCCAATAGATATCGTTCGACCGACATAGCGACGGGATCCACGATCCAATATTCCGCGACGCCATGCGCGGCATAGTCTTCAAATTTGATGCCGCGATCATTTTTTTCCGTGCTGGGCGATAATACCTCTGCAATAAAATCAGGCGCAGGGAAGCGTGTGGTTTCCAGTTGGATTGACTTGGCTTTTTTAGGGCCAAAAAAACAGATATCTGGCTCGTAATCATTCCGTGTCAGAGTGATGAGCGCCTTTTCAAAATACACGGCGCCCAACTTGTTGGCGGTAACATAAGGCGCAAGCAATTCTATCAAATAGCAGCTGACTTCAATATGCCGGGCGCTTGCAGGCGAATGCATAATGATTTCTCCATTAATGAATTCTGCTTTATCGCTTTCTGTAATTTCCTCATAAAAGCGCTGGCGCAATTGCTGTTCTTGTGCAAACGTCGCCTGAATTGCCGTCAGGTAACGAGGCAATTCAGGCGATGCCATCACTTGTTCGAGTAAAGCATCCATGACCGCCTCTTCCTCTCATTTTATCTCTTCCTAAATATAAACATTGAAAAAATTAGGCATGATATTCCATGCAAACGAGAAGATTATCGTTACCTCCTGCGCGAAAGTCAATCCTTTCCTCATTGCAATGGCGCACCGGATGGATATTAAATAACGCATCTGCCGGCGCTTTGTCGCTCAGTTTCTTAGTGGCGCCGGAGCGATAGGAGCGCGCAAATGAACGCGGAACAAACGCCCTTCTTCCAGACTCCGGAAGGTCCGCGCATGGTCATCGGCGACAAGACCTATGACTGGTTCAGCGGCTGCGGCTACCTGGGATATTATGGCAATCCGGAAATCTTGCAGGCTGCGGCGGACGCGCTCTTGCGTTATGGTTTGCGATCGCTGCACAGGCCGGGATTGGGCGTCTATCCGCCGCGCATCGCGCTCGAACGCGCCGCCTGCCGCTTTTTCGAAACGCCGCAAGTCATGATCTTCAGCTCGGGATATCTCGGCGCCTTCCTGCTGAGCGAAGCGTTCGATGACCGCTTCGATATCGCTTTCATGGACGCCGAGGCGCACTACTGCATCGAAGATGCGCTGAATGCCCGACGCAAGCCGCTCATCCGCTTTGCGCACTTGGACGCCGAAGACCTTGCGCGCCTGCTCAAGCGCCATATCTTCGCCGGGCAGCGCCCGCTGGTGATGACCGACGGCATGTTTCCCGTCACGGGCGCAATCCCGCCGCTGCCGGATTATTGGAAGGCTCTTTCGGAGTACGATGGCGCGCTGCTGTGCGTGGACGACGCGCACGCCTTTGGGGTGATCGGCGCGAAGGGGCAAGGCTCGCTCGAATACTTCGGAATGCAGGGCGACCGCCGCTATTGCTGTGGAACGCTTAGCAAGGCGTTTGGCTCTTTCGGCGGGATTATCCCGGGCGATGCGGAACTGATGCGTCTGATCAACGAACGTTCCGGCGCCAATCGCGGCGCAGCCTCCCCGCCCGTGGCAATGGCGGCGGCCGCGGCCAGGGCCATCGAGATAACGATGGAGCGTCCGGAAATCCGCGCCTCGCTCGCCGGCAACGTCGCCATGCTGCGCAAGGGCTTGCATGATCTTGGGCTTCCCGTGCAGGCCGATCATCCCGCGCCGATCATCGCCCTCGACAGCCGCAGCGGCCTCGATCTCAAGCAGACTCACGAGCGCCTCTTGAAGGAATTCGGCATTTATACGATGCTGCATACCCGCTATCGCAGCGCGCCTCCCGGCGGCGCCATTCGCATCGCCGTCTTCGCCACTCACACGCGCGAGCAAATCGAGCGCCTGATAGATTCTATCAAGCGGATAGCGGAATAAAAATCTCTCATGAATTATCATATCTCGTGTTTTGCTGGATTTCTGGAGGCCTCAGCGAATAAAATCTGCTTATCGCACGATACAATGCAGCCATTGTCTGCGATATTTTCGTTTTCCAAGGAGAGGATTGATGTTTGGTATAAATAGAGGCGATATAAAAATAACCGGAAGTCTCCCCGTCATCCTGCTGATGGGCCTCTTCCCGCTATTATGTAGTTCTTTTTCTGCGGCAGCGGAAAAAGATGCGGACTTTTTTATTGCTCCGCCTCCCCAAGGCGATGACCGCAATCCGGGAACCAAGGAAAAACCTTTCGCCACGCTGATGCGCGCGCGCGATGCTGTCCGCGCAAAGAAAGCCGCTCAAGCTGCTCAAGCCGGCAAGCCCGTGGTTATCGAGCTGCGCGGTGGAAATTATTTCATCAATGAAGCGCTGTTGCTTGAGCCGCAGGATTCCGGAAGCGCGCAGGCGCCTATTATCTGGCGCGCGGCGCAGGGAGAGTTTCCAGTCATCAGCGGCGGCGTGGCGCTGCGCGGCTTTCAGGCCGGCGCCGATGGGCGCTGGCGGTTGCGCATCCCGGAAGTCGAACAGGGCAAATGGCAGTTCTCGCAGTTGTTCGTCAATGGGCAGCGCCGGTTGCGTCCGCGCGTTCCCAAGGAAGGCGTTTTCTTCATCGCGCGCGACCCTACGCCGAAACCGGGCGACACCAAGCCAAGCCATGATCGCCTTCATTTTAATAGCGATGATCTGAAAGCTGGCTGGCGGAATCTTGAAGACATCGAAGCGGTGATTTTCAACGTATGGACGATTTCGCGCAAACGCATCCAGACGATCGAGCCGGAAAATCATCTGGCCATCCTGACCGCCCCCGACGCCATAACCGGCGCTGCCTGGAATGGCCTGCATCGCAAACGCCGCTATATCCTCGAAAACGTCGCCGAAGCGCTCAGCGAGCCTGGTCAATGGTATCTCGATCGTAAGACCGGCGAGCTGACGTATATTCCGATGCCGGGCGAGAAGATCGAAAGCGCCGAAGTCATTGCGCCGCAGCTGGAATGCCTGATGCGCTTGGAGGGCGATGTCGCCAAGAAGCAATGGGTTGATTATGTGCGCTTCGAGAATCTGTCATTCGCGCACACCGAATGCCTGGTTCCGCGCCGGGGATACGATTGCGCGCAGGCCGAAGCGGTCCTGAATGGCGCAATTCGCGCGCAAGGCGCCCGGCATTGCGCGTGGGTGGAATGCGCCATTCAACACGTCGGCGCCTACGCCATCGAACTGGGCGCGGGCTGCCTGGATGACCGGATCGAGAATTGCGATATCACGGACCTTGGCGCCGGCGGGTTGCAGATCGGCGCCAAATTCGGCGGCATCTTCGGCGCCAGCGCCGTGACCAAGCTCCCCAAGACCGACGAGGTGGTCGGCGGAGGACATATCGTCCTCAACAACACGATCGCTCACGGCGGGCGTGTCTATCCAGCGGCCATCGGCGTCTGGATCGGCAACTGCCCCAATAATCGCATCGCCAACAACGACATCTATGATTTCTTCTATAGCGGCCTGAGCGTTGGGTGGGAATGGGGCTATGGCAAGAGCTACGCCCATCACAATATCATCGAATATAATCATGTGTATAATATCGGGCAGCGCGTCCTGAGCGATATGGGGGCGATATATACACTGGGTATCTCGCCGGGAACGGAGATTCGCGGCAACTGCTTCCACGACGTGGATTCATTCGATTACGGCGGCTGGGGCATTTACTTCGATGAAGGCTCGACGAGCGCGACGGCGCGCGATAATCTGGTCTATCGCGTGAAAGACGGCACCTTCCATCAACACTACGGCAAAGAGAATATCGTCACGAACAATATCTTCGCCTTCTCGCGCCTGGCGCAGGTCAAGCGTTCGCGCGCGGAGGAGCATCGCAGCTTCGTCTTCACAAACAATATCGTCTATTGGAAAGAGGGCGATTTGCTGGGCGGGAATTTATCGGGATCGGTAAGCAATTATTTGTTCGATTCCAATTTATATTGGAAGCAAGGCGGCGGGACGTTCACTTTCGTCAAGAAAACATTCGACGAATGGAAACGCGGTGGGCAGGACACGCGCTCCATCATCGCCGATCCGGGATTCAAGGATCCGGAAAAGGCGGACTTCACGCTGCCACAGGATACGCCTGCGCGAAAGGTGGGCTTTGTTCCATTCGATCCCGGCAAAGCCGGACGCAAGACGCCTTCGCGCTATGCGGCGGCGGCAGGAGCGGCGCCGCCGGCGCGGCCTGACAGCCCTTTCTTGAGGTTGCGCAGCGAGCAGGAACCGCCCGCCCTGACGCTCAGTAATGGCTTCGAGGATACGCCGGTCGGCGGCAAGTTGGAGGGTTTTGCCTTGTATGAGGAAAACGACAAGGCAGTCATTCGCGTTACGGACGAGGTGGTGGCTTCGGGGCGGCGCAGCCTCAAATTCGCGGATATGCCGGGGCAGAAATTCAACTTCAATCCGCACACTTACTGCGATCCGAGATACAAAGACGGAACAGCCATCAGCAGTTTCAAGGTTCGTATGGAGGAAGGCGCGGAATTTTTTCATGAGTGGCGCACGGAAGGGGAGCCGTATAAAGTCGGGCCGTCGCTGAGCATCCTGCCTTCGGGCGCGCTCAGAGTGAGCGGCAAAGAAATGCTCCGCGCGCCGAAGCAGACGTGGATTCAGATTGATATACGATGCGGCCTCGGGGCCAAGGCCAAGGGCGAATATGATGCAACCGTGACGCTTCCGGGGCAGGCGCCTGCGCGCTTCGCAGGAATCAAGTGCGATCCGCAGTTCACAAGTTTGAGATGGTTCGGCTTTTGCGCAATGGGCAAAGACGCGCGGGTTTTTTATCTGGATGATTTGAGCTTGCGGTTGGAATAAAGAATGGCTTGATACGGCCCAAGCATTCGGTGATCCTATTCCTGCGCCGAAAGGACGCCGCCTCATTTATGCATAAAGCGCGTCAGCGGATGTGGAATACCTGTCATATTTCATCACAGAGTAGGAGCGGGTTTGTTGCGTGAAGTCTTGATCCAATCCTTGCAAGGAATTTTTGCGCCTGAGTTGTTTCCGATTCATGTCGCGATTTGCTTTGCGCTGGGCGCGACGTTCGGGAGCTTTTTCAACGTCTGTATCTACCGGATTCCGCTCGGGCTTTCGGTCAACCGCCCGCGCCGCTCGTTCTGCTATTCCTGCGGATCGCCGATCCGATGGTACGACAATATTCCACTCATCAGCTATTGGGCGCTGAAGGGGCGCTGCCGGGATTGCGGCGCGCCGTTCAGCGCGCGCTATTTCCTGATTGAATTGCTGACGGCGCTGCTGTTCACGGCGATTTTTTGGACGAACCGTTATTCCTACATCACGGTAGTATTCATCGCGCTTACCTCGCTGCTGATCATCTCCACTTTCACGGACCTGGATCACTGGATCATTCCGGATTCCATGAGTCTGGGGGGCGCGGCGGCGGGGATCGTTCTGTTGGCTCTGGCGCCGCTCTGTGGGCCGCGCGCCATGCGATTGGCGGTGGTGGCGCTGGCGCCGGCGCCGGCGTACGCGTGGTGGGGGCCGCTGGCCAATTCCGCATTCGGCGCCGCGTTTGGGTATGGAATGCTGTGGGCGGTGGGCGTCATGGGCAAACTCCTTTTCCGCAAGGAAGCGATGGGCATGGGCGATCTCAAGTTGTTCGCGTGCATCGGCGCTTTCTTGGGATGGGTCAATTGCCTGCTGGTTCTGGGAGTGGCCTCCTTTATCGGGTCGGGCATTGGCCTGACGACGATCCTTCTTCAAAAAATCGCAGAATGGAAATCCCCCGAAGGCGAGGGCCACACGGAAGCCGGCAAATTTCATCATCTTCCATTTGGCCCTTCCATCGCCATCGCGACATACATCTTATTATTTTTTCAGCCTTATATCATTTCCATCGCCTATGATATTCTCGGAATACGCCATTGACAATTGCGGATTGCGGATTGCGGATTGTGAACTCGAAACTCGGAACTCGGAACTCGGAACTCATCCCCATGGACACTCCAAACGTTACTGGAACAACACGCGTGGTGGGCGTCATGGCCTGGCCCGTGACCCACACGCTCTCGCCGCCCATGCATAACGCCGTTTATGCGGGAAGCGGCATGAATCTGATCTATGTGCCATTCCCGGTGCGGCCCGACCGGATGGGGGAGGCGGTTCGCGGCATTCGCGCCCTTGGAATGCTGGGGATGAACGTGACGATTCCTCACAAGCCCGCCGTCATCGAATTTCTGGATGAGATATCGCTCGAAGCGCGCGTCTGCCATTCGGTCAACACTATTCACGTCACGGATGATGGGCGCCTCATCGGACACAGCACGGATGGATTCGGCTTTCTCAAGACCCTGGAGGTGGACGGCGGATACGATCCCAAGGGCAAGCGCGCCGTGATGGTGGGGACGGGCGGAGCCGGTCATGCGATGGCAGTGGCGCTGGCGCTGCGCGGCGCGCAATCCATCATGCTCCTCAACCGCACCGAATCGAAACGCGTGGAATTATGCGCGACGCTTCAAGGCCTCAAAGAAGCCCCCAAAGGCTTCGAGGTCGCGCACGCCGATCCTCATTCGCCGGAGGCGCGCGCCGCGACAGTGGAAGCCGATCTGATCGTCAACGCCACGTCGCTCGGGATGAAGCCAGGCGACGCCCTGCCGCTCGATCCGGAGTGGTTGCGCGCGGGGCAGTTTGTTTATGACACGATCTATATCCCCGCCGAGACGCGGTTATTACAAGAAGCGCGAAAGCGCGGCTGTCGCTTCCTGAGCGGCTTGGGGATGCTGGCTTATCAAGGCGCGCGTTCGATTGAAATCTGGACCGGTCAATGGCCTGACGCCGCGCTGATGAAGCGCGTCCTGGCGCGCAACCTGGGACTGGAATAGCAAATGCGGAATGGGACGGCGCCACCTTATCTCCAAAAGCTGGCGCTGCTCGTATCCGCAAGAGTTCAGACTCGAAATGTTGATTTAATTCTGACGAGCGATGCAGCAGGAATTTTATCCTATTAATAAGAAGAGATTATTCTATGAAGCTTTGCAGTTATTCTTATCCAGTTCGCATATTGGCGATCTTTTTGGGTCTGGCTCTGGGCCTTTGGAGCAATGCTGCCAGGTCCGCCGATGTGCAGAAATCGCTCGATGCCGCGCCGCAAGCCGTCACCAGCGCGCCTCTGCAACAACCAATCACTCAAGGTCAGCGCGTTTTTATCTGCGGCCATAGTTTTCATGTGTTCGTTGCCAGCCCGCTCACCGAAGTTGCAAAAATGGCCGGCATCAAAGATCATGTGCTGGCCGGCACGCAATCCATAGGCGGTTCGCGGACGATCCAGCACTGGAATTTGCCGGACGACAAGAACCGGGCCAAGCAGGCCTTGATCGCCGGCAATGTGGACGTCCTGACGCTCTCGCCGCACTTGCTGCTTCCCGACGAAGGGATTGACCGTTTCACGGAGCTAGCGCTGGCGCATAACCCGAATATCCGGATTCTGATTCAAGCCTCATGGATGCCCTATGATGGCAATTTGCTGAATTTCGGGCAATTCAAGAATGAGGATCGCAAAAAGACGCCCTTGAACGGTCTTCGTCAAGGCCAGGCGGAATGGTTCAAGAAAATGGAAGCGCAGGTCCAGGCCTTGAATCAAAAATACGGCAAGCAAGCCGTTTTCATCGTTCCCGTCGGGGAGGCTGTAATGGTTCTGCGCGAAAAAATCGCCCAAGGCCAGGCGCCGGGATTGAAAAGCCCGGATGAGATGTTTAAGGATGGGATCGGCCACCCGACTGCGCCCGTGATGGCGCTGTGCGTCTATTGCCAGTTCGCCGCGATTTATCGCCGCACTCCGGTCGGCCTCCCGATGCCGCAGTTCTATCTGAAAGCGCGCGGCGCCAACACCGCATGGGATGAGAAGTTGAACCTCCTGCTTCAGCAAATCGCGTGGGAAGCCGTGTCGAAATATCCGTTCAGCGGGGTGAAACCCTAGCGCGGCAAACAACAGCTCGTGAAGAAGGCAAAAACATTAGCGCCCATGATACGTCCTATAGTTACGATACACCTTCCGCCCCTTTGGCTAATGCCAGGGACAAACAGGAGCCCGCTGAAGCAGGCTCTGAATCTTGGATATTTTTCCCCAAAAGGGATTTATTGTCTTAGCCGTGGGTGATGCGAAGCGATAGCGGAGCGAACCCTCGGCGGTGGAACACGGAATTATCGCTCCTCGAAGGGGGCCAACGCCGTCGCAAGAGCAATCCTTTACTGAGCCGATTCGAAATGACAGATTCAAAAATCAATATCATCTACTCGCCTTTGCTGAAAATTATCCTTCTTAATTTCCTTTTTTCCGCCATAGCGCAGCCGCCGAATGCTGCTTCAGTCAACAGCGTCCAAGATCAAACAACGTCCGGAAAATCCACACTACCGATTCGGCCGGGCGATCCGCAGTGGCCGGTGGCGTGGACTTCGTATCGCAAGGTGGTTTCGACCGAGAGCGACTTCAGCGATCTGAAGGCGCATGGCGTCGGGCTGGTCAGCTGGGGTGCGCGCAATGCCGCCGACGCTCGCGCAGCGCTCGAAACCGCCCGCCGCCTCGGGATGAAATACCATATTGATTTCCCCGACGTCACCGAAAACCGCGACCTGGTAAAGTCGCTGGGATTCGCCCCTGTGGACGCGCTCATGATCGGCGGCGCCTTCCGTGGAAAAGCGATAGACCGGCATCTGTTCGCCTTCGAGCCGCGCAAACAGGACATCGTCATCGAGCCGCCGGTCTATAGCAAAGGCTTCCCCTATACGCGCGGCAGCGGCGGTACGGGCGCGCCCAAAGCCGGCGCGGAAAAAGTCGGTCACTATTATCCCGACATGCCCGCGCCCGTCCGCGCCGAGATCATCATCCCGCTCAAGCCCTTCGATGGCCGGCAACATCTGAAAATCATTCCGGCGGCCATCGCCGAAGCCCCGGCGGATACGAAACTGGAGGCCGACAGCTTCACGCCGGAAATGCGCGATCCGCCTGAAGCCAGGAATCGCAAACTGTATCGCCTGACCTTTGACCTGAGCGGAATGGAAGGCGCGATGCTGGACCACGCGGGGGTCGCCGTGTACTGGGCTTATCACGGGACGAACCAGTATTGGATGTTTCAGCACGGCAATGTCAGCGCTCGCGGCGATAGCACGAGTCAGGCGCTCCGTGCCGCCGTGCGCAAAACGCTTGCCATCTGGAACGAGGCCAATGGCGGACGCTTTCCGCTGGACGTCGTGCTGGCCGGGCGATTCGGCGATGAATGCTTCTACATCACCGGCCACACCGGCGCGCCCGTGGTCAGCTATCCGCTTTGGGATTATAGCGAGCCCTCGATTGCCGCCTTCCGCGCCCATGCCGGCGAGATCGAATATCCGCGCACGTGGGGTTTCCCGGAAGTCTATGGCCCCGACACTTACGGCTGGTGGTTTTATAGTTTACATGAAGGCTGCGCCGCGCTGTGCGGAATGGTTCGCGACGAAATCGCCCAGGTGGCGCCCGGGCTTCTTCTTTTTCGCAATACCACGCGCATGGGAGTATTCGATCTCAACAACGATCATGACGGCAGTGGTCAGGAACTGCTGACGCGCAACCTCGACATAGTTCACCTGGACCCCTATCCAGCGACGGGTTCAGGATATGGCGCGAATATTCCGCGCGACATGAGCTATTGCGCGGGATTGGCGCGCCGCTATCACCGCTTGCTGATCCCCTGGATGCAGGCGCACACCTACGGCGGTCCTAACGGACAAGTGGACGTCTCGCCTGAACAGGTGGATCGCGTGGCGCGCGAACAACTCGTTCAAGGCCCCGATGCGATTATATGGCTGGGCTACGGCAACACCTTCCCCAAAGTCCGCCCCGACAGCTGGGAGCGCGCGGGCGAATTCCATAAACGCCTCGCCGCCGCGCCTCCGCCCAAACCCAAAGCCGACCTCGCGGTCCTTCGCTCCTATCGCGCATGGGCGCTATCGAGCCTGTGGGAAAACAAAATCCGCAATCCCGCCGATTGGATGCTTCAACAATGGCTGGAAGTCTGGGCGATTCAGCATGGCCAGCCTTATGATGTCTTCGAGCTTCCTCCCGCGCAAACTCCTTCCGAAGCGCAGGCGACGGAAAAAGAGCTGCGAAACTACAAATACATCGTCTCCACCGAACCCAGAAAAGGGGCATGGCTGATCGGCGAAGGAACCCAAGGCGCCGCCATCGCAACCAACACCGCCGCCGACCTGCGGAAGCAGTACGAGCAAGAGATGAAAAAAAGAGGATGGCTGAAATAGCACAAAGCGCTTTTACGATGAATGTGACGAGCGCAGGAATGCCCAGAACGAGGAGAAATTTCTGCTGACTGTAGCGGTGCAAAAGCGGGCAATTCAAGCCATGAGAAAGAGAACTCGGCAATAGCACTGACTTTAAGGCTCCGACATGGAATCCGTAGAACCATTCCCGGCACAATCATTGGCCAGCAAGTATTATTTTGTTGATGAGTCTGGCGACGGTGTTCTCTTCAACAAAAAGGGAGAGATCGTGGCCGGATCTGGCGGCATTCCCAATCACTTTATATTGGGACTCTTGGATGTGACAGATCCGCAGCGACTCGACAAGGATTTGGCGGAGTTGCGCTGCGCTATTATGGCTGATCCTTATTTTAGGGGGGTCCCATCCCTTAATGCGGCGCAAAAGAAAACAGCGATTGCCTTTCATGCGAAGGATGACTTGCCCGAAATTCGAAAGATGGTTTTTACTGCGCTTCTTGGCCAGGATATTCGCTTCTCTGCGGTCATTAAGAATATGCAGGCCGCTTACCATTATGTGCGGGGACGAAACGCTGCGGATCCCGCTTACCGATATCATCCTGACGAGCTATATGATCACATGGCAAGGCGGCTTTTCAGTCAAAGGTTGCATAAGGAATCGTTTTATGAAGTCTGCTTTTCGCGAAGAGGCCAATCCAACCGAACCAAGGCGCTGGCTGAAACACTGGAGCACACGCGAGACCGTTTCTGCAAAGCGCACGGCGTCTCGGCGGATTCCCTGGTCAGAGTGCATTGTTCCTATAACCATGAGCAAGGCGGCTTGCAGGCGGTGGATTATTTCCTCTGGGCTTTACAGCGTTTGTATGAGCGGGGTGAGGATCGCTTTATCCAGTTGCTTTGGAGCAAGGTTTCTTTTGTTCATGATATTGACGATGTAAGCGGGAAGAAATACGGCGTCTATTATAATGAAAAAAGGCCCCTAACAGCAGGGGCCTTGGCAACTCGTCGGCTTCGGATATAGGAAAAAATCCCAAGAGATTTTTTCACACGGCATGCAGCCGAATTTCGTCCGACAGCCGCGTTGAGTTTCGCTATCGCAGGCTGGGCAGGTCAAGAAAATAATGCGATTCGAATTTGGCAAAAATGTCCGGCATTTCAAAAAAGCCCGCAAGCCCAACCTGCGAATGCCGCGGAACAGAAAGCCGTGAAGATGGCGGTGAAGACGTCCAGGGTGTAGTGGGCGCGCAGGATGATCACCACCGTCGCTTCGAAGATTGCGATGAGGGCGCCGACCGCGCCGAGCCAGACATTCAGATGTGCCAGTTCGATGGCGCCGAGGACGGCGATGGAGGTGTGGCCGGAGAAGAAGAAGTCGTTGCCGACGCCGTAGGTTACGAACAAGGATGGGAATCCGGGGTTGCGCCAGATAATCCCTTGCGGCTGCGGCAAGGCGCAGACGGCCTGGCATATCTGCCTCAAGCCAAAGAGCATCAGCAGGGCGATGAACGGCCGCAGCGAGTCGCCCACGATGGAATAGGCGATGACGAACAGCCCAAGCATATCAATGCAGCCCGAACTGACGATCAGGACTGCGTTGGCGGCGCGGGGATTTGAATTGAGATAGCGATTCAGAGGGGCGGTAAGGTCGTGGAGGCCGTCGGCGATCTGGCCGTCTTTGATCGTGCGGCTGCCGATCATGGCTTGGGTCCAGTACCAGCCGATAAGAGCGAGCACGATGATCGCAACGCGCACCGCATAATGCGCGACGTGGCTCCATCCCGGTTTGGGGCCGCCGGTAGTATGCTCCCACGCAAGAAAAGCGATGCACAGGCCAATCGCAAACAGCAGCATGACAAACGCGGTGATTCCGCGCAGCTTCTTTAGGCGGGTTGGCTTTAGGAGAGCGGAGGGGGTTGAGTGGTTGGGCATGGGGGCTCCTGATGAGGGGATTGGCGTTTGATTGGGCGGGCGAGGGACCTAAGTACTCATATTCGTAAATACGATAACATA
>JAPLSP010000611.1 GCA_026398575.1 Candidatus Sumerlaeota bacterium | reverse complement strand
AAGGCGGCAAGCCACCTTACTCCAAAAGCTGGCGCCGCTCTTATCCGCATGAGTCTTTTTCTTTGGCATGAATAATCGCAATGATTTCATGTTATGGTATTAGCGAATATGACTATGGCGCACAAGGGAAACCACAGCCTGATGTCTTTTACTTCTTCGGCGCGGGCGATTTGGGTTTGGCGTTCTGGATTTTGGCCAGCGCTTCTTCGGCCTGCTTGCGCGTGTCCGCTTTTTTCGCGACCTCCAAAACTTTGATCATCGCCTGTTCGAAGGATTCGGGCGCCTTCTTTTCATTTGTGGTTTTGGCCACCTTCACCGCGGCGGCCGAAGCCTCTTCGGCGACGGCGGGATTCGACAGAGCGGGCAAGAGCAGATCGAAAACTTTCGCATCCTTGATGTCGCCAAGCGGACCCAGCGCCATTCGAATTTCTTCAGGGCGCTTGGCCAAAGTCAAGGCCTCGGCATAGAGCTCCAGCGCGCTCCTTTTTTCTTTTTTCGTCGTTGAGACTCCAATCAGCCGGATATAGCCGCGAAGAGCGAGTATTTGATGTTTTTCTTCGAGGCCTGCCACGCCGCCTTTGGCCATAGAAAGCAAGTCCGGCATCGCTTCGGGATCAATCCAATCAGAGAGGGCGCGCACGGCGGCCTCGCGAATTTTTGAATCGGAGTTCGCCAGATAGCTGCGCGCCGCCGCCAAGGATTTTTCTCCACCGATGCGCGCCAGCGAGGCGATCAGGGCAATCTGCGCGGGACCCGTGGCGCTTTTAAGGGCCTCCAACACCGGCGCGGCGCGGCGCTCGGAATCGCTCACGCGCGCGGCAACTGCGCCGATGGCCTTGGAAAGCTGGTCGCGGTCGCTGTCTTTGTCTGTCTTCATCAGTAAGGCAATAACCGCGCCAAGCCTGTCGCCGCCGCACAAGACGCCCAGCGCGAGATAGGCTTCGGAGCGCGTGGCGGCATCCGGGCCTTCCGCCAATTTCAGAATATCGGGGACGGCGGCCACGGCGGCGCGCATATTGCCCAAGACTTCGCGCGCGACCGTCTGCTCTTCGCCTTTGGACGCGGCGGCGGCTTTGAGAAGCGTCACTGCGACGGAGGCGTCCCCCAGCGCGCCGAGAGCGCGGTAAGCCGCGATGCGAACCAGCGCCGCGGCTTCGGGCGACGGCGCCTGAAGCGCGGCCGCCTCCAGACACGCCGGCAAGGCGGCTTTGTCGCCGCGCCGCCCGAGACCGGCGATGACAATCCCGCGGGCGTCGGGCGAGAGTGTTTTGCTGCGTTCGATCATTGCCTGAGTTATCTGCGGGGACCCAAGCGGCGTCAGCGCCTCGACGGCGGCGCCGCAGACTTCGCGTTCAGGATCGGACATGGCCTCCAGCAGCGTTTTCATTTCGGCTTCACCCGCTGTGCGTCCCAATCCCAGCAATCCCGCGCACTTGAGATGCGCCGGACCACCGGCAATCATCTTGCGATAGATATCAATCGCAGCGGGTTTGTCACTTTGCGCGACGTGGTCGGCGAGCGATACCAGGGCGTCTGTTGCGATCTTCTTGGACAGGTCGGAACCTTTGGTTGCGGCGGCGGCGATCACGTCGGCGGCGGATTTGTCGCCTGTGCGTCCGAGCGCCCGGACTGCCGCCATGCGAACCGCTTCGTCCGCGCTCGACGCCTCTTTCTGAAACAGCGCGGCGTCCTGCGCCTCGCGCCGAAAGCCCAGCGCATCTATCAACGACGCGCGCCACGGCGCATCGCCGGCTTCGTTCAATGCTTTGCGCAAGGCCTGCGCCGCTTCGGGCGAAGGATTTTTCTGCAGTGCACGCCGGGCGGTTTCGCGCACAAGCGGGTCTTTGTCGTTCATCGCCGTGGCCAGCGCTTCAACGGCTTCAACGCGGCCACAGCGTTCCATTTCGCGGATGATCCACACGCGCGCAGCGGCTGGAATATCGGATTTGAGTTTTGCGCCCATCGCCTTCGAGATGGCGGCGCGCTCATTCTCGGCGTCGGGGCGCCCGGCGCGGAAAGATAATTTCTGTAGCGTCTGCTGCGCCTCGCCTTGCGTTTTCATATCCTCTGCGCTCAGGCCGGGCATGAGGCCGTCAATGATTTTCGCGTAGGCCGCCTGCAGCTCCTCCGGCGAATGCGGTTTGGCCGGCGCCTCGCCTTTTAGTTCCTGGATGATGTCGTCAAGATTGGCCTCGGCGGCGCGCAGACTCGCTGCAGGCGACAAGATCAACAGACAGGCAACCAAGCACCAAGATGTCATTGCTTTCCGTGTCATGGCGTATCTCCTTATTTATAGATGGCCGCATTTCTCGGTGTCTCTGTGTCTCTGTGGCGCCACTGTCATGGCGGGCATTCGGCACAGACGGAACGGAACAGCGTTGTGCTCAGGTAGCGGTCGCCGCGGTCGGGCAACAGCGTGACGATAATGCCTTCGCTCATATCCTGCGCCACGCGCAGCGCGCTCGCCACCGCTGCGCCGCTGGACATCCCGACAAAGATTCCCTCTTCCACCGCCAGGCGGCGCGCCGTCTCGAATGCCGTCTCATCGTCCATCGGAATGATCGAATCCAGGCGCGTGGGATCATAGATATCCGGCACGATGGCTTCCTGCATGTTCTTCAGGCCTTGGATGGCGTGTCCCTTATGGGGCTCGACGCCAATGATGCGAATGCGCGGATTGCGCTCTTTCAGATAGCGCGACACGCCCATCAGCGTTCCCGTCGTCCCCATCCCCGCGACGAATGCGTCCACGCGGCCATCCGTCTGGCGGTAGATTTCCGGTCCGGTGGTTTCGTAATGCGCCAGCGGATTGGCGGGATTGGCGAACTGGTTGGGCATATAGTAGAGTCCGGGATTCTCCGCGAGCAGCCGGTGCGCTTCGCGGATGGCGCCGTCAGTGCGTTCGCATCCGGGCGTCAGCACAACATCGGCGCCAAAGGCTTCGAGGACGCGCCGCCGCTCGATGCTGACGCACGCCGGGAGAACGAGTTTGACGCGGTACCCTTTGGCCGCGCCGATCATCGCGATGGCAATGCCGGTGTTGCCCGAGGTCGGTTCGAGGATGATTTTGTCGCGCGTCAGATCGCCGGATTCCTCGGCTTTTTGGATCAGATACAGCGCGGCGCGGTCTTTGACCGACCCGCCGGGATTGTCGCCTTCGAGCTTGGCAAAGATGCGCGTTTTCGAGTTCTGGTGCAGTCGCGTCAGTTCCACAAGAGCCGTATTGCCGATTGCAGATAGAATACTCATACTCAGACCTGTTTGCGAATGGCCGGGATGCATGCGATAAGTTCTATGCGCCCCGAGTATGCCGAATCAGCAGGCCGTGACGCCAGCAGGAACTCACTGAACTGGGAGCGCCACTGGGAGCGCCGGCATCTCTGCCGGCGCGTAACGACAAAATAATGTCTGACAAAACAATAAAGATCCAAAAATTTTCACAAACACCGTCTGCAAAAATATACCGCGTCTCGGCACGCCATGCATGCCACTCACATAATCCGTGGTCAGTTTTTAACCACGGATTTCGCTGATAACACGGATGGCAAAGAACGACAACACATTGTCATTCAGCGCATGATAATGGCCTCTTACCCTTCCACCTCCACACACACAACCGTCGCAATCCCTCCACCCGCCTTCTCAGGCAATGACACCGAGACCTTCCCTTCGCTCTGCGATACGTTCAACGATTTACGCTCCGGATCGGCGAGGAGATACGCTTTGCCCACCTTCCCCTTCACTCCCGCAAGATCGAGCTTTCCCTGCGGCCATCTAAAAAGATGAATATATAGTTTGCCCGGCTTCGTCGTGCAGCGCCAATCGGATTTGATCTCGACCGCGCCCTTCTTGTCTTTCTTCACGTCGCTGACGGCGCTCAATTCTTCTCCGAATGGCGTGGGGCCGGCGCCGTAGATCGCCTCGCCGTTGACCTTCAGCCATTTGCCGACCGCGCGGAGAATATCCTGGCTTTCCTGCGGAATGAAGCCGTCGCCCATCGGGCCGACATTCAGCAGGTAGTTGCCGCCCTTGCTCACGATGTCAACGAGCTTGAAGGTGATATTCTCCGGCGATTTCCACTTGTGGTCGTCTTTCTTGTAGCCCCAGGTGTCGTTGATTGTGGCAGCGGTTTCCCACGCGCCCGGAGTGACCGCATTGGGAATCTGATTATCGCCCATCGAGCGGTAGTCGTGCAGATTGCCCGGACCAAGGCGGCTGTTGATGAGCGTATCGGGCTGGGTCGAGCGGACGAGATCAACAAACCGCTTGCCGCGTTCCGGCGTCATCAGCGTCGGCAAGTCGAACCAGATCAGGCCAATCGGGCCGTAGTTGGTCAACAGTTCCTTGACCTGCGGCAGGGACTTGTCGCGCAGGTATTGATCGAAATCCTTCTGCGCGTTTGGCGCGAAATCCCACGTATTGTTCGCGCCGTTGGGCTCATGCCAGTCGGTCGCCTGCGAGTAGTAGAAGCAGAGTTTGATCTTGTGGCGGTCGCATGCCTCACGCAATTCTTTCATCGGGTCGCGTTTCCAGGGCGTGGCGTCGAAGCAGTTGTATTTGCTGATCTCCGAATGAAAGAGCGCGAAGCCGTCGTGATGTTTGCAGTCGAAAACGACGTACTTCATTCCGGCGTCGTCAGCCAGTTGAATCCATTCCTCGGCGTTGAAGCGGACGGGATTGAATTGAGCGGCGAGCTGTTCATATTCCTTCACGGGGATTTTCGCGTTGTGCATGATCCACTCGCCGATGCCGCCGATGGGCTTGCCTTTCCATTCGCCTGCGGGAATCGAGTAGAGGCCCCAGTTGATAAAGAAGCCGTACTTGGCCTCATGGAACCACTTCAGCCGCGCGTCGCGTTTTTGCTGGTCTTCCATGCTGACGGTGGGTTTGGCCGTGCCCGGAGCGTAGAGTTGGAATTCCTCAATCGTCGGCACTTCGTTAGCCTTGAGGATATTCAGCCGGACGTAGCGCGCCTTGACGGGTTTGAATTCGTAGAGGCGTTCGCCGGCGATGGCCGTGCCTTTGACCAGTTCCTTCCAGGCGTCGCCGTCCTTGTATTCGATGACGAATTGCTCGGTGCGGGGATAGCCGATCTCTTTGATGATCGCCTGTCCGATTTCGGTTTCTTTTTCCAAATCCACTTCGATCCATCCGCTGCGCGATTCGGGCGCGGCGCCCCAGCGTGAAGTGTCATCATCGTCGAAGGATTTATCCGCGGCATAATCTGCGCTCCAGACGCTCGAGGCTTTGGCTTTTTTGCCCGAGCTGAGCGACTTGGGCGCGGTAAGAGACACACTGGTTTTCGGCGATGCCGCGGGGGAGATCGCTGCAACCGCTGCGGCGACCGCTGCAGGATCCGGCTCGGGCGCCTTGTCGCGGATCATCTGGCCGACCTTGCGCAGCGTTTCGACGTCAATCTTGCGCAGCTTGCCTTCGTAGTCCGGGCCGGCGTCGAGCGCGAAGACGTTTCCATATTTCACCGCGCCGAGATAGTCCGCATAAAGTTTTTCCGCCGGATAGCACAAGTTGTCGTGTATGGGAAGCGAATAGAACCACTTCGCGCCGCCTTTGTGGTCTGGCAGGATCGGATAGGTGAACTCGGCCAGGAGGTAGCTTTTGCTTGGCTGATCGCGCATGTGCGGGCCGGCGGCTTTGTGGTCGTCGAGCGGACCGGGACGGCCCATCTCGCCGAGGCGAATGTCGGCGCCTTCCTGGTCGCCATGATTGAATCCGATGAAGCATCCGGGCTGAAGCGACTTGCAGAAAGCGACAGTCTCTTTGTGGCTCAGGCCGCCATCGCCGACGGCGTGGTCGAACCAGATGTATTCGACGGGGCCGTATTGCGTGAGCAGCTCCTTCAGTTGCGCTTTCTTCATTTCCGGATTCGATCCGCCCTTGCCGCCCTGGCCGTCAACGGCGCCCGGCCAATTCCAGTCGCCTTCCGAGAAATAGAGCGCCAGTTTGATTCCATGCTTCTCGCAGGACTTGCGCAGCTCCGCCAGGACGTCCCTGCCCAGAGGGCTTTTCGTAACCTTGCGATCCGTGGTCTTCGTGTCCCAAAGGCAAAAGCCGTCATGATGTTTTGTCAGGAAGAGGATGTATCCCATTCCAGCCTCTTTCGCCGTCTGCGCCCACTGGTCGGTATCGCAGCCCGTCGCCTTGAAGAACGAGGCGTCCTTGATCCCCGGCGTCCATTCCTTGCCGGAGAAGGTGCTGAATGACCAACAGATGAACATCCCCCATTTGAGATTCTTCAGTTCCTCGGCGCGCTTGTTCATGTCCACAGGCTCGGCGGCTTTTGCGGTCTGCGCCAGCGATACGGCTAGCGCCAAAATGCAAGTCAAACGATATAACATGTTCGTTCCTTTCAATGGCATAAAGTATTCTGGCAAATTCGTTTTTAATCCTTGTGGGCTGCAGGCTGACACGGACGGGCACGGACGGGCACGGACTGACATGCACTGACACGGACTAAAGCTCATGATGTTAGAACTTCCACTCTTTTAGCGCGGTTCCATCCGGCTTGACGAGGCGAATCCAGGCGATTTCGATTTCGCCTTCGGCGGCGCCGGGATCGAGGCGCAATGAAGCCAGTTTGCCTTTCACCGTCATCTGCGCTTCATATTCGTGCCATTGGCCGTCGTGCTGGATCGGAAAGCTGACATAAGCAATGCGTCCGAAGGTTTTCACTTCGGCGTCGGTCCAGCGCACTTCGCCCGCGCCCTTGGTCGCGCACTTCATCCGGACTTTGAAGAGGAGCGGACCGGAACAATCGGGCGTCTGGTTTGTAACGATGTTAGGATCGCCGCCTGTGCTCGTCACGCGCAGAACGCCGTCTTTGGCGGCCAGCGAGCAGGTCCCGCCTGCCTTCCATCCCGCCGCTTCATCCTGCGCGCCGCGCCTATAGGCGGGATTCGGCTTGGGCACGACGGCGCCGATTTCTTTGACGTGCCGCTCGATGAGCGCGTCCAGTTCCTTCACCTTCTCCGGCATCCGATCGGCAAGATTTTTCGTTTCGCTTTCGTCGTCCTTGAGATTATAGAGCTCGAAGCGGTTCGTCTGATCGTCGTTGTCGCAATAGATCCGGATCAATTTCCAGTCGCCCTTGCGCACGTAGGTGGCGGGAAGGTTGCCGTTGACTTTGACGTTATGCGGGAAATGGCAAAAGATCGTGTCGCGTCCGAGCGGCTCGCCGCGCAGCGCCGGGACAATGCTCATCCCGTCGAATTTCAGGTTCTCCTTCGGTTTGAGGCCGAGCATCGCCAGGATCGTCGGATGGAAATCAATGCTTTGGATGAGGGCGTCGCTCTTTGATCCGGGCTTGACGACGCCGGGCCACACCACCACGCACGGCTCGCGCGTGCCGCCTTCGTAGATCATCGCCTTGCCGCCGCGCAAGGGGGCGTTGCTCGTGATCGGCGTATCGCCGAAATCCTCTTTGGCCTGGCCTCTTTCCGGCGCCCAATGCACGCCGCCATTGTCGGAGAAGAAAACGACGATGGTGTTGTCGCTGAGTTTGAGTTCGTCAAGCGTTCGCATCAGAC
>JAPLSP010000764.1 GCA_026398575.1 Candidatus Sumerlaeota bacterium | reverse complement strand
GTGGCAGGAGCGACGACCGACGTCTATACCGTGACGGCAGACACCGGCGCCGGAGAGGGAACGATTCGCCTGGACCTTAATGCGGGAACGGATATCCGGACCGCTTCCGGGCAGGCGATCGCCAATACCCCGTTCCTTCTGGGTGAGGCCTATCTGATTGACCGGACTCCACCGGTTCTGATGACCGATTCGCTTATCACGAGCGAGCCTTCGCCGGTCATAACGGGCGCCGTCAGCGACACGAGCAGTTCCATCGTCGCCGTGGAGGTCGAGTTAAATGGGGTGGTTTATTCCGCGACGTTTGCGGGCGGCGTTTGGAGCGCGCTGATCGTTGGACCGCTGGGCCAAGGAATCTACGACATCACTTCATTCGCATACGATGCGGCGGGCAACGTCGGCTATGATTACAGTGGGCTTCTGCTTGTGGATCAGACGCCGCCGACGGTCACCGTGGATGCGCTCCTGACCAGCCAGCCGCAACCCACACTGACGGGAACCTTCAATGACACGGGCGGAACGGGCATCGGCGCCATCAATGTGACCGTGGGCGGCGAGACGGCGCCGGCGGTTCTTGGCGCAAGCACGTGGTCCGTCGTTGTTCCGCATGCTTTGAGCGATGGCGTTTATGACGTGCAAGTGGCGGCGACCGACCTCGTCGGCAATGTCGGCCACGATCTGACCACGAACGAACTGCGGGTGGACCTTACCAGTCCGGTGGTGATCTCCGTTGCGCCGCCAGCCGGCGTCGAGTTGACTGTATTGACGACCATCACCGTCGTCTTCAGCGAACCGGTCACGGGCGTTACGGCGGCGAATCTTACGATTCAGGACGTATCAACAGCGCTCACAACTCCATCGCTCAGCGTTTCAACGGCCGACGGCATTGCATATCAATTCATCGTTCCGCAGCCCGCCGACGGCCCAGTGACGCTGACGCTGACCGGCGCCGGGGCTATTCGCGATCAGGCAGGAATGCCGTTTGACAGCTATGTCTGGACCTATACCATGAACTCAAACGCGCTTTTCGTCACGCTGTCCTCTCCGTCGGATGTTTTCACGAGCGGCCCATTCCTGGTGATTGCCACATTCAGCCATGATGTCGCCGATTTCGACGCCACGGATATCCTCACGACGAATGCGTCCATCAGCGCTTTTACCAGCTCTTCGGCCCAGGTCTATCAATGGCTGGCGACTCCAAACCTTTCCAGACTTGTGCAGATGCAGATCACCACGGGCGTGGCGCATAGCGCGCTGGGTCAGCCAAACCGTTCTTCCAACGTGCTGGACCGGATTTTTGATGGCCGGGCGCCTTTTATCGTCATCTTGTCGCCCCCGCGCAACAGCATCGTCACAACCACTGATCTCGCCGTCATCGCGGTCACATTCAGCGAATCGGTCTCGGGTGTGGCGCCCGAAGATTTGATTGTCAACGGCTCGGCGGCGACCGCCGTCTTCGGCAGCGGGCCAGGGCCATACCTCTTTTCGGGATTTGCAGCGCCGGCCACTGTTGATGTGACGGTGCAGGCATTGGGCGGGACGACGCTCGATCAGGTGGGCAATGCCTTTGAAGGTGACAGTTGGTCGTATATCATAGACGTCGGCTCTTCGGCCGTGCGCGAGTGGATGCGGTATTGAGATGAGCGGAGATCGCAGGCATTAATGAGCGTCGTTTATTTCATTGTACTCGCTGCTTTGCTTGTCATCGTCATCGCATTGCAGGCGGTTGCGATCCTGCGCGCGCGCAGCGGCGATCCGTTGGAGTTTGCGCGGCGCGTGGACGCGTTGCAGACGGAAATCGTCCGGATCGAAAAATCCGTTCGCGACGAAACCGCCCGCGGACGCGAAGAAATGGCGGGGCAGGCGCGACAATCGCGCGAGGAGACCGCCGCTCAGATCAAGCAGGGACGCGAAGAGCAGGCCGCCGACACTCAGCGGACGCGCGAAGAAATGACCGCGACGCTGCGGCTGATTCAGGAAGAAAACGCAACCAAACTCGAACAGATGCGCACGACGACGGAAGCGCAGGTGCGCCAATCGCGCGAAGAGCAAACCGCCGAAACCAAACGGACGCGCGAAGAGATGGCCGCGCAGAGCAAGCAGGCGCGCGAAGAGCAGACGGCGCAAAACGCGCGATCGCGGGAAGAGATGGCGGCGGCGTTGCGCGCGTTCAGCGAATCGTTGATGCGCGGCGTGACCGACGTCTCGACGCTGCAAAAAAATCAACTGGATTCCTTTGCCAAGCAGATTGCGTCTCTCTCGCAATCCCTGGAGCAGCGGGTTGAGGCGCTCCGGCAGGCCGTGGACCAGCGCTTGCAGCATATTCAGGACGACAACTCGAAGAAGCTGGACCAGATGCGCGAGACGGTGGACCAAAAGCTGCAGGGCGCGCTCGAAAAACGATTGGGCGAATCCTTCCGCCTGGTCAGTTCACAGCTCGAAGCGGTTCACAAAGGCTTGGGCGAGATGCAAAGCCTGGCGACGGGCGTGGGCGATCTGAAGCGCGTCTTGAGCAGCGTCAAGAACCGCGGCATCATGGGAGAAATCCAGCTGGCCGCGCTGCTCGAACAAATTCTGACGCCGGAGCAATACGAAACCAACGTCGCCGTGCGCCCGCGCTCCGCCGAGCGCGTGGAGTTCGCCATCAAAATGCCTGGGCACGGCGAGAGGGATGGACAGCCCCTCTGGCTGCCGATTGACGCCAAGTTTCCGCAGGAAGACTACCAGAAAATTCTCGCGGCCCAGGATGCCGCCGATCCGGCGCTGATGGAGGCGTCCGCAAAGGATTTGGAAAAGACCGTTCTCAGCATGGCGCGCGATATCCGCGACAAGTACATTGCGCCGCCCTATACGACTGAATATGCAGTCCTCTTCGTTCCGACGGAAGGCCTTTACGCCGAAATCCTGCGCCGGCCCGGTTTGTTCGAGCGGCTGCTGCGCGAGTTCCGGGTGAGCGTCGCCGGGCCAACGACGCTGGCGGCGCTCCTTAGCAGCCTGCAAATGGGCTTCCAGACGCAAGCCATACAAAAGCGTTCGTTCGAAGTCTGGAAGTTGCTCAGCGCCATCAAGACGGAATTCGCCAAGTTTGGCGCCACGCTGGATAAAGTGAAAAAGAATCTTGATCAAGCTTCCAACACGATTGACGAAGCCTCCAACCGCTCGCGGCAAATCGAAAAAAAACTCAAGAAGGTGCAGGAGCTGCCCGCGGAAGAAGCCGCCGCGCTCTTGCCGCCGCCTGAAGATACTGAAACTGCCGAGGAAGCAACCGAGGCGCAGCCGGCCGATAGCTGAAGCGAGGCGGACAAAGGACCGCAAGGACATCAAGGACAACAAAGACCGCAAGGACTAAAGCTTCGGCGATATGGCAGTCCCTAAAATATCTGCAATCCCATAATCCCCATAGCTTCCATAATTCCCATAATTCCCATCCTTCCCTTATCCCCCGGCCTCCAGCTCAAACTGCCCATCGCGCACTTTCCAAGCTCGTGCGATTGCGACTCGCCGCGCGATGTCATCCAATTGGGTCGCCGTGATGAACGTCTGGACCGGCATCGCCGAAAGACCGTCCAGAAACGCGCGCGTGCGCGCCGGGTCCAGCTCGCCGATGATATCATCCAATAAGAGAACCGGCGGTTCTCCCGCGCGTTCGGTCATGATTTCGACTTCCGCCAGCCGTAGCGCCAGGACCGCCGAACGCTGCTGCCCCTGCGAGCCATAATCACGCAATTCACGTCCCTGAATGCGGAAGACAAAATCGTCGCGATGCGGCCCGGACGAAGTGACGCCGCGCGCCTTGTCATCTTCTCGCGCTGCGCGCAGTCGCTCGGAATAATGACTTCGGGCGCCGCTGGATTCCAAGGCTTCGCGCGTCTTGAAAAAGAAATGATATTGGATCGAAAGCCGCTCCGCCGATGGCGCCATAGATTCCATAGCGCCATTGCGCTTTGCCTCCTCCCCCTCACTCGCAGCTTCGCCCTCACTCGCAGCTTCGCCTTCACTTGCGGCTTCGACGTCCCCTCCTGGTTTGTCTGTACTCGCTATGTCACCATCTTCCGCAGATTCTGTCTCAGCCAAGGTTGCTTCTGCAGGGCTCTCGCGGCTTTCAGCATTCCCTTGTTCCTCGCTACACGCTTGCTCCTCTTCGATCCGCGGCGCTTGGCCCCTGACCCCTGACCCCAGCCCTCTGATCTCCGTCTCCTGCCCACCGCTTTCTGACCCCTGACCCCCGATCCCTGACCCCTGCGCCTTTCGCGCGATGGCGTCATAATATTTCTCCACCGCCTGGCTCAAGCGCTCGATGTAAGACAGACGCTCCCGAAACAACTCCATCCCCGATTCCGCCATTTGTTCTTCCCAGACATCGAAGTGCCTGGCCATCTGATCGAGCATCCGGTGCGAACGGAGCAAGGCATTGCGCTGTTTCAGGGCATAAGAGTAGCGCTGGAGATGGCGCAGATAGACGCCGCTGAGCTGGCTGAGCGTGGTATCGAGAAACTGGCGGCGCTGCCCCGGACCGCCCTGAACGATGCCCAGGTCCGAGGGCGTAAACAGGACCGCGTTGAGCCTGCCCCAAAGCAGCCCCAGCCGCTCGATGGGTTTGCCGTCGCCGCTGATGCGCTTGAATTGAGCATTGATCGTCACGAGGAGTTCCTGCGCGCCGGATTCGCGCCGCAGGCGACCGCGGATGACAGCAGCGGGACCGGCCTCCTCGTCTTCGGGCGGCGGCGGAAGGGCGTCATCGCGCGCGGCCTCATCGCGAGCCCAGCGGTCCAGCGCTTCGCGCCAGCAGATGCATTCCTTGTCGAAGCGAGTGCGAAACGAGCGCCCCGTGACCAGATAATACGCCGCTTCGAGCATGTTGGTTTTGCCCTGGGCATTGGCGCCCCAGAAAACATTCACGCCCTCAGCCGGCTCGATCCGGGCGTGGCGGATATTGCGGAAATGGCGAACTTCCAGATCAGTCAGGCGCATGGCGAGGAAAGGAATGAATGAAAAATCAATGTAAAATGAGAAATTAAGTGGGAGCTAAGCGGGATGCGCCTGTGTGATGATTTTACTATTTTATGAGATAATCTTCGGGCATTTTTAGCGCCTGAAGCGAGCGCATATTACTTCAGGTTTTATTCCTTGAGCGAGGCTTGAGCGGTTTTATCTTGCTCTTGGGCTGAGCAGACTGGCGCGGCGCTTCTGCAATCCGACCTTTTGCTATATTTCGCTCTGATGCGTTGCCCTCGTCCAAACTGGTTTTCAACTTCAATAATTGCGCCACGAGCTCCGGCGCTTCTTTCAATTGGCAAAGCTCGCTCAATTGC
>JAPLSP010000720.1 GCA_026398575.1 Candidatus Sumerlaeota bacterium | reverse complement strand
CATGCGGTCACGCCCAGCGCAATCAAAAGAGCCGGCGCTGCGAGAATGCGAAACCAATCGTCCGGCTGCTTCTCAAGCTTCTTGTCTATGTTCTGCCCAAGTTTGCCAAGTTTCTTCCACGAGATGAACTGACGCGTCTTGAGGCCAATGTCTTCGACAACGTCCGACTTGCCATATTGCCCGAAGGCCATATCCATCAAGTAGCGATACATGCGTTCGACGCTGACGGCGCCTTTGTCGGATTCGGGATTGACCTGATGCTGTTTCTGATTCCAGCCCAGCCAGACATAAGACATCATTAAGCCGGCCAGCGCATACGCGGCGAACGGTTTCCACTGGCGCCGCAGCAGTTGCGCCAAAGCGGACTTGACCTCGCGCGCTAAAGCGGATGGCCGCCGCCATGAATGCCGCGGTATCGGCCAGTTGTTCCAGACCAGATACATCACCTGGCAGCAGACAAAGAAGAGGAACGTGGCGTGGGTGATGATCCCGATCGCGGTCAGCGCGGCCAGTGCGATTACGTACCGCCATTTGCCTTCGCGTTCGAGCCGCAAGAAGACAATCGAAGAGCCGATAGCGAGCGCCGAAACGATCGCATACGGCCGCATGATCTGCGCGGCCCAGACCGCCTGGAAATGAACCGCCATCAGCGCCGCCCCCAATAACGTCACGGAGCGTGAATAGCCCTCCAATCCCAGCAGAATGAGAAGGAAGACGCCGATCATGTCCGCGGTGATCGAAGGGAGGCGCATGCTCCAGAGCGCGTCACCGGTGGCTTGCGTCCAATAGCGTTCGAGGATGAAGAAGAGCGGCAAATGGCCTTCTTCGAGGCGGTTCTGGATCATCTGATCGAAAGGCAGCTTGATCACGTCCCATGTGATGAGTTCGTCAATCCAGAGTTGGCGGTGAAGGTTTTGCGTCCGCGCGAACAACGCCAGCCCCAGCACGAGGAGAATCGCCAGGCGCCATCCCCAGCGGGTTTGCAGGAAAGACTCGAAACGATTTATTCCTGAGATCGCAGGATTGTTGTCATTGGAATCAGCCGCGCTCATATCATCATCCTATCGAGGTTTTTTAGAGATAGATCTTTGCGGAGACAGCCTCGGCCACCTTATGGCATTGCTATCAATGTAAAATGAGAAATGAGAAATTGAAAATGAGACCGCGCGCGGCAGGCAAATGATGCAGGGCTGCGTAATGCTGGCGCTGAGATGGGTTGTCATTTTACATTTCTCATTTCTCATTTTTTATTTTACATTATGACATTGAATTATCTGTCGTCGTCATCGCGCGCATTCGAGTTTGATTTGCCTTTGCCGGACGCGCCGGCGCCGCGGGTTTCACCGGTGGACGCTTTGGCGGCGGCGATGTCAGTCAACTGGACATGATAAGCGACCGCCGCCCGGACTTCCTTGTTGCCCAGCACTTTGAAATAAGGCGCCCGGATCACGTCGAGAATCGGGGAATATTTATGATGGTGCAGGAAGAGCCAGAATGTTCCGGCCGGGGTTGTCTGCGCTTTTTCAAGAACCAGGTTTTTGAGCTGGGCTGTGTCGGTGTTTTCGCGGTCGAACGCCGTGAAAATCGTTCGCCATGCCTCCGGCGCATAATAATGATAGGCCGCTTGGGTGGAAATCTCGTAGGAACCCAGGACCGGCTCGCCCGGCTTGCGATTCGCTTCGATGTATTTAAGCGTATCGCTCAATCCGTCGCCTTTGGTGATCAGCCAGCCGCTGGTCACGAGCAGGACGCAAGCAAGAAGCAGCGTCAGATAGGCGCTGCGGAACCACCGTTTACGTATCAGAAACGCCACGGCGACAAAACAAAAGCAAAGCCCGCCCGTCATCGCCGAATAATAGCGCGGATGTCCCGCCTTGTTATGAATCACATTGGAGAAGACGAACATGGTAAGCGTGAAGCCCAGGGTCCAGCAGACTGCATATCGCGTCAGGGCGACGGCGCGGCCATTGGCGTCATTGCCGGGAGAGCCCCAGAGCGCGAAGGGAGAAGGCGGAGGACCTGCAGCGCCGGCAATCGGGCCGGCGGCGCCTGCCGCATCATTCGCCAATTTGTTCGCCGAGCTATCCGCCGATTTGTCTGAGGGTTCCTCCGGCGCATTGCCTGATCGCTTTTCCGCCAGACGCGCAAGATTGCCACGCTTGATAAAGAGCGCCCATGCGAACACGATCAAGGCTATCCATGTGGTGACTTTGACCCAGGGACAAAACCAATCTTGAGTATTGCCAGTGATGAACCTTCTGCCGAAAAATTTTCCGGCCCATCCCATCTGTTTCCATGGAACTGCTTCGCGCATGGTGCGCCCGATGCCATTGACAAGGTCCGATTTGCTGAAGTGGCCCAGGACCACGTCCATCATGCAACGATACATGCGGTCAACGTTAATGCCTTTGCGTCCGGATTCCGGCTCGATCTGATGTTGTTGCTGGTTCCAGCTTAGCCAGATATATGACACCGCCAGCCCCGCCAACGCATAGGCGGCGAATGGCTTCCACTGGCGCCAGAGCATCCACCCCAAGGCCAGCCAAACGCTTCGCGTCACGGCAATCCAGACGTCCCGCGCCAAGGCGGCCGGCCTTTTCCATCGAAGCGGCTGAAGGGGCCAGTTATTCCAGACCAGGTACATCACCTGGCAGCAGACGAAGAACAGATAGGTGGCATGCGTGATTACGCCGATGGCAGTCAGAACAGCGAGCGCGATCACATGCCGCCACTTGCCTTCACGCTCCAGGCGCAGGAGAAGGATTGAAGAGCCGATCGCCAACGTCGAGATGAGCGCGTAGGGCCGCATGATTTGAGCGGCCCAGACCGCCTGGAAGTGGATCGCCATCAGCGCGGCGGCGCCGATCGTCATCGAGCGCGAATATCCCTCCAGCCCCAGCAGGATGAGGAGAAAGACTCCGATCATATCGAAGGCGATGGAGGGAATCCTCATGCTCCAGAGAGCGTCGCCGGTGGCCTGCGTCCAATAGCGTTCGATCATGAAGAACAGCGGCAGATGCCCTTCTTCAAGACGATTTTGGATCATCTGATCGAACGGCATCTTGATCACGTCCCACGTGATGAGTTCGTCAATCCAAAACGGCCGCTCCAGATTGCGCGTGCGCGCGAACAGCGCCAGCGCAAGCACAGTCAGCACGGCCAGGCGCCATCCCCAGCGGGTATGAAGGAATGATTCGACCCGATCTACGAAGGGATTTGGGTTCATATCTACTGCATAGCCTTTTTCTGTGATGTAACTCATTTTTCAAAAAAGGCAGGGTAGTATCGCCTAAAATAGTCCATAACTAAAGTGAAGAATTCCTGAAACTCCTCCTGAGAATTTCTCTCCGCTATTCCCTGCATCCATCTACGCATTTGGATTTCATCAAGAGAGCCCATACTATTAATAAAAGGGTCCAAAACCATTTCTCGTTCCAGATCCAGTATTCGGGCATCGAGACCTAATACTTCAAGCGTGTAAGCCGCCTTCTCCTTATTTGATGGTGACAAGTGTCTTGCGAATTCTATCTTTCCCTTATCCGTATAGGTAAAGTATTGTTCGCAATCATCATCTAAAGGAGATATTAATAGCAACGAATCGAAGCGCTTGTCTTTTCTTTGATTGCAGTGAATCCAGTCGCGCTTAGCCAAAGTATTCGGGCTTTCATCATCAGGTTTCGATCTTCTGCATGAGCAAAATAGATTCGAATACTGTAAAGCCAGGTTAAGATCGCCATGCACTCCATGCCGAGGGTGAAAATGCTCGATGTCGCTCTCAGCTTCAATCAAACGACGCTCACAATAGCAGCATATCTTTCCCTGCTCTATCATAAGCTCTTGCTTAAGCTGATGCTTCTCTTCTTTGTCCAGATTGCTCCATACTGGCCCGCATTCAGCGTCTTTCCATTTTGCCTTGAACTCCAAAAGCGTTTTCGAGTCTATCACCTTTTGAATGTGTTTCATCGTCCGATGATCTCCTTGCGGCGAAGGAGTGTTTCTACCTTGCTGATTTCAGGATCAGCGCCAATCATATTCCGCAGAATTGTGATCGCATCGCGAGCTGAGTCAGCAGTTCCATCATGCAATAAGCGATAGATTTCATCTATCCGGTCTTTGATTTCTTGAGGACGATCCGGGCACTCTTGCACTATTTCAAGAATCCAATCTGTGTTCTTACCATAACAATTATCAAGCTGGCTAATCTCGATTCCATTTTCACTGTTTTTCATCAGAAAAACACTGCCCTCTTTCACATGGCTTAGGACTTGAGGGGAATGAGTGGTGATGATAAACTGGCAATTGGGAAATATCTCAACCATTTTAGGAATCACCTCCCGCTGCCATTTAGGATGCAGATGGAGCTCAATTTCATCAATTAATACGATACCAACACCCTTCAGAGGATTGGACTTTGTAGGATTGGCGATAGATAGCCGCCGAGCTAAATCACCAACCAAAGATAAGAGACATTTTTCGCCATCGGATAGCTGGTCAACGATGAGCTTCTTTGCTCCCTTCAGCAGTTCCATTTGGAGCGGTTTGCGATTAATGCGCAATTTTGTGAATCCCGTAAAGTCCTCAATTGCCTTTCGAGCAGCAGCAAGTCCTTCATCTTTGTGATCAAATCCTTGCGCTTCCATTTTCTTTTTTTCCTCATCACTTGCTGCTTGATATTCGCGTAAAGCAGCATTTTCAATGTCTTCAAATTCTCGAAACCATTCAAAGAATGATCGAAAATCAGTTTTCGAGCGAAAGGCATTGTCATAGGCGGATATTGGATCAAAAAAACCGTGGCGTTTTCTAACCTTTAATGGAATGTCAGTCACAGCACGATTAACGCCATAGTGCATAAGCAGTGGCAATGTAAGCAGTGGCAATAAAGGATATTCTTGGATTTTTTCAGATTCTGAGGAATCAGGCACTTCGCTTATCTCACTCCTCCTGTACATCTCTTCTATGACGGCTTGATATTGCCGCGTCAATGAGTGCATGTCATCAAGGTAGCCGCCGCGCTTTTTGGTCCGGCCTTTTCGGGCATTAGTCAAACTCCAAGTAAATTTTCCTCGCTGATTTTGTGCTATAAGGCTGATCATTGACTCATTCTCACCGTTCATAATATCCAAATCCCGTATAGTTAGGCTTTTTGAATTTGTACCGCAAATACTTACAACAAGCCGAGAAAGCAGTATTGCAAGGCTATCCAAGACGCTCGATTTCCCTGAGCCATTAATACCAACCAGGACATTCAATTTGTCATCGAAATTCAAGGCCATATCCTTGATTCCGCGAAAAGCTATCATGCGAAGAGATTTGATTTTCATGCTCTTTCTCCAGTCTCAGAGAGTGACCCTGATGGTCTTAATCCTTTTATGCGGCTTTCGAAATTGCGCTGCAGATGCTTGCCGCTTTAGACAGCGGCTTTGCGCCAAGCTTGCCAGCCGCTGGAATCTATCCCAGAGGCGCTTTCTGCGTCACTGGAAATTTCCGCTCAAAGCAACTGCCGCAATTCCGCGTCGGTGACATTGCCGGCTTGACTGGCTACGAGAGGCCAGCTAACCTCCTAAGAAACCTTACGGATGATCTTGGGAAGCGAATTCCAAAGCCGAAGGAGCCCGATCAGATGAGAGTTATAAAAGCATCCCCTTTGCTAGCGGTGATTTTCCTCTTTGCCGGCTTGGAAGCGCGCTTTGCGATTGCGGCACCCGAGGCCAAATCTTCGACGCTTCTCACCTCTGGCGCCGCCACTTATCCAGATGGCCGCCCGGCAGCCTCGCTTCGAATGGAGGCCAAAGATCAGGGCGTGGTCCTGAAGCACGGCGATGGCCCAGATAAATGCGACTACCTCGGCGCGCGCGATATCTGGGTGTATGAGGCAGGTGGGACCTATTATATGCATTATGACGGCGCGGGACCGAAGGGCTGGCTGGCGTGCCTCGCCACGAGTCCCGATCTGGTTCATTGGACGAAAAAAGGACCGGTCCTGGATTTTGGAAAAGCGGGCGAAGATGATTCCGCCTCGGCCTCTTATGGCGTGACTTACTTTGATGGGAAAATGTGGCACATGTTTTACCTCGGGACGCCGCACGCGACGAAGGCGCCGGACCTCATCCCCAGTTTCCCATATCTGACCATGAAGGCCCGGAGCGATTCTCCGGCAGGGCCGTGGATCAAGCAGCGAGATGTGATTCCGTTTCGCACGAAGCCGGGCACGTATTATTCCGCCACCGCCAGCCCGGGGCAGATCATCAAGCAGGGCGATGATTACCTGATGTTCTTCAGCGCCTCGACCGACCGCCCCATCAAACGCACGCTGAGCATCGCGCGCACGAAAAATCTCGACGGCGCGTGGAGCGTTGATCCGCAGCCCATTGTTCCGCTGGCGGAACAGATCGAAAACACATCGCTTTACTTCGAGCCGACGAATCAGACTTGGTTCCTCTTCACCAATCACATTGGTTTGGAAGGGCATGAATACACCGACGCGGTCTGGGTTTATTGGACGAAGGATTTGAACAAGTGGGACGTAGGCAAAAAAGCCGTCGTGCTGGATGGAAAGAATTGCGCGTGGAGCCAGAAATGCATCGGCCTGCCTTCGGTGGTGAAAATGGGCGACCGGCTCGCTGTCCTATACGACGCTCCCGGGGGAACCAGCAAGAGCCATACAAAGCGCGATGTTGGCCTTGCATGGCTCACGCTGCCGTTAACGCCGCCGGATGGGCGATAGGTGATTTTATTGTGTAGGAAACCATGCTTGCAGCGTGGAAAGCAATTTGCGAAACGATAGATCCTCACATTGCATAATATCAGCTTCGCGGGCAATTTTCTCGAAAAGAATGGCGGATTTGCTGATATGCTTTTCTTTAAGCGCTTGTTCCATCGCTTCCTTGGGACGGATTGGCTTGGCGCGGTCAGGTTCCCATATTCCTGCTGCTTGAATAAACTTTCTCAGTTGCATATTATTCGGCCATCCCAATGTTTGAGCCACAACAGACGCGTCATTCCATACCCAAATTTCCAATTCCGGTTCCACCACAATGGCCTCGGCGCGATTATCCCATCCATTGCGAAATAGTTGCCCCTTGATTTCATTTTCAATTTGTTCGCGCCGCATCCGATGTTCACGGCCGCATCCCTCCATGTCCAGGATGACAAGAGCATGTCGGAAGCGATTTGAGAAAGATCGCAAATAACTGTGCGCATCACTCCTGCATCCTGAATCCTGGGCCGGATGAGTGACAATCTCGAAACTGATGGGTCTAATTTTCAAACGTTTCGGAAGAGCCAGCAATCCCTGCATGGCAAATTTCCAATGCTTGTCCGGAACAAGGACGGCCAAGTCTCTTTGTTGCGTCGCAGGAATCATCCCAGGACTCCGCCAGCAAATAACACGCCCAAGTTGACTTCGCCATACCAATCGCTCAGCGCGGGATGCTCGTTCCCAGCAATGATCACCGTTGCGCCTTCTTCATCTTTTGAAAAGCAGAGTATATCCGAAGGCTTTGCTATTCCCAGAATAACCGGTGAATGAGTGGCCAGCAACACTTGGCCATCATATACCGAGGAGAGGGAGTCATACATCGTTTCGAGCGCTTGCGGATGAATTCCGTTCTCCGGCTCTTCCACCATAAGGACGCCTTTGAAATCCGAAAGATAAGCCGGAAGCGTCAAGGCCAGAAGACGCAAGGTTCCTTCCGAAACGATCCAAGAAGGCGTTTCCAAGCCGCCTTTATGTTTAATCATTAGATAGCGATGACGGTCTTCCTCTCGTTCAACGGTTCGAATATCCGCCAGATCCGGCAGCGCGGTTCTTAGATGATCGAGCCATTGGCTGAAGCGTTCCGGACTATTGCTTTTTAGTTCCTCAACCATCCAAGGAAGATTGCCGCCATCTGACTGGGACGCGGAAGATCGAATGGGGGAACTTGGAGCGCGAAGCGCATCAGGGCTTAACGCAAGCGTCTGGATGCCTTCCTTCAATAAATTAGCCAAGTATGTCGCAATGGGAAACGAGATCGGGATATTGTTTATCTCATAGGAAGCATCGGCGAGGAAATAGGGAAGAGCTGTTTTTTTACCGTCAATCTTGAGCGGCACAGAAAAAGGAATGCCTTCGTTTTGCGGCTCTGGAACAATAGCGACTTTTCCTGACATATCCCGATTAAGAATGGCCCAATGATATTCCGGAGTTCTGATTGGGGGAGAAGAACGATCTTCTGGCGATTGGGCGACGTCGCCTTTCTCCTGTTGCCTTCGTGCCAGGCTTACTTCCTCAAAAGCAATCCCTAATCCATGTCCGTTTCCAATGCCGATCTCATAGCGAACAACATCAAACGGTAGTTCCTTCCCTTCATGAATCCTTAGCGAATCAGGAATCTGCGCCTCAACCGCAAGATGGAATTTGCCTTCCTGCCGTTTCCACAGCAAATCATAATAGTTGCGCGAACGGCATCCTATCGCAAACTCGAGATCTTCGCTCAGCAAATCCTTGAGAAAGCCAAGCACATCGAAAAAAGTTGATTTCCCGCTCGCATTAGGCCCAACTAAAACTTGGAAAGGCCTTAACGGCTGGCGAATTTGCTTCAGGCATCGGTAATTGAGCGCTTCAACTTGTGTAATCATGGCGCTTCGCCTCTCTGCCTCAAGTAACTATGCTGCTTTTCTCACGCTAAATTCTTGATTACCTGAATTGCGACAGTGCATGATTCCAATTAAACCGTCTATCGAAAGGTCTTCATCCAAATCAGGCCAGTGAATTCCATAGCCTGATGGTGAAATGACAAAATGATCGCGTTGCTCCGGGGAGGCGGCTGCGAGGCGCTGGGATTGCGAAGCGATATCTATCCGATGCTCTTTGCCATCCACGCGGAGCAGCATGGTCGTGCCATGAAATTTGATCTGCTCTACTTCGTGCGCTCTATTAGCCATTTTGTTTCTCCTTGAAGCGATTCCACTCACCTAAAAGATAATCGAAATTATTAAAGATAATTCTCCTCACATTTCGTTTATCCGCTGGGCTCATATTGTATGCATGCTCTTCGATCAGCTCAAAGGTTTCTGCATCAAGCCAGAATTTTGCCTCTGCATCTCCTTTTTGACAATGAATATGCGGAGGCTCATTTCGCTCATTTGCATAGAAGTAAAACCGCCATCCCATAATCATTAAAACAGTAGGCATAGACGTTTTCCTCTCGGCTCAATTATCCTAACGCGGCAGTGGCGAGCTGCTCAGCCTTTGCAAACGCCTCATCCAACTTCGAAGCGTCTTTGCCTCCCGCCTGGGCCATGTCGGGTTTGCCGCCGCCGGAACCGCCGCAGATGGCCGCCACTTGCTTGATGATGTCGCCGGCTTTGATCTTGGCGGTCAGGGATTTGTCCACCAGGCACACGAGCGAGACTTTGCCTTCTTCTTCGACGGAGGCCAGGACCGCGACGGCGCCGGGCAGTTTGGCGCGCACAATGTCGGCGGTATTGCGCAGGTCGTTCATGCCAAGGCCCTCGAATTTGTGCGCGAGGAATTTCGCGGCGCCGATTGTCTTCACCTTTGACAAGATGGCGTCAATGTCACTCGCCGCGGACTGCTGGCGTTTTTGTTGCATATCCTTGCGCAGTGACTTGATTTCTTTTTGCATCGCCACGATGCGCTCCGGGACTTCGTCGGGCTTGGCCGAAAGGACGCTGGTGGCTTCGCGCAGATACGCGCGCTGCCGGCCCAACCACTCGATGGCGCCCGGTCCGGTGACCGCTTCGATGCGGCGCGTGCCGGCGGCGATCGAGGATTCGCCCGTGATCATGAAGGCGCCGATCTCGCCCGACGCCTTCAGGTGCGAGCCGCCGCAGAATTCCGTGCTCCAGTCGCCGACGCGCACGACGCGCACGCTGGCGCCGTATTTTTCGCCGAAAGGGGCAATGGCGCCGGTCTTGAATGCCTCTTCCTGAGGCATCACCGTGATAGTGACGGGATGATCGGCGCAGACGTTTTCGGCCACAAGGCGCTCGACCTCGGCGATTTCTTCGGGTTTGAGCGCGCTTGAATGCGTGAAGTCGAAGCGCAGCGCCTCGGGCGTCACTTCCGAGCCGCGCTGCGTGACGTGTTTGCCAAGGACCTGCTTGAGCGCGGCCTGCATGACGTGCGTCGCGGTGTGATTGCGCATGATGGCCTGGCGGCGCGCTTTGTCAATCGCCGCGCGGCATTGCGCGCCTACTGCGATCTTTCCCTTTGCGACCCGCCCCACGTGCAGGAAGATCGCGCTCGGCGTTTTTGCGGTATCCGCGACTTCGAATAATGAGCCGTCCGCAAGCGTCAGCCTTCCCATATCGCCTATCTGTCCGCCGGAATTGGCGTAGAAAGGCGTCTCATCGAGGACGATCTTGACCTCTTCGCCCTCCGACGCGCTTTCGACGCGCTGACCGTCCTTGATGATCGCCAGAACTTGGGCATCGCATTCGAGTTCATCGTATCCGAGGAATTCGGTGGCGCCGCGCGATTCGAAAATATCATCCAGCAATTCGGCCTCGACGCCCAATTCGGCGCCTTTCCATGAAGCCTTCGCCAACTCGCGATGCTTCTTCATCTCGGCTTCATAACCCGCGCGGTCAATTTCGAGGCCGGCGTCACGCACGATTTCCTCGGTCATGTCCACGGGGTAGCCATGCGTGGCGTGCAGTTCGAATATATCGGCGCCCGGCAGCGCCTTCAGGCCGGCGGCCTTTGCCGCCTGAATCCGCTCGTCCAACGTCTGAGAGCCGCGCCCAACCGTGCGCAGGAATTGCTCTTCCTCAATCTGGATCACGTGCTTGACGTGCTTCACGTTCTCTTTGATTTCCGGATAATAAGCGCCCATCTGGTCCACAACGGCATCCACAAGGCCCGCCATGAATGGCTTGTCGCGGTCCATCAGATACGCGAACCGCAGCGCGCGCCGCAGGATGCGCCGCAGGACGTAGCCGCGCCCTTCGTTTGACGGCACAATACCTTCGCTGAGCGCGAAGGTCAGCGCGCGGATGTGATCGGCCACAGCGTTGCAGCCGAGCTGATAATTCGGGTCGTCGTAGTTGACCTTCAGCGCCGACGCCGCCGCGTCCACAATGGGCTTGAGCAAATCGGTCTTGTAGGGCGTATTAATTTTTCCACCCGTAGCCATGAATTGCATGGCGGTCGTCATGCGTTCGAGGCCGGCGCCGGTGTCAATGCCGCGATTCTTCAGCTTGGGACGCGAGCCGTCCATCTGTTGGTTGAACTGAGGGAAAACCATGTTCCAAATTTCAAAGTAAGCATCGCCCTCGTCGCAGATGCGGCTCTCCATCTCCTTACGTCCGCGCGCGCCGTCCGCCGAAGTATTGCAGGCCTCCTTCAACGCCTCGTCGCTTCCCGTGAAAAAAATGATTTCCGAGCACGGCCCGCAGGCGACGGTATCGCCCGCCGGTCCCCAGAAGTTTTCCTTCTCATTCAGCGGGACGATGCGGTCGCGCGCAAAGCCAAGTTCTTTTTCCAGGATTTCGGCGGCTTCTTCGTCCTCATAAAACGTCGTCGCCCAGAGGCGCTCCTTCGGCAGTTTCATCACGTTCCAGACGAAGTCCCATCCCCACTGCAGAGCCTCGCGCTTGAAGTAGTCGCCGAACGAGAAGTTGCCCAGCATCTCGAAGAAAGTGTGATGCCGCAGCGTGCGCCCGACGTTTTCGAGATCGCTTTTCTTGCCGCCGGCGCGCAAACATTTCTGCACCGTCGTGGCGCGCGTATAGGGAAGCGGATCAATCACGCCGGCATAGAGCGGCTTGAATTGGACCATGCCCGCCGAGCAGAAGAGCATCGTGGAATCGTCCGGCGGCACAACGGGCGACGACGGCACATGCTTGTGTCCGCGCGCGACAAAATAGTCCACATACGCCTGGCGCAACTCGTAAGACTTCATCGCAGGTTTCTTCCTTTGTCTTTCGGCTTCGATAAAAATATGCATCATGCTCAGAACCGCGAGATTCTAAGCGGACCGGAGACGTTCTCAAGGGCAAAAGCGGCAAGTTTTCGATTCGTACTGCCCTTTCGCTTATACATCGCTGTCAATTTCCTGGGATAATTCTTTGTGCTTTTTTAGGCGGTGAAAGAAGACTTTACGGAAACTCAGCATTTGAGTGATAGCCCAGGAATGAATGCTATCTAAAGACGATGAATCATCTATTGAACCATCGCGATAAAGAGCGATTCGGCAAGCCCGCTTATCGTCCAGTCTTTCCCATTGTAGATGCGACTTAAGTTCTTTTTCTATTGCCTTTTTACTCGCTTGGAGATCATCAAAGACGCGCTTATTTTCCTCCTGATCGCCGCGGTCTATATAAACTTCGGAGCGAACTCTTCTGCCCGAAGCGAAGCTGACGGCATAGGTAAATCCCGCTACGCCCGATGAAAATGAATACCAATTTGTAGGCGATGCCGTGCGGGCATTGGTGAAATGATGCTTTTCACGCAACTCATCAATAAGTCTTTGAAAAAATCTCCGGTACGCATCAGCTCGTGGCGATGGCGGCGGAGAGACCGAGGGGATACTTGGCATTACGACAGGCTTAAGAATTACCGCAGGCCTAGATTTGTCAATTTTAATCACTTCAACAACCACGCCAAAGAAATGGACCTCATTCGATGTTTTACGATTGAGCCATTCCAATGCCTGCCGGTGCTCATCGCGAATTTCATGGGCCACCCAAACAACAGCAGATGCATCCAGACTGCCGGCATAAGTGATGAGTTTTCCTAGATGGTCATGGTCTGTTTTTGTGATTTGATTTTCAATAATCACAAGATGCCCTGTATTTAGGTCCTTTGCGAGGATATCCAGTGAAAAGTCGCCCACGTCTTTTTCCATTTTGGCAGTTTCCAAATCCATCCCAATCACTTCACCTAAGCGATGAATATTTTCAGCAAGCCAAGGTGTGAAATCCGCAGCTTCATTTTTCCATAACTCACGGAGGCTAACCCAACTTTGACATATCGTGGTTGTAAG
>JAPLSP010000205.1 GCA_026398575.1 Candidatus Sumerlaeota bacterium | reverse complement strand
ACAAGTCGAATTATCCCGGTTTCAACATCATGCCGGCCTCGGGCGCGTCGTGGGATTTGTCGGCCTATGGCCACGTGGAAGCCAAGGTCACGAACACCGGCGCCAAGCCCGCCAATATCACGCTGCGGGTGGATAACGCGGGCGATTATCATGATAACCCCTGGAGCTGCGAATTCCTTCGGGGCATAAAGCCGGGCGAAACCAAGACAATCAAAGTCATCTTCGGCTATTCCTACGGCTTCAATCCGAACTACAAGATCAAGCCGGAAGCTATCGTGAAGCTGTTGATCTTTTCGGATAAGTCACCCGACGATCGCAGCTTCCGCATCGAGCAAATCCAGGCTGCCGGTCCGGCGGGCGAAAAACCGGCGGTCAATCCCGCCAATATCCGGAATGCGCCCGACAACGGAATGATTCTGGGCAAAGGCGTGGCCATTGACGCCGCAAAGCAGATCCAGGCCAACGGAGGAGCGAAAGGAACTATGGCCGATGGATCGCTCCGTATTGATTTCGAGGGTAAGAAGGATCAGTCCGTGACGCTACGTCCGGCAGCTGGCTCGTGGGATCTGACCCAATATCTGCAAGTCAAGGTCGCGCTGAAAAACACCGGCCAGGCGCCCATCACGCCCAAAGCGCGCGTGGACTGCGGCAAAGGCAGCCCGACGAATGTCATCGCCGCCGCCGCGCCGCTGGCGCCGAGTGCCGAAACGGAAATCATCGTTCCTTTCGCCGCGCTCGTTCCCTGGCAGGCGGAAAAAGAAGAAGGCAAATTCAAGACCCTCCCCGGAACGGGCAATACGTTCCACAGCGGCTGGGTCAATGGCGTCACGATCCTCTCCGACAAAACCGACGGCGCCAAGAGCCTGCTGGTCACCTCCATCGTGGCGGAGGCGCCGGTGGCTGTGCTTCCTGACTGGCTGGGAAAGCGCCCGCCGGTCGAAGGCGAATGGGTGCAGACTTTCTCGGAAGAATTTGACAACCCCACAATTGATCTCAAGAGGTGGAACATCTACACCAACAACTACTGGGACAACCGCACTCACTTCTCCAAAGACAATACCTATATCAAGGATGGCAAGCTCATCCTCCACTTTGAAAAGAAAAAGGGTTATCAAAACGACAATCCCAAGGAGAAGCAAACCGACTACGCATGCGGCTTCGCCGACACGTACGGCAAATGGGTTCAGCGCTATGGCTATTGGGAATCGCGGATGAAGATGACGAAAGCGCCGGGGCTGTGGGGCGCGTTCTGGCTCATGCCGGATCGCGGCGCGGCTGCAAAAGGCGGGCGCTCCAGCACGAGCAATGGCGGCATGGAATTCGACATCCAGGAGTTTCTGGATGGATGGGGCCCGAACCGTTACAACATCGCCGTGCACTGGGATGACTATGGACCGAAACATAAATCAACCGGCACGCCCAGCATCTATTTCCCACCGGACAAGGACGGCTACATGACCGCCGGTTTGTTGTGGACGCCGGGCCTGGCTGTCTGGTACGCGCAAGGCAAGGAAGTGGCGCGCTGGGAAAATCCCCGCGTCAGCACCGTACAATCCTACATCATGTTCGACCTGGTTACCGGCGGATGGGATAATACGCCACTGGAAGACTCGAAATTGCCGGATGATTATGTGATTGACTACGTCCGCGTCTGGCAGCGCAAGGATTTGGCGTCGCCCGTGGATGGCCCGCAGCCGAACAAGGGACTACCGTCTTCACTGGAACCATAGAGGTAAGATCTGCAATAGATTCTGCATCTAAAACTAAAATGAATGTTCATAAATACATATTATTGCTTGCTGCAATTTTATTGACGCTGTTCTTAATATTTTACCTTCCGGAAATTACAGAGACGTATCGCTTTGCTAAATATAGCGAGACAATCTTAAACATGGATATAATTTCTCGCTGTATTGACTCTCAAACAACGATCCCCAATTCTCTTAATGATTTAATTGGAAAAGAGCATCATCCGGGCGGTAGAATAAGCAATAAGAATCTTATAGATAGAATAACTGGAAAACGCTTCATATATATGGTTAAGAATAGCCAATGGTATTTGGTTTCTCCTGGCCCTGATAAGATAGTACAATTTAATGATCATGATAGAATTATTCAATACGATCCTTCAAATGGTACTGTTTCTGAGGGTGATTGGATATTTACGCAGCAGTTTCATCCAAATATAGGCATGCATGAATACGATAATCCCATGAGAGAGGGGCAATGGGAAAGAGGAATAAATGGCTGGGAAAGAAAAGAGGCAGCGAAGAAGCAATAAATATAAAAATGGTTCCCGTGAAGAATTAGTGGGTGAAAAGCGGCAATAATACCGAGTGAATAGCCGCGATTTGAATCAGCATGAGCCTGATCATCATTTGAGTTTTCGGAGGCATGGGAGGAAATGGAAAAAGCGGAATAACCGGCTCTG
>JAPLSP010000362.1 GCA_026398575.1 Candidatus Sumerlaeota bacterium | reverse complement strand
CGTCCCAAGAAACCAAGGCCGCCGCAGCCTCGGGTGACAAAGGGAAATGCAAACAAATGGCAACAAGGCAAAATCCGAAAAACGATAGCTCCTTAAGTCAACAGCATTGCGCCTGAAGGCGGGTGCAAAGAAGAGCCTGCTAAAGCAGGCTAAAATCTCAATCGAAGACATCATAGACATGCTGATTTTATACTGGCGCCATATCGTGGGCGTGTTTTTTGGCGAGAGGTTATTTTTTATCTGATGACGCAGAACCAGCTTTGTCCGAATTAAGAACCACTGGGCTGGCCATGGATGCTCCGGCAGGCATGTCGTAGGGCAATTGCCAGACGCGCTCGCCGGTGGAATCGCCGAAATATAAATGCGATTCGGAAACTTTATCCGGGTTTCCATCGGCCCAGAAGGCGAAGAACGGATCGCGCGCGTTGAGCGGACGGCGGGCGTAGTTGTGGTTGAGGGAGCTGTCGTGGGTGATTTGTTTTTTCATCGTCCACGTCTTGCCCTGGTCGGCGCTCGTCCAGAGGCACATCTCTCCGCCGCCGCCCCAAGGCTGCGGCCCCGGCAGGGTGGGCGCGATCACTTTCCATTCGCCGGCGCCAATCCAGAGGCTGCCCATGTCGTAGTTGTGATCGGTTTTCGCAATCGCAGTGGTCTGCCAGGCGCGGCCATCCCAGCGCGAAAGGCAAAACTCGCGCGGATCGTTTTCCGGGCCGGGTTCGGCGCCGCGGCTGGTGACGTAGAGCAGCAGCGGATTGCCATCGGCGTCGAAATTCAGGTCGCAGGTGTACATCAGTTTGCCTTGCGCTTGGTAGTCAATGACCAGCGCCGGATTCTTCACGTCGCTGAGCGGCAGATCGAAAGGCTTGCCGTCGGCCGTCGTCCATGTTTTTCCCCAGTCGGTGGTTTGCACGTAGTAAAGATTGGTTCGCTTGTCCACGTTGCCGCCGGGATGATAGTTGAAAAAGCTGCAAATCTTGTCGCCGCGCAGGTGGCTCACCTGATAATGCCCGCCCATGCCGGCTAGCTTATGATCGCCGCTCCAGGTTTGGCCGTCGGCGCTCGTCTCCCAATAAAGCTCGCGGCCTTTTGTGTACTTGGTGAAGAGATGGAACCAGCCTTTGCCCGGCACGAACCAAGCTTGCGGGTAGGTCATTTCTTTTTCCTGGACGAGTTCGAAATCCGCGACGCTGAAAGGTTCCTTGCTGCGGAACTTGAATCCGGGCCGCAGCTTGGCGCGGCCGCTGACGAAGATCCAAACATAGCCCTTGTCATCAATATTGATGCTGCCGTTGTCGTGCGGATCGTTGACGGTCAGCTTGTCGCAGACCATCGTGGGACGCGGGACCTGGCCGGTTTTGTGATCGTAATACGAGGCCATGATCAGCAAGTGGCGCTCGCCTTTGATCGTCCCGCCGTAAGTGAAGAAGGTCTTGTCCACCTGCGGCGCATAGACGGCCATGGGGTCATGGTTGGCTGTATAGGTGCCCAGGCCGCCCGAATATTTATCGCCGTGCGCCGAGAACTGGCCGAGCGTGAACCAGATGCCGCGATAGCCATCCATCTGCTTTGACTTGGAGACGATCGTAGCCGAGGTCTGTCGGGCTCTGGCGGCGGGGGGCTTGGCATTGTCAGACCCGTCGGACCGGTCAGACGCGTCCGACCGGTCGGACGCAGCGGCTGCTTTCTGCGCGGCGGCAATTTCCTGCGCGGTCATGGCGGGGATTTTTTCCGCGTTCGCCGGCAGTTGAGCTGCGGCGTCGGCGATGTAATAGGCCGTGACAAGGACGGGGCCTTTCCCGGCCTCCAGCGAGACTTCAGCTGGTCCGTTGGCAATCGGAAAATACCAGAGCTTGTTCACCCCGTGCGTCGTCCTGGCGGACGGCCATGTTTTTGCGAAGACCGCCGCGTTATTCAGATTCACAGTCAAGCTCCCTCCCGCAAGAGACACCGTCGTTACGGCAAACCCGAAAACTTTGGGCTTATCGAAATGAGCCTTGATGACCAAGGGCGCATGAAGCTTTACATCGGACGCGCCATAAAGCCGCATGCTGAGTTTGGCAGCGGCGTCCTGCGCTTGCGACGCAGTCAGGTTGGATAGATCAATCCGCCACGTTTCAGGTTTTACGCCGCGCTCGGTGACGCCCGGTTTCAAGACAAGCGGCGTTTGTTCTTCAGCCATCGCCGCCGCGCTGGCCGCCATGATGAAGATAATAATTTTGAGTTTAAGGAAATGGGGGATAAGCGCTATTTGTCCCTTCATCATTTTTCTCCAATTATTAGTGTTTGGGATTGGCAATCCCTGCCCAATGACTGCCCGATACGCGCATTGTAGCCCAACGGCGCCGCATCGCAAAGCGAATAAAACTGGAAACCTGGGAGCGGGGTGTACCTCGCGGTGCAGCTGTTCTCTAGGCACAAAATCTTGATCGCCTGGCAATAAAAAAGACGCGTTCTATCCAGATTGGCGCCGAAGGGTAGGCCGTCCCGCACCGTCGGGCGGCCAACCCGCGCCAAGGCCAACCCACGGAGCGGGACGGCCTACCCATCGGCGCCAAACAGGATATAACGCGTCTT
>JAPLSP010000263.1 GCA_026398575.1 Candidatus Sumerlaeota bacterium | reverse complement strand
TTGTCTCCCAAATCCACCCCGATCGTCGGTAAACTACTCATGAAGGTCGTTCTCCAATTCTGGGCTTCGAGCCCGTTTTGTTTACTCCGAGGAAGAAGTCTGACCATCCCGTCACTGGATGGAAAGCCTCATTCCGCAGAGAACGACCTTCTCATCTTATCTCCAAAAGCTGGCGCCGTTCCCATGCGCATTATATTTCCTCGTTCAGCATAAATATTTGTGAGAAAATGAATAATTTAGCATTCGTGCGGTTCGTCAGGTGGCGTCAGCCATTATGAAAAACTCGCTGCTTCCCATAATCTGCTGCCCGGCTTGCTGGGGGGAACTGTCGGTTGATGCCGCGCGCGTGACGGAACAGATTGTTATCGAGGGAAGCTTGACCTGCCGGGATTGCGGGCGGCGCTACCTTATCCGCGGCGCGATCGCTTATCTGGCGGTCCTTGACGATCATTGGGTGGCGATTCTCAAGGAACTCATCAATCGCCGCATCATCATCGAAGAAGAATTGCTCGCCGGCGCGGCGGATGTCTCAGAGGATGCGCCGCCTTCATCTGCGGCGCCTTCGTCTGCGGCGCCTTCGCCTGCGCTGGCGGCAGAAGCTCAAGCCCGCCTTGAAGCGCAAAATGCCACGAGCCGCTCTATAACGGAGCGTTGCTTCGAGCATGTGCGCCGATGGCTGGACTTGTCCGGAGCGCCGCGCCTGATTGATTGCGGCGCGGGCATGTTTGAAACCTCGACGTGGTTCGCCGAACACGGCGCCGACGTGATCGCAACGGAAACCGAAATCTCGATGGCCTGCTACGCCAATTTTGCGGCGGTATTCGAGCAGCCGCCCGTCTCATTCCAACTTGGGCGGCGCACTTATCACAAAAGGAATCCCAACCCGTTTCCCTGCTATTTCTCACGCGTGGTGTGCGACATCCATCGCCTGCCATTCAAGTCTGGCTCTCTTGACGCCGCGTTCTGCCGCGCCATGCTGCATCATACCGAGCGGCTTGGCGACGCGATCCGGGAAATGGCGCGTGTTACACGTCAAGGCGGCCAGGTGGCTATTTGCGCCGAGCCCATTCGCAGCGCGCTTGACAGCGAAGAAGATCATCTCGAAGGCATCGCGGACTGCGAACGCGGCATGAATGAACACGCCCCGACGTTCCTGCAATATCGCCGCGCACTGGCGCCGTTTGCCGCGTCGCTGGAAACGCAATACTGGCCGCAGGCGGCGCGGTTCCGGACCAAAAGACTTTTCGACCTGCTTCACTATCGCTTCGAACGCCATCTGCGGGACGGCGAAGTGATCCGGGGATGGAAATGGTTCAAGCTCATCCTAACGAGCGGGGCCATCAATCTGTATGCGCGCCGCAATCGCGCTCCGGCGCCCGCGCCGCAGCCGATTGCGCAGGAGGCCGTTTCTACCGCTATTGAAGAGATCGCGGAAATCTACAATTTCCCCGCGTCGCAACTGACGGCGGAAAAGTTGCGCCAGGGAACCGAGCGCTTGAGGCAAATCCGGCGCGAACTTTTGGCGGCTTGCGCGGGGCGGCTGCCTTCGGTCATCGAGCCTGGACGCGCCTCGGGACGCGCTTCCGGCCTCGCGCTTGATTACGGATGGAGTGCGCCACAAGGTTCTTTTGAGGCGGCCGGCGGGGCGGGTTATCGGCATGTACTCAGGCGCGCGACCTTGTTTTTGGGACTGCCTTTACACACGCCGGCAGGATGCCGGCGCTCCCAGTTCGCGATAGAGATTGGCGGCGGGCAATTGGCGGAGGCGTGGAGCGCGGTGGCGATTCTCAACGGCTGCCAGGAAATTGAACTCAACGGCAAAGGCGCGGCCTGGCACGTGGTTGAAACGCAAATCAATCCTGAGGTCATCGCTGCAGGAAAAAATAAAATTCTTCAAGTGGATTTTGTCACACGCGCGGGCGGGCGGCTGCCCGTCTCTGGCATTTTTGCCGGTCCGGCCGTGCGCCTGGCCGCTGTGGAGCGGATATAAATGCCTGCGTCCGACACGCCATCATTGTCCGCTCCCCAATCGCCGCGCAAAACCATTGCACGAACGCGGATGCTCGATTTCCTGATCATCCTTGTCTGCGCCGCCGTTTCCCATTTCCCTGTGATCTTCAATGAATTCACCACCGATGATATTCCCTTGATTCCGGCGCATCCGCTTCTGGCTTCGCCGGGCTTCATTCAGAAGATATGGACGCGAGACTACGGATTGGAATTCGCGCGCGAACCCGCCAATTATTACCGCCCTTGTTTCATGGCGTTTCTGATTTTGCAGCGGCACGTGTTTGGCATTCATCCGGTGGGCTATCGCGTGGTCAGTCTTCTGACGCTGGTCGCGGCGGCATGGCTTATCATGCGGCTGGCGCAGAAGTTCTCGGGGCGGCGGAGCGCGGGATTACTCACCGGATGCCTTTATGCCTGCCATCCTCTCAAGACCGAAACTGTTGCGATGGTCTCCTCGTGGCCCGATCTGTTTCTGACGCTGAGTCTGTGCGCGATGATTTGGGCGGGGCTGTCGGCGATGCGTTCGCGCGCCCGATGGGGAAAGACGTGCGCGCTTTTGTTTTTGGTCTTTTTGCTGGCGCTGGTTTCGATGCTAACGAAGGAATCGGCGGTATTTTATGTGGCCGCTATCGCGGCGGGCTTTGCAGCGGTGGCGCCCCGGAAACGGCTGCGCGCCTTGCTGGCGCCTGCGATGCAAGCAGCTGCAATCCTTCTTTGCTTTACGCTCCGGTCATTGGCCGTCAAGTCCACGGTTCCATTGACGGTCATATTGCTCAGCCCATTCCATCGCCTGGGCGCCAGCGCTTCATTATGGTCCATCGCGGTTTCTTTGCGCGATTTCCTGATTCCGGCGCCTTTTCATTATGCGCGCTACTGCGGCTTGAAAGTTGAAACAGGCGGGGTGCCGTCGTGGGCGCCGATGGCGCAGATCGCGCTCGTGGCTTTGGCATTGGGCGCGGCGGCTCTTTGGGGCTGGCTCATCTGGCGCCGCCGCCCATTCTATGCGATTTTTTTCTCGTGGAGCGTGACAGGCCTTTATGCCCTGATCATCGTGATGATGGGCGATACGGTGTATGCTTCCCGTTACGTCTGCCTGGCGCCGCTGTGTATTCTGGCCGCGCTGATTCTGCCCCGCGCTTCTTCCGGGTTGAAACGATTCCCATCGCTCAGGACCGCCAGCGGCAATGCCAACATCGCCAGCATAATCGCCTGGGCGATGCTGGGGCTTTTCGCGGCCTTCTCGCTCGACGCCACCACCAAGGCGCTCAACCCGCGGACGTATTGGAAGATACTCAGCGAGGATGAGCCGAAACTGTTTTTTGCGCATGTGGGCCTTGCATGTACGCTCTTCGGCGAAGGGGACATGAAAGGGATGGAAGCATCCGCGCGCCGCGCCATTGCGCTCCAACCCGATCATCCGCGAACCCGGCGATTGGGTCTGAACCTCTGCGTCAAGGCTTGGCGGGAAAACAATCCCGAAGAGGCGCGCCGATGGGTTGATTGGGCCGGGGAGATTTTGAAAGACAGCCCCGAGGTGAAATTCTATCGCGAGAAGGCGCTTGAAGCGCTCTCACAGAAGAAATCGCCATTTCAGTAATCCATCCTTGGAAAAACAATCCGCTCCAGGCGCGCCGCATACGCGCGGGCGAATAGATATTTGATGGCGCACCAGGATAATGTGGCCGGAATGATCACGATATAAAACGCCACATCCATGGCTGAACTTGTACTAAACAAGACGGATGTCTCCGTCATCCAGAGGGCGACCAGCAGAATCGGGGGAATAATCCACAGAGCGCAAACCATGAGCGCCATCAGCATCGCGGCCACAGCGCGAACCATATCCAGATCGAGGCGCAGCGTGAGGAAAATCCATCCGAAGACATAAAAACTGACGGCGGCATTGATGGCTATGAGAGCATATAGGATAACAAAGGCCATCCATAGAGGCTCGAACAGAATGATGAATCCCGCGAAGCCGACAAAGACTGCGGCGATGAAGCAAAGCCGCGAACGGAGCTGATAAAGCAGGATCATTTGCGCCACCACGATCGGGCGCAGGCAGGTCAGGCGGATTTCTTCAAGCCGGGACTGCCGCCGCCAGCGTTCGAGCGATACGCCTGCATTGACCGCTCCCAGCAGCGCGAACAAAGGCTCGCTGATCAGCCAGGAGAAGACAACGGAGACAACGATTTCATCCGAGCGCAGGTTTTGCCGCAGACCGTCGCTTATGATGAGGAAATACGCAGGACCAATGCTTGCGCCGAGGAAACCGGCGCCGA
>JAPLSP010000496.1 GCA_026398575.1 Candidatus Sumerlaeota bacterium | reverse complement strand
CCGACGGAGCGGGACGGCCTACCATTCGGCGCCAAGCTGGACAAATCCTTCCTTTCATCTTCCAGCGACAAAGATATTGCGCCCAAAAAGCAGGTGCACTGCGAGGCGCACCCGTCCTTCACCCCCTCGCAAAAAGCAACTTGAAGCTATCCCTCATATCGCGTATCTGTCAAGCCCAAGGCTTGAGCAGATAAGTGCCTGGCCTCTATGGTCCATTCCAGATCGCCAAGACGACAAAACAACATGAGGTTATCCATGCAAACAAAATTGCTCTTGGCAGCGGCGATGATCGCCGGCCTGGCGGTCACGCTGAGCGGCCAGACCGCAAAACAACCGGCAGCGGCAGATGACAGCTATCTGCGCTACGTCTCGCCCACCGTCAAGGCGCCCTTCCCCGATTTGATCAATCTCGCCGTCCCCACGGAATTGGAGGATCAGCGGCTGGCGGCCTTGGGTTATGTGGACGTGACGAAAGGGCCATTTAGCGCCGATCCCTCCGGGCGGCAGGATGCCACGCAGGCGATTCAGGCGGCCATCAACTTCGCCCGCGATCATCAGATGGTGTGCTTTTTCCCGCCAGGAACTTATCGCTTCTCCGATACGCTCTCCTGCATTGAGCAACTCTATCGCCGGTCCAATGGGCGCGTGCTTGGCGGACATCTCTTCCCCAATTTATTAGTCGGCTCGCGCGCAGGATTGCAGCGTCCGCGGCTGTTGCTCGCGCCGCGCTCGCTCGGTTTCGGCAATCCGCAAAAACCGAAGATCGCCGTTTATTTCTGGGCGCGCGGATACTTGAATCCCACGACGGAAGGACGCGTCGGCGACGGTCTCGGCCCTGACACCGAACAGCCCAACATCTCGATGAATCAAATGCTCGTAAACCTCGACATCGTCATCGGCGAAGGTAATTCCGGCGCCATCGCTTTGCGGCATCAGGCGGCGGAAGGCTCCGCCATCGAAGACTGCACGATTGACGCGACTCACGGGCTGATCGGCATCCAGGGCGGCATCGGCTCGGGCGGAAGCAGCGCGGGCGTGACGGTGATCGGTGGACGCATCGGGCTGGACTTCACCGGCTATATGTCCGGCACACAGCCAACGCCCGTCATTACCGGCTTCACGCTGCGCGGGCAGACCGAAGCCGCCATCCGCAGCACCAGCCGCCAAACGCTCGTCGCAGTCGGACTCAAAATTATCGGAGATCGCTGCGCAGGTCCGCTCATCCAGACCGGGACGAATATGAGCGCCAATCAAGGCCAGCTCACCTTGGTGGACGGCGAAATTTCATTCGAAGGGGAAGCTCTGAAGAAAACGGAACGCGTGGCGATTGCCTCGGATAGCGGCGTCTATCTGAACAACGTCTATGTGCGCGGCGCTTCCAAGATCGTGGTGGAGGCCAAACAAAAATTGGAACTGCCCGGCGCCGCCGACGGATGGTTGCGCGTGATCGAATACGCGCACACGAGCAGCCCGCGCGTGAACCAATCGCTGGAATATCTCTATCCGGTCTATGCGGACGGCCGCCGCGTGGATGAAACGCGCCGGCTCGAATCAGGACAGGCGCCGCCGGCCGACTTGCAGTCGCGCCATTTATGGTCGCCGGATTTTCCCGGTTTTGAATCCGCGTCCGCCGCCAACGTCAAGACGGCGCCGTTCCTGGCCAAAGGGGATGGAGTCGCGGACGATACCAACGCGCTCCAGCGCGCAATTGACCAAAGCGAAATCGTATTTCTTCCCAAAGGCTGCTACCGCATCGCCCAAACGCTGGACTTGAAGCCTCGCACGAAGATTATCGGCGCGGGCCAGCATTTGTCTTTTATCGTCGCCACGGCGACGGGCGCTTTCGCCGACGCCACGAAACCTGCGCCGCTGGTTCGCACTGCCGATACGGCGGATGCGGAGACTGTGTTGGCATTTCTCGGACTCTTTGCGGCCCGCGATGTGCCGGGCGCCTTGGCGCTTCACTGGCGTTCCGGCGGGCGATCCGTATTCCGCGCGGTGGAGATTCAGCGGCAATCCATCTACGGCTTCGCGCCGCGCCCGCGCAGTGAAAGCCAACCCAGCCAGCCGCAATCGCAGCCACCGGTGACGGTCAGCGGACATGGCGGCGGCAATTGGTATAACTATCGCGGCGCCCGGTTGCAGGCGGATGGCGCGCAAGGCCCGCTTCACTTTTACCAGTTCAGCCCCCAACAAGTAACGAGCGAACTGCGCGGCGCCAAACGCATTTCAATCTTCGGGACCAAATACGAAGGCAACAAGCCGATGCTCGTTGTGAGCGACTGCGATCATATTCGTATCTTTGGCCACGGCGGCAATGGCAAGGGTATGGCAGGCGCGTCGCTGTTTGTCTTCGAGCGCACGCCCAATTTTTTGTTCGCCAACGGCGTGGATGGCCCGACAAAAATCGGAACCCGCTCGCTCAGCCATCCCGAAGGCAGCACCGACCCGCGCGAATGGCATTTCCTCATCGAGCGGAGCGCCGACGGCAAGGAATTCAAACTGCCGCCCCTGGAGCGCCCCGTTCTCTACGAGCGCGGCGCGCCGGTTGATAATTGACAACGGTCGGCAGTGATTCCTCTATTTGCCCTAACAGCCTGCGTCCATTCGCGAAGCGGGCTATGTCCCGGAGGGACAACTGACAATAGCCCACCGTTTTAACGGTGGGAGGGCGCAGCGAAAATCATTTCAGTCCCGGAGGGACGACTGAATTCTGTTCTTTGGAGACCCGCCGTCAGCCGTCCCTCCGGGACTACAAGATCGCCATTGCGCTCCGCCCACCGTTGAAACGGTGGGCTATTGTCAATCATCCCTCCGGGATGATTCGGGCGCGGCTCCTTCATGAAACAAATCCCGCTGATCACCACTTCGGCTTCTGATTCTTGCTGTACCACTCCATCAAGAGCTTCTGCCGCTCGGTGGGCTGGGCGGCGGGATTGGAATTATTGCGGTCTTCGGTGTGTTCGACGCTCCAGCCGGACCACTCGCGGAAGGCGTGATACGACCAATCCCAGCCGTGCGATTCGTAGATATCAATCACGTCCTTCAGGTAGCGATAAGCGCTCTGATCGGGCGCCCAGCGGATGGCGCTGAACTCGCCGATGTAGATCGCCACGTTATATGTCTTCTGGAACTCGGCCACGGGCGACAGCGCCTTTTCCAGCGCGGCCTTGTCCCAGTTTTTGCCGTCAATTATGCCGGGATAGCGAACCTCTTTCTGCTGCTTGTCGAAAACGCTTTGATGCGTGAAGTGTCCGGGCACATACATGTGCGCGCTATAAACGACGTTGGGGACAGCGATAGGCCGGAAACCCGCCATCGCTTCGGGACCGCCCCAGTTGTTGGGCTCGACGATGATGGCATGGGTCATATCCACGGTGCGGATGGCTTTGGCGGCGCGCTCGGCCAGGTCGTGCCAGTCGTCGCAGTCTTCTTCCACCGCGCCTTCCACAGGCTCGTTGACCAAGTCATATCCCCAAATGATCTTCGAGTCCTTATAGCGCGCGGCCATGCGTTTCCATCCCTCGACGAACTGGGCCTGACAGGTCTTGCTGGTGAAGAGACTGCTGTCCGAGCCAACGTAACCGCTGGTTGTAGGCTTGCCGCCGAAAGGCGAGTGCAGATCGAGGACGACGTAGAGACCATATTTTTTGCAGATCGGCAGCATGGCGTCCAGCCGCGTCAATTCACGCTCCAACCATGCATCATATTCGGCGGCCGTCGCAATCCGCGCCGCCGCGCCTGAGCGGATGAGCTGCCAGCGGATCAGATTGGCATTCCATTCCTGTCCAAGCGTGCGCAGGCCGTCTTCGTTGATGCTCGGCGAGATCATCGCCCCGCGCAAGCGCGGCAGATCGCATCCGCGAAAAGCAGGACCGGCCGGCGGCGTTGACGGCGGCGTGAAGGGAGGCTTGCCCACGACGATGCGGACATCGTCAAACCAAACCTTGCCGCTGACGGACTCCAGTCCCAGGTTCAACGACATGGCGGTGGCGTCCGGCGGCACGCGCACGGAAAAGGAAACTTTTTTCCAATCAAAGCTGCCCACGCCCACGCCAGCCTGCGGCCACTGCCTGCCCGAAGGCGCGTCTATCGGGGCCATGAACTTGATGCCATTCCACGGCTGCGGCGGTTGCGATACATTCTCCGCCTTGACCATTGCAAAGCCATAAACGGTGTATCCGCGCATCTGCTCCACGGGCAGACGGACAGTGGCCATGCTCGCGCCCGGCGTGTCCCGTTCGACAAACAGCGCCTGCCCGCCCTGATAGCCAGGCTGCAATTGCGCGCCGGTCCATTGCTTGAGCGCATCCGCGCCTTCAAAGTTGGCCTGAAAAAACACATGTCCACGCGGCAGCGCAGTTTCCCCCGGAAGGCATGGAATGCACATCATCATCGCTAGCAAGAATACCAATGACCGTTTCATATATCCTCCTTCACCAGCAGTTATTCGCCAAGTCGTTCACCATATCTCAGCCAAGCTTTAGTCGTCCACCATTCTCAGCCGGGCTTTAGCCGGCTCTTCTTTGCACCCTGCTTTAGCAGGGGTGTTGAGGCAGCTTTCCATCATTCCCAGCGCGCTTCAGCGCGGCTTCTCGACACGCTTCAGCTAGGAAATCAGCGGCCTTTGATCCTGCTAAAGCATTTCGAGAAGCCGCGCTGAAGCGTGCTAAAACAAGAGGTAGTTCACAAACACCCCTGCTAAAGCAGGGTGCAAAGAAGAGCCGGCTAAAGCCCGGCTAATACTCCTGTAAGTTGTGTTTTCCAAGATTCAGGTCTCATTGGCCGCTGGATTATGCCGATTACAGTTAACGACAGCATGCTGTCGGTGTCGCCGTGATTAGTGCCTAAAGGCTCCACCCCGCCCTATACTCGCGATGAAGCAATTTATTCGCGGCGTCGTTGTTGGTGAACTTCATGTTGGGTCCGTCCCAGAGCAACTTTTTCTGCGCCTGCACGGCGATGTTGCCCAGCATACAGACTTCGGAGAGCAGCCCCGAGTGATCCACAAAATTCGATCCGGCCGCCTGTCCGCCACGGCAGGCGTCAACGAATTCCTTGTAATGTCCGGGCGAGCGCGGCAGCGTTTTCGGCGGGCGGCCATAAGCCTTCATGCGCGTCTCGGGGATCAGGCGGTTTCCCATGATGGTTCCCTTCTCCCCGATATAAACAATGTCCGCCAAACCGCGATCCGATTCGAGTTCCTTCGGGATTTGCGGCTTCAGGCCGCCGTCGTACCACGTCAGCGTCACGGGCGGCATGTCGCCGCGCGCCGGGAATTCGAAGCGCACGATCTCCCCCATCGGGTGCGTTTCGGTTCCCACATTGGTCGCGCTGCCTTCGATGCTGACGGGATGTCCCAGCTTGAGCGCCTTGAAAACGGTTGAGAGCTTGTGGCAACCCAGATCGCCCAGCAGTCCCGTCCCGAAATCGCGCCAGTTGCGCCACGTCCACGGGCAATACTCGGGATGATAAGGCCGCTCCGGGGCCGGCCCGAGCCAAAGATTCCAATCAAGTCCCTCGGGAACCGGCGGCGTTTCCTGCGGGCGCTTTTCCCACGGCATGTAGCGCCAGAAACGAGGCCCGGACCATGTCTGCACTTCATGAACCGGACCGATGGCGCCGTCGGCGATCATCTCGCGCACGATGCGCGCCTCCTCGGTGGCTTGCCCGTGATTGCCCAGTTGCGTGGCGACACCAGCCTGCCGCGCCGCGTCGGTCACCCGGCGCGCCTCGGTCACCGACCACGTCAGCGGCTTCTCGCAATAGACGTGCTTGCGCCGCTTGAGCGCCGCCATCGTGATGACGGCGTGCGTGTGATCGGGCGTCGCGATCATCACCGCGTCAACGTCTTCCTTCTCCAGCAGTTCGCGGTAGTCGGTATATGCGCGGCAACCGCGATACTTTCCCGAAGGCTGCTGCGCGGCGTAAAAGCCATCCACTGCCTTCCGCCCCGGTTCGCGTCCGCAGCCGCGCTGTTCCTTTCCATTCGACCAGTTCCACGAAAGATATTCGCCGCTCTCCTTGTTCACGTCGCAGACCGCGACAACCTGTATCTCCGGGATATCCAGGAAAGCCGCGATATTCTGCATCCCCTGCCCGCCCACGCCAATCCCCGCCAGCGTGGTCTTTGCGCTCGGCGCGATATTGCCCGGCCCTCCCAACACATGCCGCGGCAGTACCGTCAGCGCCGCAGCCGTCTTCACAAATGTCCGGCGAGTGCTGTTCAAGTTCATGGGATTTCCTCCTTGGGAAAGTTACAGGTGATCATTGGCGTTACTTTTCAATTCTCACGGCGCTTTTGGCTGCGCCATCCGCTGCTTCCACAATCTGCGCGCCTTCCTTGATTTCGTTGCCGGCGAGAACAATGCCTTCCGTCGCGCTTCCGCCCAACTTCAAGAAAAGGCGCGTCTGTGGCGGAGCGACGCAACGGGCAATCTTGGCATTCCGGACGTTCATGAAGCGCAGGAGCGGTTCATCGCCCGTGGCTTCCTTCGCCTGCATTCCGTCAATGACAATGTCGCGGACATCATCGCAGACCAGCATGGGGCGCTCTTCCGCCGCAAGATTGCTAAAACGGACGTTGGTGAACGTGAGGCCTTTCGCGTGACGGCAATAGAGTCCATAGGCCGGAAGCCTTGTGTTGAACATGCGCGGGGCGGGATAGGCGGCTTCCACCTCCTTGACCACGAACGCCGCCCACTACTTCTTTCCGGCGCCTTCCAGTTCGATCTCGATGTTTCGCAGCGTGACGTTCTCGACGTCGTGTCCGGGGATGCCGGTGATGGAAGACTCCATGAGCGAATGGCGCGCGGTGATATTTTCGATCACGATGTTTTTCAGCGAGCCCGGTTTCTTGTTTCCTTCCGGCTGGCCGTTGCCGCGATTGCCAAGTCTTATAAAAATGGGCGCGCGAACGTTTACCATCTCGATATTCGAAACCGTGACGCCGTTCACCACGCCGCCGTCAACGGTTTCGATGGCGATGCCCGCCGTGGCGCGCTCGCTCAAGTCCGAGGAGCGATTATAGATATAGGAATCCCGGAAGACAATGTTTTCGAAGCCATCCATGCTTTCGGTCCCGATCTTGAAGGCCTGACATTCCGTTTCGATGCGGCAGTTGGCGATGAAAATATTCCGCGAAACGCGCTTCTTACCCGCGTCGTTGCATTTGAGGCAGATCGCGTCGTCGCCGGTGCTGACGTCGCAATTGACGACACGCGCGTCGCGACACATGTTGAGATCAATGCCGTCGTTGTTAACGCCATGCATCGGATTGCGAATGGTGATGCCGTCAATGACAACGTTGTCGCAGAGCATGCAGTGGAGCGTCCAGCTAGGCGCATTCGTCAGCGTGACGCTTGTCACCGTGACGTTCGTGCAGCTGGTGAACCTGACATTCGCAGGACGCGGCAGCGCCTTATAAGCGAAGTGCGAAGCAAACGCCCACTCCCGCCCCACCCATTTTTTCGGGTCGTATTTTTCATCCTTGATCATATACGACGCGCCGCTCCCATCAATCGTGCCCGGTCCGGCCAGACCGATGCTCGACGCGCCCTCGGCGGAAACAAAAATTTTATTCGCGCTGTAGTCGGAAAGCTTGGTTGGCCCTCGCAACACTGCTCCGGCCACCAGGAAAAGCGTGACGTTATCCTTCAAGACAACTCCTGCTGATCGGAAATCGCCTGCCGGAACAATCACCCGCCCGCCGCCAGCTGCCGTACAGGCGTCAATAGCCTTCTGAATCGCGGCGGTGTTCAAGATTTGCGGATCGCTTTTGGCGCCATAGTCGGTGATGTTGAAATCACCCGCCGCGCAAAGCGTCCGGCCAAGCAGGAGCAAGAGAATGACAGCCAAACTTCTGCATGGTTGACGCCACTGGCAGTTGATGAATAATGTCATTTTTCAAATGCTCCTAAATCGGGACTGGCCCCGCGCGAGCTAAATCCTGCGTCAACGCCTTTATCAATCAACGAGCTCCCATTCGCGAGATGAAGAAAAGTAATCACAGGCAAGTCGCCGTTCGCCTGGCGCGGCATAACCAGCTGGGCTTCGTCGAGACTGATAAAATCCTTATCGCTGGCGCCCAGGCTCAAGTCAAACGAATTGCCAACAGAATCACTTTTGGACGCATCGAGGTTAGAAAGCTCGCGCCCGCCTTTGAAGCCAAGATTGTTCCGGAGTTTGTGCCCGCAACCCGGCAAATCCGTGCGATTGTCGCCCAGGCGGCCAAGCATATTGAAATTGGTTCCGTTGCGATACGCGGTATTGCCGATCCAATCGCAACCGCCGGGATGATGGTTGGCGTAAAAGCCGCTGGCCTTGTTGCGGACAGCGAGGCAGAAGCGGATGGTGTGGCGGGGAATCGGGTTGGGAAGCTGAGCCGCCGGCATGGATCCATAACCGCCCGCCTTGAAGCCGTTGCCGTCCCCGAGACGCTCAAACGCCGGCGAGAAGCCGCTATAAAACGCCCAGCAATTCTCGAACGTGACCGATTCATAAGCGCCGATGCAATCGAAGCCGTCGTCGCTATTAAACCAAGCGCGACATCCGCGAAAGACATTGCCGCTACCGCCCTTGGGGGGATGGCATCCGAAGCCGTCAACGTTGCCGCCTTTGCCATCTTCGGAAGTAAAGTCGTGGTTGCGATAAGCATCGCAGTTAAGGAACAGATTGTCGGAACCCTTGACGCTGTAAATCCCGATGGCCTGTCCGTCATGCATGACGAGTCGCTCGTAGATGTTGTGGCTGCCATCGTTGGCGAAACAGATGGATTGCGTGTGGCCCTTGATGGTGACTTGGACGCCGGTGACTTCAAGCCCCTTTATGCGGACCCACGAAGCGGAAACATTGAAAGCGTTCACGCGCAGTCCTTCCGGTTTGACAAGCGAGAAGTCGAAAACGGGGCGCTCGTTTTCGAAGGCCGAATACGTGATGGGCTTGTCGGCGGTTCCGCTCTTGTCGAGATTAATGACGTAGGCCCAGATGCGCTGCTTTTTTGCGATCTGGCTTTCGCGCATGACATAAGCGCCGCCGCGAATGAATACAGTATCTCCAGACGCGGCGGCTTCCTGGGCGCGTTGAATGGTAGCGAAAGGGTTCTCTTTTGTTCCAGCGCCGGTATCCTTTCCCTCCGGCGCAACGAAGAACGTGGCTGCGTGAAGACAGACGCCGGCAGCGACCCAAAGAGAAAAAAGAATGAAGGCGGCAATGCGGCGCCTTATCCGGAGATTCATTATCTGCATTTCAGGCTAGTGTTCTAATTCAGAATTACGATCACGTATTTACGAATATGAGTACTTATCGTGTCTCTCCATTGCGCGGCGATTCTATTGTTAGCCAGCGGCGGCTGAGCGTTGCTTCTTGCTCGGTTTTTCCGTCTGCGCGAGCGCATGCCTTCAACATGCATCTTCCGGCGTTGACGCCAGCGTTGGCTGGTACGTTCAGCGCGATCTCCAGGCGCGCGTCACCCAGCTCCTTCAGATCGAACCGCTGTTCGGCGCGGGCCAGCTCCTTGTCTGCTTCCGTTTCAAGGGTGAGCGCCAGGACGCCCCGCGCTGGAAGGTTTTCATCATTGACCATGAACACGGTGATTGTTGTGCCGGCGCCGGCGGGTAGCGATGGCTGAAAAAAGTTGATGTAAACGCCCAGAGGCTTAAAGGCTTCGCCCATATAGTCTGCAAAAGCAGGATCAAGCTTCAATTGAGTGACATCCTGAAAATGATCGGCGGTATAAACGCCCGGATAGCTGCAGGTGAGATAAACGAAATGGATGATGCCGGCGTATTGGCGATGCGCGCGCCAGAACTCGGTCTTGGCGGCCAGCAGATAAGCGTACATATCGAGCCGCTGCCGCGCGGTGACGGTCGTCCCCATGAGCTGCGCGTAGACGTTCTCCGTCAGGCGCGTGGGCGACCCGTCGCGGTTGAGCCAGAGCCAGCCGTATTCGTTGATGAGCGGCGCGTGAGCGGCGGAAGGCAGCGCGCCGGCTCTGGGCTTGCCGTCCATGGTTTCCAGATCGCTCATCTTGAATTTGAGTTTGCCGAAATGGCCGCCGCTCATGAGATAGGGATGGTATTCCACGGGGTCGTTGGGACCGGCCGGGGCGTTGTAACTGTTTTCCCACGGGCGATTCGAGAGGTCGAGGGGACGAACCGCGGGGATGATTTTCGCGCCGAAGATGTCGTCCTTGGTTTCGTTGTTCGCGTCCCACACGGCGACGCTGGGATGGTTCCAGTTGTCGCGCATCCAGTCTTTATACTGGCGGATCATCTCATCGGGATCGTGTTTGCGCGAGTAGCCCTTATACCAGCCGGGGCCGCCCGTCCAGACGAAGAATTCATTCTGAATGAGCAGCCCGGCCTCATCGCAGATATCCAGCCAGCGATCCGGCGCCGGGCCGATGCAGAACCGGAAATAATTCCAATGCATCTGCTTGGGCAGCTCGCCGAGGAGTTTGCGCACCCATTCCTCCTGCCAGGGATGGTCCTGGCACAGCGGATCTTCGAAGAAGCGGTGCAGCGTGATATTCGAGCCGCGCAGGTAATAGACCTTGCCATTGAGATAGGCGCGGCGCGTGGGTCCGTCGAAGCGGAACTCGCGCATGCCGAAGCGGGTGAGTACGCTGTCGCCACCGCTGCTCGACTCGACGAGGTAAAGGAACGGGTCCTCCGGCGTCCAGAGATGGGCGTCGCGCAGTTTGAGCGTCTGGGTGAAGGTCCGCGTTTCTCCCGCTTTGAGCGCCGCCTTTTCCGGCGCAAGCTCGCCGGCGGGTTGATGGCCCTTCCAGGTGAAGGCGCGATGCTTCAATTCAAACGCCGTCTCCGGTCCGCAATTTTCAACTACCGTCTGGATGACAATTTCCGAAGTCGCAATGCGCGGCGCGATCTGGATGGATTGAATCAGCGGATTGTCGCAATAAATCAGCGAAACACTGTCGTAGATGCCGGGGGTCCATTTGATCTTCTCGAAATCGGAGCCGGTTGGATAGGTGTCGGGCAGCACGGCGGGATGCGCGCCGATGCGGACGACAAGCGTGTTCATCTCATTCCAGCGAATGGCCTTCTCCATGTGATAGTAGCTGGCGGAAAAGCATCCGGCATATTCGCCGAGCTTCTGTCCGTTGAGCCAGACCGCCGTGCCGAATTGCGCTTTGTTGATCTTGAGCAGCGCCACAGCGCGCTGGCTCGGGGCATGGAAAGTCTTCTCATACCAGAAATAGTTCCGGTCCTGATCCACTTTGCCGGTCCAGTATTTCGTGAGCCATTCCTCCGGCGAAAGTTTGGAGCGAATGCGATTGGCCAGGTGCTCGCGGCTATAGAAGGCGTCCACCTGCGGAAAAGCCGGCTGCGCGAGATTGGCCAGCCCGGGAACGGGCACGACGTGATCGAACGCCACCGGTATCTCCGAGCTCGAAACGCTATCCGCAATGCGCCATGGGCCATCGAGCGAAACAGTATCGCGCGCCGCATGTACCGCCCCCGCGCCGCCCAGCAATACAAGGACCGCCAGCGCCGGCCAAAATTTCCACAAACCCCGGACGGCATGGGCATGAGAGATTGAATGTGGACTGCTCTCTGGGATTTTCCGATTCATGGACGGGCCCGCCTCATCATGGATTGATCGCAAGCGCTCTGACGGAAGCGGCATGAGCATTCCATTTCTTTGAATTTATGTCCATCGAAACCGCTGCCAGTTCCAGCTCAGCCAATTCGATCCGCTTGCAGGCTTCCAGAACGCCGCCGGCCCCGTCCGACGCGTCAGACCCGGTCCGACGCGTCAAACCTATCCGCCAATCCCAATCACAAACCAAGTGACGCCGCGCGCGGGAATGGTCACCGGAAGCGTCAGCCGGCAATCCGGATCGAGCGGATGCTTGACCGCTTTCTGATCCTGCTCGCTCACCAGCGCGGCCTGCGTTAGTCCGGTGTAGTAGAGAGGAATCCGCAAGGTCTTGCGAACCTCGCTTTCGAGTGGATTATAGACCATGAGCAATCCCCTCTCCTTGAGATCCGGATTGACATGAAGGATGTAATCGAGATCGCGGCCATCGGCGCGGCGCAGATGAAGGATGTCCGAGTCCAGAATGGCGCGGTGCTTTTTATAGAAGTCCACCCATTGCTTCACCAGCGCGCGGGTTTCCGGCGCGTCGTAAAGCCGCGGCCCGCGATAGCAGGCCTGAACGCCGGCGCCAAACAGGTTCGCCAGCCGCTGGCCGTAATGAGGCAGATGATCCTTGAGCGGCTCGATGGTGGCCGCCGCGCCGCCGCCGTGATATACGGTCAGCGGCACGAACATCCATCCCATGGACGGCGTCTTCTCCCATGTGCCGTCGAAGATGTTCTGCCGCTCGATGATTTCCTGATATTCGCGCGGCAGCGACCAGTTCGTTTCACGGTATCCCATGCCGGTCTTGCTGCCGCCGGTGAGGAAGTACCAATCGGGGATATTCAAATAGACGCCGTTGGCGCGGCACCATTTGTAAAGATCGGTGATGGCCTTCCACATCACCCACTGCGAATCGTTGAGGCCGCGATGGCCCGGATGCTTTGTCGAGGCGCAGCAATCGCCGGGATAGGAGCCATCGTGTTCCAGCACGCCCAGCCCGGCGTTGGCCATGAAATTTTTCAGCTGGACCAGATATTCCATCCCCCATTTCGCGCCGAGGCAGGGCATGACGCCGAAGCGGGGCGGCGAGCCTTGCGTATTGTCTTCTTTGACGCCGGCGCCGCGGCTGGCCAGCAGCGAGTAGCCTCCGAGGGCGATCCCTTTGGAGCGCGCGTAATCGGCGGCGGATTTGATTTTCGCCTGATAGGCCGGATCGCGGCTCTCGAAGTTGAAGCCGCTCCCGAAGGTCATGATGATCAACTCGAATCCCACGTCGGCGCACTGGTCCACGGCGCGCCGCAGCGAATCGGGATCGGCGTTGCGCACGTGCATCAGGATCGGATTCTCCGTCACCCACGGCGCGATCGTCCGATACATCCGCCGTTGCGCCAGGCTGTTGCGCTCGCGGTCGGTCGAATCATAGATCAGCTCGAATACCCGGAATGACTCAAACTCCGCGCCGGGCGCCAGCTCCTGATCCGGTCCGATCGGCGGGCGGCATTCCAGAAGGCACGGCGTCTTGCGCTCATAATTCACCTGCGTGGCATAGAGCGGATCGGGACCCCAATTGACCGTGGCGTTCGCGCCCTTGATGCTCATCGAGAGGAACGCGTAATCCGTTTCAATGTGGAGTCCAGGGTGTTCCCATGCAGGATTGGGCTCGACGGATGACTCCGACTCGACCGCGGCCAGGATTTCGGCGGTGAACGAGTTGAGACGGACCGGCGACTTGCCGCCGTTGCGCACCGTGATCCATTTGCCGATGAGCGGGATGCCGTCGTATATTTCATAGTGGACATCCACCATGACGCCGCCGGATGACGCGGCGGAGGCGGTTTTCTCCACGTCGCCGAAAACGCGGAATGAATTGAAATGCAGCGTCAGCGAGGCGCCCGGCGGAGGCCAGGGCAGATCGCGCGGCATCCACTCCAATCGCTTCTTCCACGGGAAGCGCTCTTTCGTTTGCCCGATTTCCAGCCCCTCAAATGTGAAGGCGCCGGGCGTTGGCGTCATTTTTTCCAGCCACTTCGGATCAAGGTAGTTGTGAACCGGCTGCCCATCCAGACCGCCCACCGGATACTTGCGGCCATCCAATTCCACCAACGCCTCCGGCCGCGCCGAACGCAGCATCTGCCCGTCCGTCATCAGATTGTCCAGCGCAATGCTGGCGCAGCCGTTCTTCGTCCGGATCACGCGCCGCACCAGACCGTTCTCCAGCGCGACTTCGCCGGTACCCTCATTGCGAGTCACTTTCGCCTTGTAGGGCGCCGGATTCAGAAGCCAATCGGCGCTTACGCCCGCCGACGCAACGGTCAGCGGGACTGACAGCACAACAGAATCAGCCGCAAAGCCGATGGCGCAAGCCATGACGTTGGCCCAAACGACGGAAACCAGACCCTGAATGATCCGTGTTTTCATGGATAAATCCTTGACGAGAAGTCCGGCTTAAGCCGGCTAAACAAAGTGTGGATCACATATTTCATTGCGATTTCAGTTCGATGATTTCATTGGCGGCGGTCTTGAACGCAAAGCGCGCGCCGCTCATTGTTTCGGCTTCCTTGCCGTTGCGGATCAGCGCGATTTTTTTCACGGGCCAGGGATTCACGACGGCGCAATCCTTGCCTTTCTCGCTGACGATCTTCACTCCGCCAGCCGCGCCGTTCTTCAATTCCGCGGATACAAGGAATGCTCCCACGGCGCGCAGGCCGCCGAAGCGCGCATCCATCTCTCGCGGCCAGCATGGGAAGAACCGGATCACGCCCTCGTGGCTCTGCATCAGCATCTCATTGACCGCAAGGAAGCCGGCGGCGTTCTCAATGCCTCCGCCGCCATAGTAAAGGATCAAGCTCGGATACGAACGCTTGTCGCACTCGATGCGCAGGTTGGAAAGAATCTGCCTGGGATCGTAACCGACGCGCGCGCAGGCGGTGTACCAGGAGGAGAAGCCGTTGTTGTCATGCCAGCGATTCATCGCCGCGATGGTGTTGTGGCAAATCTCCAGCAGTTTCGCATCGCTATCGAGGCCGATCGCGCCGACGGGAAAGATATGATGGATACCGAGCGTGTTGTCCCTCCACCAGGCCGTGCCTTTTTCGCTGTAGCGGAAAACTGTCTTGCCGTCGCGCTCCTGCAACGGAAAGGCGCTGAGTTTGTCGAGGATGTCCTGCCACTTCGCGCGGCGTTCGGCGTCAACGTTCAAATCCTTGCTCATTTGGAGAAGGCTCTTGAACAGCGTCCGCACAAGCCCCAGCGAGAGCAGCGGATTCATATCCTTGCCGGAGCCTTCATGGATCGAGTCGTCATAGATAACGTAGCGGCCATTTTCGAACTTCAGATAGTCCTCCCAGAACGCGGCGACTTCGAGGAGATAGGGATACGCCGTCTTGCGCAGGAAGTCAACGTCCTGCGTATATTGATACTGCCATAAGAAGTTCAGCGCCGCGAACGCTGCATCCGAGCGCTGGCCCCAGTCGCCGTCGGGATTTCCTGAATGCAGCCCCCAGGGTCCGATGCCGACCGGGAAGTGAACGCCTTTCCAGCCGTGGCGCTTCGCCATCTCGCGGCCATTGGGAACCGATTCCCAAATCGCCTGATAAAACGGCGTCGAGAGGTCGGCGTGATTGCTGGAATAGACGATGTAGTAAGGCGCCTGAAAGTTGTAGTTCAGATGAAAGTCGCCGTGCCAGCTCGGCCTGTCGGTGGTGACCCAATTGCCCCAGAGACCCGGCGCCACTTTGCCGGGGCGGCTGCACGAGGCGATGATATAGAGCGCGGCGTACCACCGCTTTTCGATTTCCTTGTCGGGAATCTCGATGAACGAGCGCCGCCAGAAATCCGACCACCAGGCCTGATGCTTCGTGGATAGCGCGGCGATCTCCTGCGCCGTGAGCGTGGCCGCGCGCTTCTTGGCCGCCTCCACGAAATCCGCCGCGTCAAGATCGCTCAGGATCGCCGAGACGACAACGACCGTCTCGCCCGGTTTCATCGTCACTTGCAGGACGCCGGTTTTGTCCGCGCGCGCCTCGCCGCCGATGAGGCGCGTCGCCACGGCAACCTCGCGGCTCTTGCCGGGCAGATTGTCCGCCTTGCGCGTGAACCAGGAGAGCGCAAGGCGTTCATCGGTTTCGCCGCTGGAGGCTACGCCATCGCCGGCGCCGCCTTTCAGAACGCCGTCCACAGTGACGCGCATCTTTCCCCCGTCAAACGTCCCGGCAACGTGGACCCATTTGCGCAGCTCCAGAGGCTTTTCGGTCTGGACAAAAACGGTGCCAACAGCAAAGCGCAGACATCCATTGGACAGCCCAAGGCTGTACGCCTGATTCCAGTCGCCCTTGCTGACGATGTAGTTGGCTTCCGTGCTCGCGCTCTCGGCTTTGATCCACGCGGCGACGGTGACACCCTTGTTCATGCGCGCGATGGGAATATCCACGTAAACCTTTTTCCCGTCGAAGCGGATTGACTTCCCAACCATGCCGTCCGCCGGTTCGCCTGCGATGACATGCGTGTCCTTTGGCACATTAGCGGGCCATCTCAGCGCCGGCCCGAACGACGGTGTGAACACTGGCGTGGGTCCGCTTGCAAATCCGCGCAAGAAATCCTGCGAAAGCGCGCGGTCGTAAATGCGGACGTCGTCAATCACTCCGTCGAAGTACCATCGGCAGGCGCCATGCTGCTCGCGCCCGATATTCAGGCGGCGATCATTATCCGGGATTTGAGCGGCGGCGGCGGTTTGCGGCCCGATCGCCTGCCGGATAGAAATCGCAACCGGCACGCTCCCTTCGCATTGAAGCGCCGTCGCCAACAGATTCTCGTTCGCATCCACCCACGTCCGCGCGCGCAGCGTCTGGCCATCCTTGACGAAGGTCCCGCGAACTTCGCCGCGCGCCATGTCCTGTTCCTGCCGATAGGTGGCGCCTTTGAGCGCGGGGATCGAGAGGCTCACGGCGCCGACGGCCATAATGCTGGCGTCCGCAGGAGTGCGCCGCCAGAAATCATTCTTCCCGATGAAGAATGTCTGCTCCTCCGGCGCCCCCGCCAACACGATCCCAACGTCGCCATTGCCCAGCAACGGCCCGTCCGGCATCGCCGGCGTCGGCACGCGCTTGGGCGGCTGAACGAAGATGGCAGTATGCGACGCGACAATCCGCCCGCCCTCGCTCATCACATCCAATTCCGCGCCATTCATTCGAGCGATCGCAAGGGCGAGCAGGGTCGCTGTGCAAATGCTGCATGACAGGATTCTTATCATGGTCTTATTCCCTTTCTCATGGCGCCTTCTTTAATCCTTCCCATTTCACCACCCACGTTCCATCGCCGGGGAAACCGGGCGGCGCGTGATTCGTCGGCGCGCCGCCCCATCCAGCGGCCATCATCGCAGTGGCATGGTGAGGAAGATGATTTTTTGCTTCATGGGGCGGCAATCACGTCGAGTTCGGCCAGCGAGGCGTAGGGTTTGGTCATGTCGAAGCTGCCAACGGCGACGAATTTTAAGAAGCGCGTCGTCGCCGGTTGCGCGAATTTCACGGTCTGCAAACTGAAACCGCGTTGGAATGAGCCCTTCGCAATCGGCGCGCCCCAGTCCTTGCCATCGGCGCCGGCGTACACGGCATACTCCTTGATCGAGCCGTTGGGATTCTTGTCCTGACGCGGCAGACATGTGATGCCGGCCAGTTTCGCAGGCTTTGGAAATTCGATGACCAACTCGTGCGGAAACTTCGGCGCCGGTTCATCCCACGGCGTGTGCCACATTGTCGTCGGATCGCCGTCAATGGCGAGTTCAGCGGCATAGCTAGGCGCGTGGCTGTCGGCTCTGATCTTTGCGCCGAGTTCCTGGAGTTTGCTGGCGGACTTCGCCTCGAAAAGCTTCTCCAGCATGCCGGCCTCGAGTTCCTGTGTCGGTTTGAAGGCTGGCGAGCCAATGTAGTTGTAAAGACTCGCCAACATTTGCCGCGCAGTGGGATCTTTCGCCATGCCCGGCAAGTCGAAGCCGCAAACGAGCAACTGTCCGCCGCCGGCGCGCCCCTCGAAGACAACGCCCAGCTTGTGGTTGCGCGCGAAGTTGTCAATCACCTGCGCGAGCGGGCGGTAGGCGGCGGGCGTCTCGTCGAGGATGAACAGGCGCGAGCGCTGCATGAGTTCGTACCATTGCCAGTTGCTGTGAGACTCGGTCGGAAACTGCGCAAACAGCGGATGCTGCGGGTCGCAGAGCAGCCCCATCGTGTTCGGCTTCTGGCTCGGGAACCAGACCGGACTCCAGAAAACCGGCAGGAATCTTCCGCGCATGGATGCCGCCGTATTGGCCGAAGCCGCAAAGAACACAACCTTCTTTCCGGCGGCGAGCGCGGTCTTTGCCTTGTCCCATTTCTCGCAGATGACGACGTCCGCCGGCGGTTGCGGCGCCACGTTCGCGGGATAGACCCAGATATCCCAGTCGTTGGAAAACTCCGTTCCTTGCAGCGCCACGGTCACCTTCAGCTTGCCGGGCGCGGCTGCCTTGGCAAATGAGGCGCTGATTGCGCCGAGCGCCGTCAGCTTGCCGGTCGGCGCCTTGAGCGTGGGTAGCGCGCCCGCGGCGATCTCGCGATCCTGCGCGTCGGTGATCTTCCATACCGGCTTCGCATTCTCCAGATCGGCGGGGCCGTAGTGCGCAAGGTCGGCAGTCGCGGTGAACGGCTCATCGCTCGCATAAGCGCGCTTCGGCATGCGCAGCAGCGGCACGGTTGGGCCGCAGAATCGGCGATAGGCCTCCGGCGTGATGAAGCCCTTCGAATCCCAGAACGGATCGAGCGGCCCGATCAGCGCGGTACCCTGCGTCGGATAGTCGTGCAGATCGAGCAGCGAGAACCCGGCGTAGCCCGGCGTGCGCAGCAGAACCTCGATCTCCTCCTTATAGAGCAGCGTGGCGAACTTGCCGCTTGCCTCCACATACTTTGGCGCGAGGTCGAGCAGATGTTTCTTCTCCATGTCATCGCGGATGATCTCGAAATTCTTCACTGCCATCACGCCGGTGTATTTCTTCATCTCGTTGAAATCCGGGAAGTACATCCATTGGCCGATCTCGTGCCCGATGATTGGCCGCCCGTCGCTGGCGACAACATCGTGCAAATCGCGCTCTGTGCCGGCGCCAGGAATGCCGCGACCGCGCGGCGATTCCGCCCATTGGCGGTTGGCGGTCGTCTGCGCCGACGACGCCGAAGAATAGAGATGACGCGGGTCGCGCTGAATCAGCATATCCACCCAGCGCGTCAGCAACTCGGCCTTTCCGCCATACTCGTTGCCGAGCGTCATCGTGCAGAACGACGGATGGTTGCCGTAGGTGTCCACAATCCGCTTGAACTCCGCTTCGATGAAGGCGTCGCGCGCCGGATCGGCGCCGGCGGGGACGTTCGCCTGCGGCCCTTCGGCCTGGAGCATGACGCCCTCTTCATCCGCCGCCGCAAACGCCGCTTCCGGCGGACACCACGAGTGAAACCGCGTATGATTCAAGCCGTACGATTTGATGATCCGAAAAATCCGCTTCCAGCTCTCCACGTCCGTCGGCGGATAGCCTGTCAGCGGAAACACCGAGCACTCCAGCGTCCCGCGCAGATACACCGGCCGCCCGTTCATCGTGAACTGCGTGCCTTTCGCCGCGAATTTGCGCATTCCAAAACGGACTGTGCGCTGGTCATACCACTCCACCTTCACTCCACTGTACAGTTTGACATTCATCTCCCGCAATGCAGGCGTGAACTCGTCCCATAGTCGCATCTGATCACCCAGCGAAACGTCAAATTCAATCTCGCCTCCGTTTTTATCCCAAGTCGCTCTGAACGTTTTGCCGCCGAAGGTTTTGTCGAGGACCGTTATAGTTCCACCACCCGACTGGCCTGTGGCATTGCCTATTCTAATCTTGAACCGCACGATCTTCCGATCCACATCCGGATACACCTGCACGTCGTCCATCCACACCGCCGGCGTGGAGGCTAGTTCGATGCGGCCGACGATGCCGTTCATGTTGCCCCACGTGCCACCGAACAGCGCGGAAACGAATTTGCCCATGTTCAACTTGACAGTGTTGTCCACGCAAATCGTCAACCGATGTTTGCCCGGCGCGACAGCGATTCCGAAATCATAGAAGTGCGGCGCGATCAAACTGTCTTGCGTACCGATGAATCTGTCATCGAGCCAGACGGATGTTACCCAGCGGCAGCGCTCCAGAAAAAGCGTCACCCGCCGCCCCTGCCATGAGTCGGGAATCTCGACCTCGCGCTGATACCACGCCGGCCCGGCGTAATCATAAACCCGGTATGGCCCTTCAAGCGTCGGCGCCTTGGCGTTCTTCGGCCCGAGGCCAGCGTCATCCATCGTGCCGGGAAGCTTGATCTTTTGCCCGCCCGCCAGATCGCCTGCAAACCATTTCTCCGTCTGTCCGGCCTTCTGTTCGTCAATCCGAAACCGCCATTGGCCGGCGAGCGCGATTGGGCCGGCAATAACCGGAACGACGATCGGATTGTTGGGGCCGCGTTGCGACTCGGTATTCTGAGCACGCAGCGCGCCCAACGGCGCCAGCAGCAACGAAGTGATCAACAGCAGTAAAGCGCGTTTCATGGAATGTCCTCCATCATCTTTAAGAATTGGAAGCAATACTTCAAATTCGTTTCACGATCTCCTGCTGCGTTGGAAACTCATCTGGCGCAGCGCTGATCTCACCGGCATGCGCGGAGAAGATGAGCCGCTCGTCAATGCCTGTGTTCAGCTCATGGCGCGGATTCCGACGGAGTCTTCCAGTTGGTGAATTCGTGATTCGCAACGTCTTGAATCTGGAAAGCCGGTCGAAGATCGGGACTGGCCAGCGTCAATGTCAGATTGTTGATCTTAAGCCCCCGAACATGCCGGGCAAAAACACCATACGCCGGCATCTTGTTCCCGAACATGGAAATTTCAGGATAGGCCTTCTCCTTTTCCTCCATCACGATTGCGGCGTCATCCCTGCTGCCGCCTCCGCTCAGCTCGATGGAGATATTCTCAAACTTCAGATTCTCCACCGCATGCCCCGGGATTCCGCTGATCATAAGGCCCAATAACTCGGCCTTTTTTGCCTGAATGTTTTTGATGCTGACGTTCCGAATCACTCCAACCTCTCTGGGGATTTCTCCCTGGCGGAATGTTTTCAACCGGGCGCCGAGCCGCACCATGACGGGCAGACTCACATTCTCCATTTGGATATCGGAGAGGGCGACATTTTCCATGTGCGAGCCATCCACCGAAAACAACTTTATCCCGCCAAGACCCGCGCCCAGAATCCGGCAGTTATCAACCTTGATATTGACGAAATCGCCAACGGATTCCGTTCCGAGTTTGATTGTGGCGCAGCTGCTCTTGAGCGCGCAATCGCTTATCGCAACATCCCGGCATGGAAGGGCGCTGGTCGCTTTGAGGCAGATCGCGTCATCCCCGGTGTCAATATTGCACGCGGAGACCCGGACGCCCTGGCAGGAATCAATATCAATGCCGTCGTTATTGCCCAGCCCATTGCAGTCAATCGTGAGATGATCCAGCGTGGCTTGCTTGCACTGGAACAAATGCAGCGTCCAGGCCCCCGAATTGCGAAGATGGACGCCGCTCATGGAGGCGTTCTCGCAGCGAATGAGGCGAACGAGAAAAGGCCTGATTTTATAGCCGCCGGTTTTTTTTTGCTCCGCGGCCACCAGTTTGCCCTGACCGTCAATGCCGCCTTCGCCCTCAATGCGGATATTCCTGGCGCCAACGGCAACCAGCAGGGCATAACCCATCGGACTGCCGACGCCATCCATGAAAGGATCAAGGTTCCGGTAATCGGCGGCATTCACGCTGCCTGCCAAAACGGCCTGATCGTCGAGATGCAGAGTGACGTTATCCTTGAGCTGGATGGTGCCGGCAAGATAACGGCCAGCAGGCAAAAGAACCTTCCCACCTCCTTGCGCGCTGCACTGATCAATGGCTTTTTGTATCGCTTCCGTGCACAGCGTCACGCCGTCGCCAACGGCGCCTCTTTCCTTCACATTGATCATGAGGGCGGTTTCCGTGGTCTTCGTGATTTGCTCGGCGGCGTTCACCGCCAAGGCGCCGCAAATGAGGAGAAGAATGCAGGGCAGTCTTTTCATAATTGCTCTCTTTCGCTTCGATGCTTCGTTCGTTCTTTCGTTCGCGGTTTCCTTCGCGGTTTCCTTCGCGCTCACTTGTCGGGGTTCAGACTATCATGGCGCCCGCCGCCGTCAACCCCGCAAAGCTCCTCTGCAAAAAAATCCAGGGCGGCTACATGTACGCCAACGACAAGCCGGGGCTGAAGTTTAGTTTCCGGAGTTTCCGGGACAGGTTATTTAACTCTCAGATTCCACAAGTCGGCACTCTTGTTCCCACAAGGGAATTGACTTCAGACGTTATTTCCCCATGCTTTCCCTGAATCCATTTTTCAGCATCCCGACTGAACACAGACTCTTTTTATCCATCGCTTCAGAAAACGCAAAAACTTAAAAATGCCGGAACGAACCCATTTTTAGACACGCCAATAGTCTGGGATATCCGCGTTATCCGTGCAATCCGTGGTCGAATTTCAACCACGGATTGCGGGACTGCACGGATGACAATGAACGACAGCATGTTGTCGTACGGCGCATGATAATGGCATAATCATTCGAAGTAGTCACGGTTGATGCGCCACCCTACGTAAACCCCCGCCATACTGGCGAGGCCGCTAAGTAAGAAAGCAGTCATGATTCCGACCTTTTCTCCGACCCACCATCCGACCCAACCGAATAGGGTCATTCCGATGAAGATGAGGAGCTTGTTCATATTTGTGTTCTCTGTCTATAGCAGCATCGAGTTCAGTGCACTTACGCTCATCTGGTTTGTTCTACGTCGCAAGCAGCCCGGCTTCTGCTTTTTGGATTGGGGATACTCTTTTTGATTCTGAGGGTGAGGCGCCGCTCAACTGGCGGACACGGGAGGAAAGGGAACCGAGGGACATGGAATGCCTCCTGAAAAAAGGGATTGACGCGCGCTGAGAGTTCTTGTATATATTCATGAATTCTTCGCGTCAAGGAGGAAATTCCATGCCTGACAAAACGCCGTGTTCGCGCCTGTTGGACCGTTATGAGGATCTCAAACGGTCGTTGCTCAACCTCGGTCCGATTGCGCACGGCAGCATCTGGCCGCGCACGATTCGCCGGAAGGATTCGCGCGGGCGAATGAGGACTTTCGGGCCGTATTACCAGTGGACGAAAAAGGAGAAAGCCAGGACCGTGCTCGTGAACTTGAGCGCGTCAGAAGCCAAGGTTTATGGGCGCGCGATCCGCGAGCACCGCAAAATGGAAAGAATCCTGGCAAAAATGAGGGCCACTTCGCTGAAAATCCTTGAGTTGGCCATCAAGGAAGGGAGAGAAAAAGCGAGTGGGATGTGAAAGGAAGCCGCTTATCTTAGCGCCATTCCGAAATGTCCCCGAAATGTCTTTGTGCCAAAAAACGGGTAAAAACGGGTAAATTTAAGAAATCCGCGCGGTTAGCGCGGAGGGCGAAAATCTCGAAATTTGCCTTATTTTTTGAGATTTTTAGGGATAGGCGTAGCAGGAATCGAACCTGCGACCACCGGCTTAAAAGGCCGTTGCTCTACCGTCTGAGCTATACGCCCCTGCTGTGTAAGGAGTCTTGCGCGGAAGGACTGGAGGAAAAGCCCTGAAGACGCCCCTACGCTTTTCGCGGCTTGCGCCGTGGCGAAAAGCGGGGCAGACTATAGGCGCCGGGTTGGGGCGCGTCAACCCTTTGTTTGCATCCTTAAGGGCTGGAAACGTTTTTTTATTGAGCTGCCATTATATGCTTTTGACGATTGCCACCACTCATCGGCCTGCGACGGATTTGGGGTATTTGCTCCATAAGAATCCGGTGCGGGCGGAATCGTTTTTTAATGCTGCGCGAATTCGCCCTGGGGATCGAAGCGCTTGAACGCTTCATCCGCCACGAACCGCTGCGGCGCGTTCATGAATGCTGCTTGGGCGTCCTGGCGCTCGAAAGCGAACCGGTGGACCCGAGACTTTAGTTCTGCGGCTGAATAGCCTATAACAAAATTCCGCAAATATCGCGCATTGACGCGGTGGTACAAGCGCGGCTATATTTTCCTTTGCAACTGAGCGGGAAATTTCAGCGGATGAGGATTGAATTATGGCTAAGATTTACAATGAACAAATAGTTCTGCAGAAGAAATTTCTGGGCGCCGTCGAGGTTGCCCGGATTATCGAAATGTCACGAATCACCGTCAACGGATGGATCAAGCGAGGCGAGCTGAAAGCGGTGCGAACCCCAGGCCGGCATTTCCGGATTCGTCCAATGGATTTGGTTTCCTTTCTTCAATCCAAGGGCGCTTACGTTCCTGAAGCGCTCCAGCAGGCGGTGGAAAAAACCATGCCGGCCGCTGATGCGCCAGCCGCCCAGGCGATCTCGGAATCCGTGCCTTCTACTCACAACAAGAGCGTGACGGAAGCATTGAACAAGGTATATTCGACAGTATCATCCGAATTGGATCCTGCTTGGCGGCGTCAGGCGTTAGATGTCTTGCGGAAGGCGGATTGGTAATGCTTCGCGGCGAGATATGGTGGGTGGATTTGCCTGACCCGGTCGGTTCAGGCCCAGGATATCCCCGTCCCGCCTTGATCATACAGTCCGACGACTTTAATCGTAGCCGAATTGACACTGTGATTGTGGCCGTTATTACAGAAACTGTTAGGCTCTCTGAAGCGCCCGGAAACGTTTTAATTGAGAAACGAATCTCTCCGTTGAGTTTCGACTCTGTCATCAATGTCTCGCAGGTAATCACCGTAGACAAGTCGCAACTTAGGGACTATCAAGGGGAGCTGCCTGGCCAAATTATGAAGAAGGTTGATGAGGGTCTTCAGTTAGTCTTATCACTTCCACAATCGTCTGGATAACTATTATGCAACACGTGATCTCAGTGCTCGTCGAAAACAAAGCCGGCGTTTTGGCCCGCATTGCAGGGCTTTTCAGCGGACGCGGATTCAATATTGACAGCCTGACGGTGGGGCCGACCGCCGACAAAACGCTCTCGCGCATGACCATCGTGGCTTCGGGCGACGACCGCACGATCGAGCAGATCAACAAGCAGCTCAACAAACTCATAGATGTCGTCAAGGTGCAGGACCTGAGCGGCGAGCGGCACATCGAACGCGAACTGGTTCTTATCAGCGTCTCATGCACGCCCAAAAATCGCGGCGAGATCATCGCGTTGGTCGAGGTTTTCGCGTCGCGCATTCTCGACGTCTTCGACAAGGGGTTGATTGTCGAAACATCCGGCGACCGCCAGAAAATCGCCGACTTCATCGAGCTGCTGCGTCCCTATGGTATCCGCGAAGTCATCCGTACCGGGCGCATCGCCATCTCGCGAACGCTGTCGTCGGGAAGCGAAAAATAAGCGCCACTCTGGGCAAAAGGAGCGAGCGATGCGTTCGTCTTTTGTTCGCGCGATCGTAGCATTTCAAGTATGCGCGCTGTCATTGGCAGTTCACTCTGCCGATAGCACATCTATTGCGGTGACATATCGAATACGCGACGACCAAATCTACTGGTTTGGCGTTTCGGGGAATCGTTTGATTTTTGTATGGGGCAGCGGAAACATCCATATATATGACGGCGAAAAAGCGCAGTATATTTCCGGTGTCAAGATCAATGACTTATTTAATAATCAGAGATTGAATGGCGCCGATTTGTTTTTGTTGCCCTCTCCTCTTTTTCGGATAGCCAATTGGCAAAGCAGTAAAATGAAAATATTTGATATTAATGGCAAAGCAAAAATATGCGAGTTTAATTGCAATTATCCTTATGGATTTTCTAAAGATGGCAATTCATTGTTCTTCGACACGGGATACGAAGCCTATATATTTGACTACATCTCAGGAACGAAATTGTGGTACTATTATTATGGTTATGACGGGAAGATTCTTAGCGGTTCGCAACATGGTGAAATCCACGCTCTTGATTTTGAAAACGATCTGGTTATTGTAAATAACTTGGATGATTATTACGCTGTGGATATGGAGGGAAAGATTTTGTGGAAGAAATCATTTCGTGTCTATGGAAACAGAGTGCCTTCTTTATATCAATCTCGCGGAAGCTCTTGTGTCGTTGGTTTGCGAAATGGGGAGTTCTTCACGATTAATACCAGAAACGGCGAAACCATTTGGCGCGGGCTAAAGGCAAAATATGAGGACCACCTTGTTGCCACAGGACTGAGTGGAAAAAAGCAGGCCTACTACTTCAATAATCGCCTCCTATTGCTGGATGCTTTTACTTCTCAGGCTTTGGATATTCAAAAAATCAATTATGATATTGATGCAACATTTTCGTCAGATGAAA
>JAPLSP010000792.1 GCA_026398575.1 Candidatus Sumerlaeota bacterium | reverse complement strand
CAGAGCCGGTTATTCCGCTTTTTCCATTTCCTCCCATGCCTCCGAAAACTCAAATGATGATCAGGCTCATGCTGATTCAAATCGCGGCTATTCACTCGGTATTATTGCCGCTTTTCACCCACTAATTCTTCACGGGAACCTAGTTAATAAAGGTATAATCATAAATAGAGAGGTAGAAGTTTATCGCCATCATTCGCAGGGGGTAGGGAAAAGAACAGATATTCATATTGATGCAATTTCGACATCCGGCGCAGCAGTTTCTTCTAAGCGTTTGACCGCAGTTATCGAAGTCAAGGGCTGTTGGAATACTGAGCTAAACACAGCAATGGAAACGCAATTAGCGGCTGAATACTTGCGCGTACCTAGTCCCGGCAGAGGTTTGTATGTTGTTTGCTATTTTGCCTCGCGCCGTTGGGATCCGGAGGATACTAGGAAATACACTGAATCTATCCAGAATCTTCGTGATGCACTTGCAATTCAAGCTAAGTCAGTTTCAAAGAATGGCATTGCAGTCTGTTCATATGTTTTGGATTTCACCATGATTTGATAATCGATAGATAAAAATATGCAAATCGGGAAAAATCGGAGACAGGTGCGAAAACTCCTGAATCCCCGTCGTCTCCTGCATCTCAATTTCTCCACCTTCCTAAAACGGGGGCATAAAACGGGGACAAGTTAATCAACTATATAGCGGCGGGGGCAGAACATATTCCGCTGATGGTTGCGGGCGCGGCGGGACGCTATTTCGCCTGCGGGATCAGAGCGCGGCGAATGGGCTCGACCCAGGCGTCGGACTTCATGTCCCAGAGGATGAAGTCGCTGTCGAACTGCCAGTAGGCCCAGCTCCAGCCGAAAGACTCCGCCGTGCGGGCGACGCAATCCGTATAGGCCACGCGCGAGGGCATGGGGGCTTTGTCGTAGGCGCCGAATTCGCCGAGAAAGATGGGCCGGTTGTTCGCCTTGGCCCAGGCCGCCGCCTTGGCGAAATCATCCCGGATGGCCTTTTGCTGCGCCTCCGTCGCGGTCCATTCCACGCCGGTTTTGTCCTTGTGCTGGGGGGACCACGGCGCGCCCTGGTGCGTGAACTCCATGGGCTTGTAGTAGTGCACCGTAACGATCAGATTGCGATCCTGCTCGGGCAGTTTGAGCTCGGCTGGGAGTTTGTCGGAGATACCTTAGAAAACCGAGTTCTCCGACAGACTCCTAGGTGGTCTATGGAGTTCCAGAAGGCGGGCCCGACGATCACGGCGCGCTGTGGATTGTTGGCGCGGATCAGGGCCAGCGCCTCGCCCATATACCGGTTCCAGAGTTCGGGCGTCATCTTCTTGTTGGGCTCGTTCAGTATCTCGAACAATACGGAATCCGGCGCGTCCTTGAAATGGGCGGACATCTGTTCCCAGAACGACAGGAAGCGCTCATGGTTCCCTTCCGGGTCCTCCGCCATGGACATGAATTCGTGACAGTCGAGGATTGCGCGCAAGCCCTGCTGCGTCGCCTGTTTGACCACCCAGTCGAGTGTATCCCACCATGCCTGCGGCAGCGCCCATTTCTGTTCCCGTTTTATATGGCGGAAGGAATGAAGGTTGACGCGCACGTTGTTGAACCCTGCTTCCTTCAGCAGGCGGAAATGTTTCTCCTGAAACTGCGCCTGTTCGCGCCCTTTCCAGATCGGGTCATACCCGATGATATTCACGCCGCGCCCCAGCAGTCGGTTCTGCTCGAAAATATCCATCGCCCTGACCTGCCCCAACAAGGTAACGCCCGCAAGCGCGAGCATGACGCCAATATGTAGGGTGCCAATATGCATGACGCCAATATGCATCTTCGTAAGTCTCATACCCATGATTCTATCGCCGCTGTTTCGGCGAATGAAAGGAAATTCTCCATGCAGGGCGATTCGCGAGCTCCTCACGGATGGGACTTTGAAAGGGCAAGTTGATAATCTCTTGTTCCGCCGGCATTTCCTGGCGCATGATTTTCGGAACGATCGCTCAAAGAGCGCGTGTGAGCGGCGCATGCGCGCCTGTTTCCGATGATGAGGCATCATTTTTATTCTAGAGCGATCATGCTTGGGAAAATGCCTCGATGATCAACAACAACAAACCAATGAAAAGAGGCAGAATTATGAACAAGAGAACACTATTTGGTGTGGCATGTCTGCTGGCGGCGACGTCACTGGGCGTCGCCAGCGCAGCGGCGGCGGAGAAATTCGATACGGATCCAAAGCATCAATTGCCGAAGCCGGACAATAAGCCGGCGGACATGAAGAAGCCGGTCAAGGTGTTCATCCTGATGGGGCAGTCCAACATGCTCGGCATGGGAGAGGTCGGCCCGGACACCACCACGGGAACGCTGGGGTATCTGACCAAGACGGAAAAGCGATACCCCTATCTGATAGATGATGCGGGCAAATGGACCGAGAGAAGCGATGTCAGATACGTCCATGTGATGCCTGGCAGAGGTGGTGGCATGCAGGTGAATCATAATGAATGGCTGACGGTCAAAGGCGGGACGATCGGGCCGGAAGTGGCGTTTGGCCATATCATGGGGCAGTTGTTAAACGAACCTGTGCTGGTGCTCAAGAGCTGCATCGGGAACCGCAGTCTGGGCTGGGATCTTCTGCCGCCGGGGAGTGAGCGGTTCGTTGTCGATGGCAGGATCTATGCGGGATACAAGGACTCGCCTGATTCCTGGGATATGGACAAGGACAAAGGCACGGCGACGAAGCCTCCCGCATGGATTGATAAAAAAACCGGGAAAGTCATCGAATGGTATGCCGGCAAGCAGTATGACGACGACATGGCGAACGCCAAGAAGGTCCTGAGTGAGCTTGGCAAGTATTATCCTGGCGCCGAAAAGTATGAAATAGCCGGTTTTGTCTGGTGGCAGGGGCACAAGGATCAGAATGCGGCCCATGCCAGCCGCTACGAGCAGAACCTGGTGAATCTGATCAAGAACCTGCGCAAGGATTACAATGCTCCCAACGCGCCCTTTGTGCTGGCCGTGGGCTGCGGGAATCCCGGGCGCGAGAGCTTCGGGCTGCTGATCGCCGAAGCGCAGCTTGCGATGAACGATGCCAAGAAGCACCCCGAGTTCGCCGGCAACGTGAAGTGCGTGGACTCCCGGGATTTCTGGAGAGAGGTCGGTGTCTCCCCCAAGAATCAAGGCTATCACTATAATCGAAATGCCGAGACCTATATGGAAGTCGGCAACGCGCTGGGCTGGGCCATGGCGGAGTTGTTGAAGAAATAGATTTATTCAACAACAAAGGAGACAAAGTCATGAACATGAAATCACTATCGGTTCTGCTCGCCATCTTCCTGTGCGCGGGCGTCGCCAACGTGTCGGCGGCAGCGCCAAAGGCGGCGCCGGAAATCCCGCTCACCGATGCCGGAAACAAGCTGCTTGCGAAATACGCCGACATGCTCAAGGCACTGCAAGCGGAGATCGGCAAGGCGGCGCCGAACGTGAACGAGCAAAATAAGACCGCCCTCCAGAAAGCGCGTGACGCGGTCAAGGCGGCGGAGGCGGAGGCGAACGCGGCGCAGCAATCCCTGAGCAAGATTCAAGGGGCAAAAGGTTTGGTGGATCACGCGAAGGGCAAGTGGATCGGCGGCGCTGAGAAGGGCATTGCACAGGCGGAGGCGGCGCTGAAGAAGGCGACCACGGAGGCTGAACGCGAAGCGGCGAAGAAAGATCTGGCCAAGTGGCAGGCGAACAAGCAAGACGGGATCAAAGCGCTCAAGGAGCGTCAGGAAGCGTTGGACAAGGCGAAAACCGATGAGCCGAAGTTGACCCAGGCGAATCAGGCGGCCCAGGCAGCACTGGCTCAGGCGCGAACCAATGAACTCATGGCAGCCAAGGCCCTCCTGACTGCCAGGGCGCCTTTCCTGGCGAGCGATAAACTGGATTCGAAGCTTGTCAATGGCGCCGTGCTGGCCGAGGCGACGCCGCGGGGGTTGGCCGAGTTTGCCCAGCAGGGCAAGGAGCAGGAAGCGTTGGTGGACAAGCTTCTGGCCGACAACCTATTGATGAAGCAGATGCTCGAAGCCGGTGGAGCTAAGTTCAGCAAATACGGCCGGGCGATGGAAATTTACACGGCGATTCAGAAGGCCAGCCCGAAGTCCGGCGAAGGCGCCTTGCAGCGCTTGGCGCTAGCCGTCAGTCTGGAACATGCGAAGCCGATTGCTCAGTCGAACCCCCAAGACCAGACCAATGCTCCGGCCACCGTGGATCCGGTGAAGCGCTACCTGCATTATGAGAAGGCCTGCCTCGATGGCGAACTGGATCCTGCTTTTAAAAACCTGACCGTCTGGGAATACCGAATGGTCGTTGACTGCGATGCTCCGGATCACATTCTGGCGTGGGGGCGCGAGATGCTCCGGAACTACCGGCCCGACCATATTTACAACGCGGACTATGGCTGGCGCTATTCGGCAACCGTCAGGACCGAAGTCCCGTATGGATCGCAAAACGTAAAGGATGATCTCCCTTCGCTGCAAAACTATCAGAATATCATCAAGGATGGGGGCGTTTGTGGCCGGCGCGCGTTCTTCGGCCGGTTTATCCTGCAAAGTTTTGGCATCCCGACTTGGGGCGTGACCCAGCACAAACACGCCGCATTGAGTCATTGGACACCGAAGGGCTGGGTGGTCAATCTTGGCGCGGGCTTTCCCCATAGCTGGTGGGATAAGGATGAGGCTCCACGCAGCGGGGCGGACTTCCTGCTGGAGACACAGGCGCGGGAACATGCGCAGGATTACTTGAAGGTGTTGCGGGCGCAGTGGATCAGCCGCGTTCTTGGCGAGCAGGCATACAACGACCGCAAGGGCGTTGCCGGCGGCTTCTGGAGCGGCATGGCTCACTACCAAACGGTTGCGCTCGCGTCCACGGCGGTTGCATTAGGCCCGCTCGGCCAGGAACTTTCCGAAGCGAATGAACCGAAGGAAAAACAGAAGGTCGAGCAGCCGAAGCTAACGGAGGCGGACCAGAAGATCGTCATCGGCCAGAATGGGGTGATCACGATTCCGGCAGTGGCCTACAGCAAGCCGTCGGGCCACTTCGCGGCCATGAAGAGCTTCTCGGGCGGCATGCAATTGCACGGCGCCGGTGGCTTCAAGGCCGAGTACGCAATTGAGGCGCCGCATGCTGGTAAGTATGCGCTGACCGCGCGAGTGGTGACGGCGCAAGAGGGCCAGAAATTCCTGCTCACGGCGAACGATGCCAAAGCGCCGGTAGAAATCGCTGTGCCCTACACCATCGGCCTGTGGCAGCAGACCCAACCGGTTGAGCTCTCCCTGGTCAACGGGAAGAATGTCCTCCACTTCACACTCCAAGACGGAAGCCGCGGAGTGTCTATCAAGGAGTTCACGCTGACGCCGGTGAAATAACAGAAAAAAACAGGAAATCGAAACGAAGTTCGCAACGCATGATCGGATCGGCGACCATAAACAAAAGGAGACAGAGTGATGAAAAGAAGAACATTGTTGGGTGTGGTGTGTCTGCTGGCGGTGGCGCTCATGGGCGTTGCCGGCGTGTCGGCAGCGGAGAAGATCGAGACGGATCCGAAAAAACAATTGCCGAAGCCGGGCGGCAAACCAGCGGACATGACGAAGCCGGTCAAGGTCTTCATCCTGTTGGGACAGTCCAACATGGTCGGCATGGGGAATATCTCCGGTGACAAGGGTGAAAGCTTGGAAAAGGCCGTTAAAAGCGAGAAACTCTATCCATACCTCGTGGATGGCGCCGGCAACTGGACGGAGAGAAACGACGTCCGGAACGTGCAGGTCATGGTTGCCAAGGGCGGCGGCATGAGCGTCCTTCACAACGAAGCGTTGAAGGTCGGCAAAGGCAAGATGGGGATCGAATTTGGCCTTGGGCACGAGCTCGGCGACTTCTTGGACGAGCCCGTCATGCTCCTCAAGAGCTGCATTGGCAACCGCGCCCTGGGTTGGGACCTCCTGCCTCCCGGAAGCAAGGGTTATGATTTCACGACCACGGACAAGAAGACGGGCAAGCAAGTGACGTACACCTACGCCGGTTATAAGGAGTCGCCCGATCGATGGGAAAAGGGAACCCAGCCGCAGCCAATCGGGTGGTACGCCGGCAAGCAGTACGACGACGACGTGGCCAATGCCAAGAAGATCCTGTCCGAACTCGATAAGTATTACCCAGGCGCCAAGGGCTATGAAGTAGCCGGGTTCCTGTGGTGGCAGGGTGAGCGGGATTGTGGAAGCGAAGCGCTTTCCATGCACTACGAGGAGAATCTCGTCAAGGTGATCAAGTCGCTGCGCAAGGACTTCGATGCCCCCAATGCGAAATTCGTCATTGCGACGCTGGGTGAAGCGGCCAAGGGTTGCGGAGGCAACACCGAAACCGTGATGAACGCCCATCTGGCGGTTGACGGCAGCACTGGAAAGTACCCGGAGTTCAAAGGCAATGTGGCGACCGTCTACACCCACGACATGGCCCGTGGCGGTAGCGGGAATGGTCATTACGGCGGCAATGCCAAGGTCTACATGGACGTCGGTGAAGCCATGGGTAAGGCCATGGTGGAACTGTTGAAGCAATAGATCACAGGATTAAACCTTTATGTTAAATGTTCTGCGTATTTTGCGTAGAAGTTTTGGATCTGGCTCAGCCACCTTATGGATTACAGGCTTAAGCCGCTTTGCCCTATTTCGCTTGCGCCAAAGCATGATATTGCGGTCTCTTTTTTCACTTGAGCGGCTCTCCGCCCCGGCTTTGTTCTATTTCGGCGAAATGATAGTCGCCAATGTTGGCGCGCCTTTCACGGGTATATCCCATCCGGCCGCCCAAAACTTCGCTAGTGAGAGGACCAGGAAGCCATGAAAAACAAATTCGCAATCCTTTCGACGGGGATTCTCGCCATTATGACCTCCATGATGATTTGTCCACCTTCCAAAGCACAGGTCCTCGGCCTGCCCGTACCCGAGCGCGGATTCATCAGCGCCACACCCGGAGAGACCTGGGAGCAGGGGCTGCTCAGCGGCAACGGGACGATTGGCGCCAACGTGTTCGGTCAGCCAGCCGATGAGACGATCATCTTTACCCATCACCGGATGTTCCTGCCCACGGGCGCGCCGGTAGTCCCGCCCGACACCGCGTCGCGCCTGTTTGAGGTCCGCCAGCTGATTGACCGCGGCCTCTACAAGCAGGCCACCCAACTGGCCTTCAACCTGTCCGGACAGGACGGCTTCATGTATCCCGACCCGTTCGTGCCCGCCTTTGACCTGCGCATCACCATGCCGGCCCGGGGCGAGGTCCGGGACTACGCGCGCAGCGTTGATTTTCAGACCGGCCAGGCCACGGTCCACTGGGCCGATGATCGCGGCGTGTTCGAGCGGCGACTGTTCGTTTCGCGCGCCGACGGCGTGGCGGTGTTGCTGATCACCGGTCCGGGCAAGGGGTCGGTTGACTGTGTGCTTGAGCTGGCTGCCCGCAATCCCGAGCCCAAGCTTGGGGAAAAAACAGTCACGCAGTCGGCGGAAGTGTTCAAGAGCCATGTGTCCAACATCGTCGCCACGGCCGACGCGACGCACTTGACCTTCTCGAGCGCGTTTACCAAGGCCTATCCCGGCAGCATTCACCGGCTCGAAGGCGCCGTCCGCGTCATTGCGCCCGGCGGGCAGGTGATGGCGGACGGATCGAAGATGATCATCAAAGGCGCCGATCAGGCGCTGGCGTTCATAAGCATCGAACCGATCTACGATCCGGATCGCCCGCAAATAGAACCCATGAAAAAGGCGCTGGATGACCTGCCGACCGACTATGCGCGCCTGCTTGAGCGACATGCGGCGATTCACGGCGGGATGTTTAACCGGATGCGCCTGGACCTTGGCGGCGGGGCGGACCACCGTTTGACCACCGAGGAGTTGTTGGCCCGTTCGACCAGCGAGAACCTGTCTCGCGCTCTGACGGAGAAGGTGTTCGACGCCGGTCGGTACAACATCATCAGTTGCACAGGCGAATTGCCGCCGACGCTGCAGGGCGTATGGGCGGGAACCTACGTGCCGTCGTGGGCCAGCGATTTTACGCAGAACGGCAACGTGCCATCCGCCATTGCCGGCATGCTTCCGGGCAATACGCCGGAGCTGATGCTGGCTTACACTTCCTACATCGAGTCCATCGTCCCTTACCTCCGCGTCAACGCCAGGCACATATTCGGCGCGCGCGGCATCGTGTTGCCGTCGCGGTCCACAACACACGGTTACAACAACGCCCTGGCCCCAAATTTCGCCGGCGGCATGTGGGTGGCCGGGGCCCCGTGGGCGGCCCGCTTCTTCTACGACTATTACCTCTATACCGGCGACCGCAAGTTCCTGGCTGAACATGCCCTGCCCTTCATGCAGGAAGCGGCGCTGTTCTTCGAGGATTACCTCTACGAAGGCCCTGACGGAAAATTCGTTTTCAACCCGACCACCTCGCCAGAAAATGCCCCGCGCAACACTCGCTCCCAAGGCACGTTCAACGCCACGATGGACGTCGCCGCCGCCAAGGAGCTGCTGACCAATCTCATCGCAGCCTCGCGCGAGCTCGGCGTCAACGCGCAAAAGATACCCGTCTGGCAGAAGATGCTCGGCCGCATGCCCGGCTATATGATCAGCGACGCAGGCGTCGTGAAAGAGTGGCTCACGCCCAAGCTCGAAGACAACCTGGATCACCGCCACTCCTCACACCTCTATCCGCTCTACTACAGCATGCCCGATGAGATTGCCGCCGATCCCAAACTCCAGGCCGCCTTCCGGAAGATCGTCGAGATCAAGATGGAGAACCATTACCGCAAGGCCGGGTTCATGTCGTTCGGCGTCGTGCAACTCGGCCAGGCGGCCGCCACGCTCGGCGAGGGCGAACTCGCCTACCAGGCGATTCTACGGTTGGTGAACAGCTACTGGTTGAGCAACCTGGCCTCGATGCACAATCACCGGTCGCTGCTCAACATGGACATCAGCGGCGGCCTGCCGTCGGTGCTCATTCAGATGCTGGTCGCGTCGGCGCCGGGCAAGGTCCGACTCTTGCCCGCTCTGCCCAAGGCTTGGCCCACGGGAACGATCGAAGGGGCGCTGTGCCGTGGCCAGATCGAAGTCAGACAACTGACCTGGGCGCCAGGCCGGATCCGTGTTTCGTTATTATCCGGCCGGGAGCAGACGATCGAATTGTCAGTTCCGGCAACCATCCAGAAGATCACCGCCACCAGTGGGACCGCGAAGATCGCCCCAGCCGCCGACGACCGCGCGCGCAAGATCACACTGCCCCAAGGCCGCGCGGTCACTCTCGAAATTGTGATGCCGTGATTGGGGGTGGAGCGCAATTTCAACCGTGCTTTGTTAAGAGTCCGCCGTGCTCCGATAAGAGCACGCCGTGCTTTACTAAGAGCACACCGTGCTTTACTAAGAGCACACCGTGCTTTGCTAAGAGCACACCGTGCTTTGGTAAGAGCACACCGTGCTTTGCTAAGAGCCTACCGTGCTTTACTAAAAGCACGCCGTGCTTCGCCAAAAGCACGCCGTGATTTTGCCTGAAATTGGCTGGGCGATGCACGAATGCTGCTTTATAAGGCTCTAAATATCAGTTGTTTATGCATATTCATGAGACGGTTGCTGATTTTTGGCCTTGCAGCCCGAAAACTGCCCGGCTATGCTGTCAAGTCATGGAGGCTGGGGCATTGCGCCCCGGAGGCAGACTGAGCCCCGGCACAACTCGCGATCCACGAATCACGATCCACGAATCACAATTCGGACTCCCCGAATCGCGCCTCCAAATCCACTCACGGAGGAAGACACATGGCGCCACGAATCTCGCGCAACCCGGAAGAACTCGCACGGCAATGCGGCCTCGCCGCCTTCGCCATCACTTCGGCGGGGCCCGGCTGGCCGGCCAGCGCGCCGTCATCGGCCACGCTGACCACCTGCAACACGAATCTGACTTCGCAACTCAGCGTGATCAACTCGCTCGAAACCCAACTGCGCGCCGCGCGGCAGGCCATGAAACCCATGATTGACGCCGCACGCGACGCCATGGCCAAAGTGGATCAGGCCACCGATCTGCTCTACGGACCCGACGGCGCGGAGAAGCAGAACTTCGGCTTGACGCCCAAGAAGGTGGGCGGAGAGGCGAGCGGCGAGCCGGAGCAGGTCGTCATCACCGCCACGACCGACGGCACACAGCCCGCTTCGATCTGGATTGATTGGGATACCGTCGAGGGCGCCGTCTATGAACTGCAGTGGTTCAGCGACGCCGCGCTGACGCAAATGGTCGGCAGCGCCACCGTCACCAACAGCGAATACGAAATCCCCGGCCTGACGAAGGGCAATCAATACTGGTTCCGAGTCCGCGCCGTCCGCGCCAGCCTCGTAGGCCCGTGGAGCGACCAGGCAACAAGGGTTGCAAACATCTGAGCGACTGCGATACTCTGTCCGCGAAAAGAAACCAAGGTGGCCCGGCCCCACGCGCCGGGCCGCTCTCTTTCCAAGAACAAACCATGTCATTGAGCTTAAACAACCGTTTGCAAACAACAAAATTTGCTAGGAGGAGCGGAAATCATGGAGAATATCGATACAAGAAGTAGAAACTATGACAAAGTCAGCAATCTCCATCGGCAGCAATCTATTCGCTGGAGATTTGTAGCTTGTCTGCTCCTCGGCTCCGTTTGTGGAATAGAGATAACTGTCTACGCTGAAATGCAGCCACTTCTGTCAAACACAAGTTTTGAATCCGGCAACGCCTATTGGAATCCAACAGGAAGTTTTACGATAGGCGCTCTTTCCAACCCGCACACTGGCAGCTATTATGCCTATGTAACTGGAAACAGTCAAGCAGGCACTATGTACCAGCAATTCACTATACCATCGAATGCAACGAATGCTTTACTTCACTACTATTATAGTATTTCGACAACAGAAACTGGAAGCACTCCTTTCGATTTCCTTAATATTACTCTTCGAGACTCTTCTGGGAATATCCTTGAAGTTATAGCAGTATACAGCAATGTTGATACGACAGGCGGTTCTTACGTCTATGAAGTCTTAAATATCGGCGCTTATGCTGGACAGACTCTTCGGTTGCATTTCGACGGGACCACCGACGCGTTTAATTTAACGACCTTCCGCATTGACGATGTCGATGTTGTTGCAACAATCCCTCCACCGCCGACAGTGCGGACAGATAGCGCGACAAACATATTCACGACGGGAGCTAGACTGAATGCCACAATCACGGATACGGGAGGGGCGTCTATCATAGAGAGGCGCTTCAGTTGGGGCTCAACAAGCTCTTGTTCGGACGGATATACAAATGCAGTCACTGTAAATGGATCATCATTCTACTTTGATTTGGCAGAGGTCCCATCAGGTTCAACGTATTATTTCCGGTTCCCGTGAAGAATTAGTGGGTGAAAAGCGGCAATAATACCGAGTGAATAGCCGCGATTTGAATCAGCATGAGCCTGATCATCATTTGAGTTTTCGG
>JAPLSP010000600.1 GCA_026398575.1 Candidatus Sumerlaeota bacterium | reverse complement strand
CGCTCAAAAGTGGATATTGCCCTTGTCCCCCGCCGGCTGAAGCCGGGGGCAAGGAGGAACCTGCTGAAGCAGGTTATCAAACGTCCAAGCTTCAGAGCCTGCTGAAGCAGGTCATCAAACGTCCAAGCTTCAGAGCCTGCTGAAGCAGGTTATCAAATGTCCAAACTTCAGAGCCTGCTGAAGCAGGTTATCAAATGTCCAAACTTCAGAGCCTGCTGAAGCAGGCTAAAATTGCATGCAGACTGAACATAGACGGGATCATTTTGGGCAAGCATGCCCATGTTGCTTCTCAGCGTATCAGGCTTCCCTGCTTTAGATTCCTGCGGCGCAGTTCGGCTTCGATGACTTGCCATTGCTCGTGCTTTTCAAGCCGCCATTCCGGCGCCAGCGTTCGCCCAGCAGGCGCGTCTCCCGCGACGCGTTCGATGACCACTTCCGGCCGCAGCCGCGCGATGAACTCGCAAACGTGTCCGATATACTCCTCGCGCCCCATGATCGGGAAAGGCTTTTCCTGATACGCGCGCCCCAGCCGGCTGTCGGCGGTGAGATAGAGATTATGAAGTTTGACGCCTTCGACATTGAGCGCATTGATCAGGTCCGCGCAGGCCAGAACGCATTCGGGCGCGTCTCCGGGCAGGCCGAAGATCAGGTGCGCCGTCACCTTGATTCCGCGCTGATGCGCGGCGCGGGTCGCCTGCGTGAAGTCCTCGGGCGTATGGCCGCAACCCATCGCCTCCAGGACAGCGAGATTGCCGGTCTGCAATCCGAACTCCAAACGAACCTCATCCCATTTGCCAACATACGAAGCCACCACATCGAGCGCTTCATCGCTCAGGCAATCCGAGCGCGTCGCCACGGAAAGGCCGATGATGCGCGGGTCGCACAGCGCTTCGTCATATCGCGCGCGGAGGATTTCCGGCGGCGAGTATGTTCCCGAGAATGCTTGAAAATAGACGAGGAAGCGGTTGGCTTTGACTTTGCGCGAGAATCGTTCGATGCCCAGGCGGACTTGCTCGCGTACGTCGAGGCTCGGATCGCAATAGGGCGCGCGCGATCCCACGCCATCGCAAAATGCGCATCCTCCCGTTCCTTTAGCGCCATCGCGGTTCGGGCAGGTGAAGCCGGCGTCCACGGCGATCTTGTGAACGCGACACCCATAGCGCTCGCGGAAATAAGAGGACAGAGTTCGCAGCAAGATCATGCAATAAAGCCTCAAAGACCGCAAGGACATCAAGGACTATGAAAAACAGAACCCGCGAAAACCGCCTTCGCGATTTACGAAGATCGGCGGTTTCCAAAGTCCTTGTTGTCCTTAAGCGGCCAGTCAGCTTGAAAATCCCTCAGGCGCCAATCGGCGGCTGATCGGCGTCATGCGCGCTTTCGCCGGCGAACAGGCTGCCGGCGAACATGCCCGACGTGAAGCTTTCGCCGACGCGACGTCCGGATTTGTCATAGCGGAAGAAACCGCGACTGGTCTTCGTGCCGAAGTATCCGGCGCGAACCATCATGCGCAACAGGGGACAGGGGCGGAAGCGCGATTCGCCCAGTTCGCGCCAGAGGTGCTCGAACCACAGCAGCAGCTCGTCCAGGCCCATCTGGTCGGCCATCTGAAGCGGCCCGATCGGAAAGTCATAGCCGAGGCGCATGGCTTTGTCCACGTCTTCGACGCTGGCCGTTCCCTCCATCACGATGTACATGGCCTCGTTGATCAGCGGCAGGATCAGGCGCGTGGTGACGTAGCCGGGATATTCATAAACGTCAATGGCAGTGCGGTCAATCTGGGCAATCAGTTCCTTGACCGTGGCGACGGTTTCCTGGGCGGTCTTGTTGCCGCGGACCACTTCGACCAGGCGGCTGCCGTCAGCCGGCGGGAGGAAATGCATGCCGGCCACGCGTTGCGGGCAGGGTGTCAGTTCCGAAAGCCGTGTAACGGACAACGTGGAGGTGTTGGTGCAGAGGATCGTCTTATCGTTCAGCAGAGGCGCGATTTCCTTGAAGATGGACTGCTTGATCTCCATGTCGTCGCGCACGGCCTCGATAATGATTTCGGCCTTGAGCAGCGGTTCGTAGTCTGTCTTCCCTTTGATCCGGGCCAGCGTCGCCGCTTTTTCGCTGGGGGTGATGGCCCAGCGCCGGATGCGGCGGTCCAGGCTGCCGGTGATGCTGCTGATTGCTTCTTTGATCAGCGCCTCGGACTTTTCCTTGAAGACCACATTGATCCCGGCTTGCGCCATGGCTTGAATGATGCCTTGTCCGACCTTGCCCGCGCCTATCACGCCGACATGCGTAATCATGTAATCAAATCCTTTTTCGTTGAGAAATCGCCAGCGCCGGCGCCGCTTCCCGCCAGCCCGCCCATCGCCGCAAGCGACTGCAGGCGCTTCGGTAATTCGCGCAAACAGTCAACCCGTCCGCTCATGGGAAGCGCGCCAGCAGATTTTAGAGAAAATCAAAACCCACCAAAGCCCCACAAGTCAACCTGTATCCAGCGGACAAATTCCGTTGGTTTTACTGAACGTTAAAGCGCTCTGAGTTCTTAGTAATCATATTCGCAAATACGATAACATAAAATCATCGCGAATACTTAAGCCGGCACAAAAGATCCATGCGGATAGGAGCGGCGC
>JAPLSP010000337.1 GCA_026398575.1 Candidatus Sumerlaeota bacterium | reverse complement strand
GAGAACCAGTCCTCCCTGACCTTCGGGACGGCGCGCCCGGATCGCAACGATCTGTATTACGACTGCTCCGGCGGAAACATCGCGGACTGGCGCCCGGGCGAGTGGCGCCATATTGCGCTGATGTGGTCGCGTCGCGAAGGGCGCCGGCAGGTCTTCGTTGACGGCAAACTGCGAGGGAAAGGGCCGTTCACGTATTCGCAGAGCCTGCGCGACGGTCCGCTTTATATCGGCGGCGGATGCGATCTCTTCCCCGGGAAAACGGCTCATGCCCGTCTGGACGAAGTCGCGATCTGGGACCGTCCCTTGGACGAGGCGGCCATTGCTCGCCTCTATCAGTTGGGCATGGAGGGCAAGCCTCTTTGGCCCGCCGCCCGCGCTTTGCTTCCGGCGCAAGGAACCAGTTCGACGATCAGAGGCGTCATTCCCTGCATACCCCGCATTCTGCCCAGCGCCCCGGGGCGCGCAATTCCCATCCAGATTTCTCGTCTGACCGCTTCGCGCGAAGAGGCGATCCTGAACGGATGGCGGCCATTTTTCCTGAGCGAGCATCCGCTGAATGAACTGCCGGAGAAAGGCTGGGGCGAGGCGCGCGCGCCCGGATACTGGACGGCAGGCGAAAGCGTGCGCGTTCCCGATGGCCGCGCTTCCAACGGCGCATGGAATGGCCGCTCCCTGTCGGAATACGCCGTTGGCTACTATCGCTTTGAGTTTGCCGCGCCACCGGCGTGGAAAGAAAAATCCGTCTTGCTCCATCTCGACGGCGTGGATGGATTGGCTGATCTGTTTCTGAACGATCGCTGGCTTGGGACCCTGCCACCGTGGGAGAACGAGGACTTTGATCTGTCGCAGGCGTTGCGCTGGGAACGGGAGAACACCCTTATCCTTGCGCTGCGGGCGCGCGGCGAGAAGCCGGTGGCGGGCATCTACGGAAAAATCTCCCTGCGGATTGCGCCTCGCTCCATGGTCCGCGATATTGTGATTCGCCCGTCGGTGGCCGAGGGGAGAATCGCCTTTTCGTGCGACATCTGGCATCTCGGCGCGCCGGCGGATGCGCGGTTGGAATTCGACGTCTGCGCCGCCGCTGCTCCCGACCAAGTGGCAAAGCAATTCCAGCATTCGTTCCGTTTGACGCAGGATGCTCTTAAAACGGCGGCAGATGGCGCGGCGATTTCATCCCAAACCCGCCGCGAAGAATGCTCCTTCGCCTGGCCCGACGCGCGATTATGGACGTACGACGATCCGGCGCTCTATCAGGTCCGGGCGCGCTTATACCTTGGCGATACATGCTTGGATGAAGCGCCGCCCGCGCGGTTCGGCTTCCGCGAGTTTACGCTTCGAGGCGGCGATTTCGTCTTGAACGGAAAACCGACCCATTTGCGCGGCCATCAGATTGACCTGGGATGGAGCGATCAGATGTCATGGGTGCGGGAGCTGAAAGGCGCCGGCATGAACTGCTTCGAGTTCTCCGGCCCCATCAGCAGCAGCTGGTATTCGGGCGTTCCTTATCAGGCCGAACTCTATGAGCAAATCCTCGACTATGCCGACGAACACGGGTTGATTGCGCTACCCATTCTGCCCGGCGCCGAACAGCTGCGCAATGCGATCTTCGATCCTGATGTCGCCCGGCTGTACCGCGAGCGGCTGGACAAATTCATTCGCCGCTATGGCAATCACCCATCCATCTGCCTATGGTATATGCACTTCAACCTGGCCGGATATCATTGGTACGTCGCGCCGTCGAAGATGGATGGCTCCTACAAGCCCTCCGATCCCGCATTCCAAGCCAAGGAACGCTACGCGCTGGCCGCCCAGCGCATCGCCCAGTCGCTCGATTCTCGGCCGCTCTATCACCACGCCTGCGGAAACTTCGGCGATATCTACAGCATGAACTGCTACATCGGGCCCAACAGCCCCTTGCAGGAGCGCGAAGAATGGCCGCTGCGATGGGCCGGGAAGCGTCCGTTCCCGCTGCTGGCTTGCGAGCATTGCCTGATGCTGATCCCTTATTGGTTCCGCCCCCGGCAATTCCCCCTGAGCGTGGTTTATGCGGGCGAGCCTATCTTCGACGAGCTGGCGGCGCAATATCTGGGACGGCGCGCCTATGGGATGATCACGCCCGAACTCTTTGATCTATACGATATGGGCCGCCCGCCGCGCAGAAACCGCTACAGAGAACTGATCCGGCGCCATCCGGGCTATCAGGAAGTGAAATCGCAGTTTGCCCAATATTCGCTCCGCTCATGGCGGACATTCGGAGTCTCCGGCATCATTTTCAACGCGATCCAGTGGGATTTCCGCGACGGCGCCGGCAAGCCGCTGCCCGTGCTGAAAGCGCTGGGACGATACTTCAATGACACGGACCTTTACATCGCCGGACCGGGCAGCGATTGGCCTTCCAAGGACCACGCCTTCTATAGCGGCGAAGCCATCCGCAAGCAGGCCGTGCTGCTGAACGATCTGACGCGGGATATATCGTGCGCGCTGGAATGGCGCCTGGAAGACGCCAATGGCGCGGCTCTGCAATCAGGGCGAATCGAAGCCATCGCCCGCGCTGGCATGGCGACAACAGTTGAGATCGAGTTCCAGGCGCCTTCAGTGAGCGAGCGAAGCGAATATTGTTTGAAGGTTTCGCCCATCGGTAAAGGACCCGAGGGGCTCGCCTCTGCGATTTTCCTTCCCGAGGTTTTCGCGCTTCATGTTTTTCCGCGCCCTGCCGACGCTGCTGCGCCGCAATCTGTTGCTGCGCCACAATCCGCCACCACGCCGCGCCGGGGGAAGGCCATCGTGTATGATCCCATCGGCGAAACCACGCTTATGCTGGCGAAGGCGAAGTTCGAATCCGAGCCGCTTGGCGCGCAGACCGATCTCAAACAGGCGGTGGCGCTGATCGTTGGAAAAAAAACCTATGGGCCGGAGTTTCTTGCGCTCGCGCGAAAAGCCGGCCTTGCCGAGGCGATCAACGGCGGCCTGAATCTCCTGATATTCGAGCAGACGACCAGCGAAGTATTGGGTCTGCGACTCAAAGAGCGCTCATCCCGGGAAGTATTTATCGCGCAGGCCGATCACTCCATCGTTCGCGGATTGCAGCCCGCCGACTTCATCAACCTTCGAGGCGAGAGCGATCTGGTAGAGGCCTATCCCGAAGCGCCGCCCGAGACCGAGCGGGTGTGGCCGGAGCGATGCTTCAAGTGGGGCAATCGCGGCGTGACGGCGACGTTCGTCTATCGCAAGCCTCACTTCGCGCCGTTCGTTCCGATCCTGGAATGCGGCTTCGACCTTGTGGATTCGCCGCTCCTGGAAGGGCGCTTGGGCGACGGGCGGGCGCTCCTGTGCCAAGTGGATGTGACGTCGCGTTATGGTCTCGATCCGGTGGCTACCCGGCTGGTGGATCAGATGCTGGAAGCGGCGATGACAAAAGAGACACGCCCCCGTCTGGCTTGCGTGTGCCTCGGCGATTCGGCGAAACACCTGGCGGCTCAGTTCGGCGCTACCACGGAAGCATTTGACGCCGGCCGGCGCCAGATCATTCTCGCGGGAACGGAACCGGTCTCGCCCTCCATCGAATCGGACATCGAAGCCGCGGTCCGGCGCGGCTCAACGCTCATTCTTGCGCCCGGCGGCGCGCTCTACGCCCGATTCGGCCTGGCGTGCGAGCCACAGCGGTTCTTCATCGGCAAACTCTCGGACGATCCGCTCCTGACCGGTTTAAGCGACGGCGATCTATACCTGAAAAACTGGACAACGATTGACGCCGCCACTGAAAAGAACGGCTGGAAAATTTTGGCGGCCCCGGGAATTCTTGCCGCCAAGTCACTGGGCGAAGGCCGCCTGATCGCCGTCCGGATAGATCCGGAGCGCCTTGGAGCAACTCGCGCGCGCGTCAAGGTTCTTCGGTTTTGGAATATTCTCCTTTCGAATCTCGGCGCCGCCCGCGAGCCCTTCGACCATAACCTCCTGCCCGCGCTGCGATTCTATGAAGACAATCCCTGGGAAGAACTGCCTCCCTATATTGACTGGTAGCCCAATGGCGCGATTTCGTTCGGCGCCTGCAAAGTTCCCTAATCCGTCAGCCCCCTAAGGGCATTGCAGTTTGTTGAAATAAAGACCATTGATTGGCACGATTTTAGCTAGGGCTAAAGGTGTCATCCAAACCCCATCGGAGGCCAATCAATGGTGAACGAATTGCAGACGATGAA
>JAPLSP010000734.1 GCA_026398575.1 Candidatus Sumerlaeota bacterium | reverse complement strand
GCGTCAGATACTATCGTCCCAAGAAACCAAGGCCGCCGCAGCCTCGGGTGACAAAGGGAAATGCAAACAAATGGCAACAAGGCAAAATCCGAAAAACGATAGCTCCTTAAGTCAACAGCATTGGCCTTTAGGCGGGGTGAAAATAGGGGCTTCTTTCCACGAGCGCGCTTCAGCGCGGCTTCTCGACTTGCTTCAGCGGCATATCTTCCGCCTCTTGCTAAAGCGAATCGAGAAGCCGCGCTGAAGCGCGCTCTGCGTTATTGGCTGCCTGCAAACACCCCTGCTGAAGCAGGGTGCAAAGAAGAGCCGGCTAAAGCCCGGCTAATCTGATTGCCACTTTGCCATAGTAGTCACGACCTGTTCGTTTTCGGATGTGATAATTCTCTCACAGTCTGCCAGCCGGGAAGGATGACATGTGATAGTCGAACCTCAATATGATCGTGGGCTCCAGAGGGGCAGCACTGGCGACATGAAATCTGCCGCGCGCATTCTCCATTTGATATGTATACTGGCGTTAATTGCCGGCGTCTTTGCCCCGGCGATTGTCCCGGCCGACTCGAAGACAACCTATCCCTTCCAGGGAGTAATCCACATTCATCGCACGGAAACCTCGCCGCGCCCGCTGAACATGCACATCGTTCTGATTGACCTGAAAACAACCGGCATTCGTTTTCTCGTCACGCCCCACAGCGGAACGAGCGATACGATCAAGGAAACCACGCTTCATTTCCTTACGGCGCGCCGCGCGCAGATTGCCATCAACGCGCATTTTTTCGAGCCATGGCCCGCTCCCGCGCGCGACACCGGCGCCGCCGATCTGGTCGGCCTGGCCGCGTCCAATGGCGACGTATATTCCCCTTTCGACAGCTCCCCGCCCAAGCCAACTGCCATCCGTCCGAATGCGCCGGCGCTGAACATTGACGCGAACAACAACGCCGCCATCGTTCACAGAAATCAATCCGATCCCAGCGGGCGCGCGGCCGCCGAGCCTGTCATCCTTTACAATGCCATTTCCGGAAACAAGCAAATCCTGACCGCTGGCGCGGACACGACCAGCGACAGCAAATCGAACAATACGCTCGCGCCGCGCACGATCATCGGCCTCACCGGGAGCGCCGGCATCTCTGCCGGCGAGTCCCTTGCGTCCTCCCGCCCCTCCGTTCTCACAGGAACCACGATCCCCACCGACAAGCCCCCGGCATCCGCGCGCACACTTGTTCTATTCACCGTTGACGGCCGCCAAAAAGGCGTCAGCGAAGGCATGACTTCCCGCGAGGCCGCGAGTCTGCTTCATTCCGATTATGGCGTAACCGACGCGATCAATCTCGATGGCGGAGGCTCCACCACGCTTTGCTTTGCCGACCCAAAGCCGCGCGTGGTTAATCTTCCCTGCGGCATCAAAGACGGCGCAAGAACACTGCGGTCCGTTGGCAGCAACTTGGCGGTTTTTGCGCCAGAGCTCGATGCAAAATTATCGCCAACGACGCCTCATTGATTCCAAACCTTGCTGCTCCGTATGGGGCTATCTCAAGCGCCGTCAGTGAGAGACGGTTAGCCGGTTCACTTATAGATACTACGCCGATGGCCAATGCGTAGAATCGAAACCTCCTCCTCATTTATGGCAAAAATTATTCGATAATCGCCTACGCGAAGTTTTCTCATTCCGGAAAAGGGGCCTTTTAATAAAGGATAGGCGTCGGCTCGTTTGCTCAGTTCCTTTTCAAGTTTATCGATAATGCGCCTCACGTCTGCCTTGGCGATATGAGCCAAGTCCTTCTCAACGCCTTTCTTGTATCTGATATTATAGTCCAAGAGATTTCCTTAGTTCGCTGCTTGATATCAGTGGCTCTTTTTCGTCACGCAGCCGCTCTAACGCGATCTGACAGTCCACGAAATCCTCAAGATAAGTCTCAATGGCCTTTTGGATGTGAAAGGATTTTGGGCGTTCCGTCTTTTGAGCAACATGATCCAGCTCTTGCGCCAAGGCGCTAGGAAGACGAATAGACATTGAAATGCTCATGGCAAAACACTCCTTGATTGGCGTTCAGCATAATTCTCACTATCGCTTTTCTATGCCCGAATTTTTCCCTCAAACAATAAAATCATGCTAAGTCCTTCCTTTGAATGCCGCAAGCAGAAATCCGCCATATATCTGCAATGCGGATCCGTATGCATCCGTTCCTGCTCCAGAATCACTTCTGCTCGATCACCAGCGTGTTGGAGACAGCTCTCCCCTGCCATAATTTTATCTCCTCTACGCTCACGCCAAACCAATCCTTGAACTGTGGTTTCGCCATCATCCACACGCCACGTTCGTAATGGACCTCCGCGAAGAGTTTCCGCGCCTTCGGTGGAATTTCATAGCGCGACATCTGTTCGGAAAAAAAGCCATAATGAATCATATTCTTGTTGGACATATGTCCTTCAAAGACTGTTTTCATGGGTTTCTGGAGATCGTAAATGCGCGACCAGGATTGCCCGGGCGCAAGCGGGGCAAATCTCTGCCGTCCCGCCTCGGTTGCGGGCTTGACGATTACCTCATCAGTCTTTTTCGGCGCCACATTCTGCAGATCCTCGGTAGTCGCCATGTCGCTCAGTTCAGGCATGAGGCGCAATGAAAATCCCACCACCAGTTCCTTGTCCAGAACGATAGGATACGTCGTGATGTTTGCGACTGTCAGCTTGATCTGCGCGCGGTGCAAATCATTGTCGGGAACGGCGATGAGCTCCAGCGTTAGGCTCAAAGCATTATCTTCGCTCCAGCCAAGGGTTTCCGGACTCGCCGCAGCGACGCCCGCGGTTCCAAGCGACAAGACAAGCAATAAACAGCAGAATGGCTTGTTGATTCTCATTGGAGCTGTCTTTTCCTTCCTCAAAAGGCTTCAGGCAAAAACCGCGTCAATCCTCAGGTTCCTCGGATTCCTCAAGTTCCCCTGGCAATCGCCTTAGATTCCGGACGAAACGATCATGGTTGAAAACCTCATGGGAGCGGCTGATATGCCACATCTCCGTAACAATCACATTCGCGATATGAAGCTTGGCATCCTTTTCGGAAAGACCCTCCGTCATCAATCGCTGCAAGGTTTCGCGCGTTTCGGGCGGATCGCCTGCGTTGAGCTGATTTTCCACCGCTTCCAACAGCGAATTCCTGAGCAGTCTTTTATCCGCTGCCGGCATATACTCATCGTCTTCCAGGCCATCGTCATCCATCGTGTCTTCATCACTCATTGCATCTTCATCATCCAGTACGCTTTCAGCATACAATGCCAAATCATCATCATTCGCTTCGCTCGCTGAAAGAAGGGCCTGCAACCAAGCCTCATCCTCACTCTGGCGCGAAAGAGCTTCCGCATTCCCGCCTGCCGCGCGCGGGTCTTGTTGGCGCGGAAGAGATTCCGCATTCCCGCCTGCCGCGCGCTTTTCTTGTTTGCGCGAACGCCGCACCTCTTTTTTCTGCGATTGCGCCGCCGCCAACTCTTCAACCGAGCGCACAGCATCCGGCTGGCGTTTGCCGAATCGCTTGAAATAGAGATATTCAATGTATTGCGGCAGCGGCTGCTTCCATTGCTCTTGCTCGCGATTAGCGTATTTTCTGAATTTCCTGGGATTCAGCCCCAACTCCCGCCCCATCTGCACCTGGGCATGAGACAGATGGAAACGCTTGCGCGCTTCAATCCACGGCTGCAATTTTTGGGGGATATTTTTCATGAACTGGAATCCGCTTTCGAAATAATCTCTTCCCAAACCTGCGAGGCATTATCAACATCCCTTGCGGCGATAATGCCTAATCTTGCCATGGCTCCGGTTTTCCGCCCCCATCGCTGTCATAATCTTTGTCCAAGTACCACCGAATATTATATATCGTTGGAGAAGATAGAACACCGTGAATCGCTTGAACCGCCTCCAAGGTGATTCCGCGTTTGCATGCGCCAAAGAGAGAAGCGATCAAACCAGCATTTCGCTCGATCACACACATCCAATCAACGGAACTGAGCGGTTCGCTGGGCGGCAAGTCATCATCGCCGGGACGGTGGCTGATAATAAACAGATACTCGACGCCGCCAACCTGAAACTCGAAATACCATCCAAAATCTTCCTGCCCCGGCTCCTCCCCGGTTTGAATACCTCTCGCGTTCAATTCCTTCATCATCCATCGCGCCAGATCGTCTCCGAAGCAGGTGTCGTTTATGAAATATTCCTTCGGCTCGGTAGTGTTAAAGGCCACACTCTTGAAGATCACGTTTCGAGAAACCGGCATTGGCGGGACTCCCTTTACCATTCATAACGTATCCACGAAGGAAATCTCTTTATGATAGATTCAGCAACCGCTCGTATTCCTTATGAGTACCAATCCAAAACCAGTGCAACGCCCCATTTTCCATAAGCGCCAAAGCGCGGTACCCAGCGCCAATCCTCACAGTCCAGAGATCGCCACATTTCTTGAAACAAAGAGAAGGATGCCTTGGGTTCGCTTTCCAGATTTGGTACACGCGCTTAGCCAACGCTTTGATTTCGGATGGAAGCGCTGCGTATGCGTTCCAGAAATCAGGAGTGGTCAAGGATTTCATCGAGCGGCTTTGTCCTTCCGGCGGAGATATCACGGCGTGCGCGTTCGATTAGAGGCTGAAGACGTCCGCCAGAGAGGGCGTCTTGCTGGATTTCGCGATCCCAATCGTCCATTCGCTCCGCTTCATACTTTGCAAGTGAAGACAACAAATGGTCGAACTCCGCCTCGGGAAGAGCCTCAATTTCGTGCATGATTTTTTCAACTGTTGCTGACACAATATCACTCCTCCGATAAGGAATTTCCTGTTTGCCGTGTTCGCGGCATGATACAAATACTGGCGGACTATGACAATTCCAACTGCTTCTTCACCTCAGAGAGCGATATCCGTTTCCCGCCGGTTCGGCGTTTGGCTAGATGGCGCATGAGCGCTTTATTTTGCGATATATCATCATCTTGCCCAACTTTGAATTTTTTCCATGGCGCTTTCAAACTGTCGCGCGATTCAGGCGTGAATTTAATCTCATACATTTTTCGCGCCTTTGCTTTTCACTCAAACTATAGCAGTATGTTAAACTGCAAAGCGGAGAGGCGGCAAGCAAAAACCCCCTGGCGGATTGTCTATCCACCAGGGGGTGATTACTCTGCAATTAATAAGACGGACTGCTTTTGCTGCGACGCTTATTCCGCCTTCGCCTCATAAGACAGCGCAGCCAGATGCTGCAACATGGCGAATTTGCGCTTGGCGTTGACGGCGGCCTGATCGCACAGCAGCTTGCTGGCTTCGGGGTTGGACTTGGCCAGGATGCGGTAGCGGTTTTCGCTCATGACGTATTCCTGGAAAGATCCCTTGAGCTCCTTCGTATCGAGCTGCAGCGGATTCTTGCCCTGCGCGATCAAACGCGGATCGAAGCGATACAGCGGCCAGTGTCCGCAAGCGACGGCCTTCTTCATTTGATCCATCGCGGTGGTCATGTCAATCCCGTGCGCAATACATGTTGAATAGGCGATAACGATGGAAGGCCCGTCGTAGGATTCGGCTTCCATGAAGGCCCGAACGCATTGAGCCGGATTGGCGCCCATGGCCACGGTGGCGACGTAGATGTTGCCATACGTCATCGAGATCATGCCCAGGTCTCTCTTCGGCATGCCCTTGCCGCCCGCGGCAAACTGCGCGACGGCGCCCATCGGCGTGGCCTTCGACATCTGGCCGCCGGTGTTGGAATAAACCTCGGTGTCGAGCACGAGGACATTGACGTTCTTGCCGGAAGCCAGGACGTGATCCAGCCCGCCGTAGCCGATGTCATAAGCCCAGCCGTCGCCGCCAACGATCCAAACCGAGCGCTTGATGAGGCTTTCGGCGACGGTCAGCAATTCGCGCATCAGAGGCTCTTCGCTCTTGGCCGCGTTCTGCTTGAGCTTGGCGACGCGAAGGCGCTGGGCCTCGATGCCTTCCTGCATACTCTGGTCGGCAGTGCGCATCTCTTTGAGCAACGCGCATCCGTCCGGACACTTGCAGGCGCCGGTCTCGAGGATGCGGTCAATCAACTCCTGCGCGTATTGCGCCTGCTTGTCCACGCACAGCCGCATTCCGTAGCCGAATTCGGCGTTATCCTCGAAGAGCGAGTTGGACCATGCCGGGCCGCGACCGTCTTTGCGTGTGCAATACGGCGTGGTCGGCAGATTGCCGCCATAGATCGAGGAGCAGCCCGTGGCGTTCGCGATCATGGCGCGGTCGCCGAACAACTGCGACATCAGTTTGACGTACGGCGTTTCGCCGCAGCCGGCGCAGGCGCCGGAGTATTCGAACATGGCCGTGATCAGCTGCGAACCTTTGATCGTTTCGCGTTTGATGCCGGGCGTGGGCGCATCGGACAGGCTAAGGAAGAATTCGTAATTGGCCGCTTCACTCTCGCGCAAAGGCTCCTGCTTGTCCATGTTGATGGCCTTCTTGCCAGGAACCGTCTTGTTCTTGCCCGGGCAGATGTGAACGCACGCGCCGCAGCCCGTGCAATCCTCCGGAGCGGTCTGAACCGTGTACTTCAGGTCCTCGAGGCCTTTGCCCTTGGCGGCGATGGACTTGAACGTCGCCGGGGCCTTGGCCAACTCATCGCCTTTATACAGCTTGATGCGGATCGAAGCATGCGGGCAGACCAGCGAGCACATGGCGCACTGGAGGCAAACGTCGGGATCCCAGACCGGGATTTCGAGCGCGATATTGCGTTTCTCGTATTTCGTCGTGCCCGTCGGGAACGTGCCGTCTTCCGGCCAGACCGACGTCGGAATCTCGTCGCCAAGGCCGGCGATCATCTTGCCGGTGACGTTCTGGATGAAATCAGGCGCATCTGCCGGAACGGCTCTTTTCATGTGATGCTTGCTGGTGGCTTGAGCCGGAACCTTGACCTCTTCGAATTTCTCGAGCCCGCCATCCACGGCGGCATTGTTCTGCATGACGACTTCTTCACCTTTTTTGCCGTAGGTCTTCTTGTTGGAGTCCTTGATGGCCTTGATCGCCAGGTCAACGTCAATGACTTTGGAAATCTTGAAGAACGCGGCCATCATGATGGTGTTGATGCGGGGCCCCAGGTTCAAACTCTTGGCGATGTCATAAGCGTTGATGACGTAGAATTTCAGTTTCTTGTCAATGATCTGCTTCTGCACTTCATAGGGCAGCGAGTCCCAGACCTTGTCGGCGCCGAGCTGAGAGTTGAGGAGGAACGTCGCGCCCTGGTTGGCCTTCGCGAGCATGTCGAACTTTTCGAGGAACGGCTCGGCATGGCAGGCGATGAAATCGGCTGCCGTGATCAGGTAGGGGCTGTGGATCGGATGCTTGCCAAAACGCAGGTGCGATACGGTCATCGAGCCGGCCTTCTTCGAGTCATAAACGAAGTAGCCCTGGCAATAGTTCGCGGTCGCGTCGCCGATGATCTTGATCGAGTTCTTGTTGGCGCCGATCGTGCCGTCCGAGCCCAGGCCGTAGAACATGCCCTGGAAGGTGCCCTCGGACGTTGTCGAGAAGAGAGGATTGTATGGCAGGCTGGTCTTGGTGCGGTCTTCGTTGATGCCGACGGTGAACTTGTTCTTCGGCTCGGCCTGCGCCAGATTGTCGAAGATGGCCTTGATCTGGCCGGGATTGAATTCCTTCGAGCCGAGGCCGTAGCGGCCGCCGACGATCTTGGGCCATTCCTTGAATGTGGCCTTGCCTTGCGAGAGCGCCTCGCCGATGGCGTTGCGCACGTCCTGATACAGCGGTTCTCCAAGGCTGCCCGGCTCCTTCGTGCGGTCCATGACGGCGATCTTTTTCGTCGTCGCGGGCAGAACGGCGGCCAGCGCTTCCATCGAGAACGGACGATACAGGCGGACCTTGACGAGACCGACTTTTTCGCCCTTGGCGACAAAGTTTTCGACGACTTCATGCGCCACGTCCGCGCCCGAGCCCATGATGACGATGACGCGCTCGGCGTCCGGAGCGCCCACGTAGTCGAACAGGTGATACTGGCGGCCCGTCAGTTTGGCAAAACGGTCCATGTATTCCTGGACGATGCCGGGCGCCGCGCTGTAATAGGCATTGGCCGACTCGCGCCCCTGGAAATACACGTCCGGGTTCTGCGCCGTGCCGCGCATCGTCGGATGCTCGGGATTCAGGCCGCGCTCGCGGTGCGCCTTGATCAGGTCCGCGTCCATCATCGCGCGCATATCGTCAAACGTCAGTTCCTCGATCTTCTGGACCTCGTGCGAGGTGCGGAAGCCGTCGAAGAAATGAACGAAGGGAATCCTGCTCTTGAGCGTGGCCGCGTGCGAAATCAACGCCATATCCATCGCTTCCTGAACGGCGCCGGAAGCGGTCATGCCGAAGCCTGTCGAGCGGCAGGCCATGACGTCGGAGTGATCGCCAAAGATCGAAAGCGCCTGGACGGCAACCGCGCGCGCCGACACATGAATGACCGCCGGGGTCAGTTCGCCGGCGATCTTGAACATGTTCGGAATCATCAGCAGCAGACCCTGCGAGGCGGTGAACGTCGTCGAAAGGGCGCCGGCCGTCAGCGCGCCGTGAACGGCGCCCGAAGCGCCGCCTTCCGATTGCAGCTCCACGACCGTAGGGATGGTTCCCCAGATGTTCTTCAGCCCGCGGGCAGACTTCTCATCCGCCACTTCGCCCATGACGGATGACGGCGTGATCGGATAGATCGCGCATACTTCGCTGACGGCATGGGCCACGTGGGCCACGGCGTTGTTGCCGTCCATACTCACCATTTTCCTAGCCATAAAAAATCCCCTTTTGAATTCTCCAGCGCCCGGAAATGAAAATCCCGGCCAGCGCTTAGATAAAAATAGACTTGGATACTTGGAACGGGGACCGGCGCGGCGTCCGGCGCGAGGCCTTGCGAATAACGCCTGATACCACAAAGAAACACGCGCGCGTTGCAGCAATGCCGCCCGCGTCGCGCGCGCTGATGGGTTGAATCGTCTGAAATCCCCGCTTCATAGGCGCCCAAATTCTGCGCGCCGCAGGCCGGGGAGTCAAGCGATTTGTCCGGCTAATTTACACAGGCAGAATGGACATGCGCTTGTGCTCTTGATCTTTCAGGGGGAGATTCAGGGGGAGATAACTCTTGACTTATTGCTCTCACTTGTCGCTCAATTCCGTCCAGTACCAGCTGATTTGCGCGGGTAACTGCCTCTGGCTTTCCGTATCGCATTCCGCAATCGAGGCAACGGGTGGGAACCGCTGGTCTTGAGCAAAAAAGATTTGAATCGCACCCGGGAAAACATCCGCGCCAGCCGATCAAGCGGAAATAAATCCTTCATTGAAAAACAGGCGCTATGATTAAAGCGCCCCCCGCATACCATGAAACGAGGCCATAAGACAGAAAAAGATGGAGAAAACCATTTAGTTTAATAACCTGTCCCCGAAACCAACCTGTCCCCGAAATTCGTCCCCGAAATTCGAGGATTGGCCTGGGAGCGCGGGCGTCCTCGCCCGCAATGGCGTATATCTTCACGCATTTGCCGGCGAGGACGCCCGCGCTCCCAGCTCCGCTTATTCTTCGTTAAGCGAGTTATCTTTTATGCTAATGCGGGCAGTTGAAAAGTTGTCCTCGATGCTAGTTTTGACTTCTTGGAATGGCGTATCCAAATTTTCAAGATTCACGCCAATCAAGGTAACGCGCGCCTTCATGTCTGAAGAATTTAACGATTGGATATTTGTACGGGCGCCATCGCCATCTTGGTCAGACATCCTTATATAGCCAATCTCAGCTGCTTCAATGTTTGCGATATAACATCCCTTGGCAAAGGCATCCTGGAGTTTGTCTGCTACTATCAGTTTTTCAATCGTAGCTTCCGTATAGAGCTTGGAAATAGAGCCTTCGGCGACAATAGCAGGTATGATTGCATTGCTGGGAATATTGATGCCTCGCTTCTTCCTAATCATCAGAGATCCAATAGAAGACTCGCCTGTAATATTTATCCCATTTTCGGAAACGAATGCTTTGCCGTTGCCTCTGTATGTAATATCATAGTAAGCAAGCGGGTCTATCGGCATAGTTAGATCGCGTCTCGAAACTTCCGGCGGAACGCCGCCAGGCAGAACTGACTTTGCCGTCCCCGTGAAGTTCAGCGACTTATTCTGTGCTATCCTTCTAAAATCTATTGGGCTGAATGAATAGCCGGTCGCTTTGGATTGTATCTCTACATTCCTGCCGCAAGGAACAAGCATCGCATAGAATCCCGCCGTGGCCGTATCTGTCTCTTGCCACAGTCTTGTATATATAAAATTGGTGGCAACCAGGTGCGCGGTGATGCCTGCGCCATGTGTGTCCCAGACATAACCCGAAATCATTCTCACATTGCCTATCCGATAAAAGTAGGCGTCGGTTTTGTCCTGGGTGAGATTATTATAGCGCTTATAGCAAGGCGTCACGCATCTAAAGGCGTGCGTTGGGAACACACAAACTGACGATCCATATGGTATATTGGAAAGCTTGAATTGGCCATAATCAGAAAGCGTAATATAGGCAGGACTAATGCGCAGGCTTTCTGGCATTATCTGCACAAGCATTCCTGCCCCAGCGGCCTTTGTAGCATTCCCCGCTGAGCTAAGAATAGTGCCTGATATAGATACGGTCTTTATCGTAGCGGCATAATCCTGCGCTGTTTGATCAGAAGACACGTTCGAGTAAGTCAGACTCGCAGGACTGAAAATATAACCTATCAGTGATGGAGTCACCGTACCCGACCAGCCTGGGAATACTGTTCCGCTGTAATTGCCGCTTGTATCTGTGACAACCGTACCAGGCATACCTCCCATATTCACTCCTGGAAAGCCACTGCCATTTAATGTTATCTGACCGGAAATCGTGTAAGCTACTACCACTGGCGCAGCAGTATAATTTTGCGAAGCTTGATTCGATATGACGTTTGAGTAAGTCCTGCTGGAGGGCGTGAATGTATATCCCGATAGCGAAGGCGTTATAGTCCCTGACCAGCCGTAGTTTACTGTCCCGCTGTAATTGCCGCTTGAATTTGTAACAACCGTACCAGGCAGGCCTCCCATATTTACCCCTGAAAGGGCGCTGCTATTTAAAGTCACTTGACCAGAAATTGTGTAAGTTATTATCGCAGCGGTATAATTTTGGGAAGTTTGATTCGATATGACATTCGAATAAGGTCTGCTGGCAGGAGTAAACGTATATCCTGATTTCGAAGGTGTTACGGTACCCGACCAGCCGGAGCTGACCGTTCCGCTATAATTGCCGCTGGCATCTGTGACAACTGCGTCAGGCAAA
>JAPLSP010000023.1 GCA_026398575.1 Candidatus Sumerlaeota bacterium | reverse complement strand
CAAGCCTTCTGGCTCCTTGCCTTTTTCGTGCGCGGACTCTTTGGCCAGCGCCGCGTAGAATTTGGTCGCCAACTGCGTGACGCGCAACCGCCGGAGATTAAGCATCAACGGCGATCTCAGCCGAGCGATCCGCTTGTCCTCGATGCCCAGCCCCACCCAATGGTCGTTCCAGCCAAAGTACATCGTCGCCACGGCGAGCTTGATGCGGACGACGTCGCGCTGGAACTGCAGCAGCCCTTGAAACGAGGTCCAGCCTACGGCAGCCAGGTTCGCATAAGTCATCGGTTTGCCGCCGGATTCCTGCTTCACCCGCTCGACCAGAAAGCGGTCATAATGCCCCGCCTGCGTGCAGGAATCGCCCATGAAAACCACGGCGGGCTTGTTCTTCAGCGCATCATCCAAAATGCTGTCGTATCCTTGTCTGACCCAGATATAGCGGCTGTCGGGCAGGACGAATTTGTCGGTGTGGGTGTAAACGGGATGCTTGGCGACAAGAATGTCCGGATAAAGATGAAAACTAAATCCCACGACGCGCAGGGCAATCTCCAATGCGATCAGACACAACGCTAATGCGCCTGAGACGGCGATGATAGGGAACAGAATGCGGCGCGCGAGGCGTTTTGAATTCATTTTAGTTTGGGGTGACACGGACTAACACAGACTAACACGGACTGACACGGACCAACACGGACGCCGGACCCCAGCCCCCCGACCCCTGATCCCCGCCCCCTGACCCCTGACCCCCGCCCCCTGACGTTTATGATTGAACCAACTCGGCCTGGAGGGGATCAAGGCGATAAGCGGAATGCCATGAAAAATTAAGTTTCCCGGCTCGATCATAGGCAGGAAAATCGCGGATTTCCAGGCGCTGGCAGTTGAGCAACAACGGCGCCGAAATATCATCCGGGTCATAGCGCGGATGCAATCCATAGATGCGGTCGTTGACGATGGGAAATCCGGCGCGCGCCATTTGAATTCGGATTTGATGCCGCCGTCCCGTGATCGGACAGATTCGGAACAACCCCCGCTCGCCCGCGCGTTCGATCATTTCGATTTCGCAGAATGAATTGGGCGGAAGGTTTTCGGGCGCCGGCTCGTTTGAATAGATTGATTTCATGGGCGCCAGATAATGCGCCAGGCGCGCGCGCGCGGCAGGAGGTTCCGCTACGAGATCGCAAACCGCACAATACTCCTTGTAGAGAAAATGACGGGCGCCGGCGAGGAATTCCCACGCCTCGTTGGTCCATGCAGCCTCTCCGCGTCTCTCCCTTTCCGCGTCTCTGCTCTCTGTGGCGCCACTCGCCACCAGGATGGTGGCGCTCCCAGTGGCTCCCACTTCCTGCGCGCGCTTGAGCCAGCGGCGCTGCCACTTTGAATCCATCTCATCGCGGAACAGCTTTGAATAGTGCGAACGCGAACGCTCGCGCTTGGAGAAGATGATCAATCCGCTGGTTTCGCGATCAAGCCGGTGCAGCGGCGCCAGCTCCTCGTTGGCCGTGGCTTTCATCAACAGCGACAACAGGCAGTTGCCCAGGTAATGGCCGCCAGGCGTCACCGGCAGAAACGGCGGCTTGTCAATCACCAGCAAATCCGCGTCTTCATGTGCAACGCGATAGTCGCTCCGCACGGGCCACTCGCGTTCCACTTCGCGCAGGTATGAGATTTCGAGCAGCGGCTGATACGAGGCGTCCGCGGCGAGAGGGCCGGCGGGGCACAGCACCTTCCCCTCGTCGAAACGCCGCCGCCAGACATCCGGCGCGATTTGCGGAAAGCGCCGGACAAAAAAATCAAGCAGCGTCCGAACACCCTCCGGCGCGATTTCGGGAAGCTTTACGATGGCTGTTTCCGGCCGTTTCATATCGGGAAGGCGCTAAGCAAGCAGCGCCTGGACCGCCTTCAGACTCCGCTCGACGGGCCGCGTCACGATCCAGCGCTCCTCATGCTCCAGCGTTTCGCCGGGGCCAAGGATCCGCACGGGAGAAAGGCTTTCGAGTTCGATGAAGAATTTACAGGTGTAGATTTCGATGTTGCAGCCGCCGTCGGGATAGGGCGCATGAGGACACATCTTGACGGACTTGATGAACGTGGCGTCGTCGCTCCATTGCCCGATCCACGAGGCCAGCGATCCGGCCTTGCCTTCTTCGCCCGTCGGATGAATTTCGAAGAGATCGTTCGTCATGCGCCATTGAGGGCTTTCGATGTCGGAGCCGTGATCGGCCCAGCGCCTCCAAAACTTGACCGAAGCGACGCTCCATTTATCCGGTCCGACGCGCCAGGGAATCGCGCAGACGCCTCGCGGGCGGACGCATGTCAAACCCCAGATCGTTCCGGCGGGCGCCAGAAATTCGCCCGTATTTTTGACAACATGCCTGAGGCGAAAGCCTTGCGGCGCAGCGCTGACGATCAGAGTTTTTTCGAGTCCCGTGGCCGCGTCCGCCGGCGATGTAATCTGCAATCCTTCCCCGGTCTCCATCACCTGGCAGGGAGCATTGTCGGGGGCATACGTCAAGAGCGTCTCGGGGCCGATCCAGAAACGATGTCCTCCGTAGATCTTCCAGTCGCCCGCCTTGAGCTCTTCTTTTTCGTCCTCGAACAATAAATTCGGCCCATCGCCGAGCTTGAGCGAAAGCGCGCGCGGCCCCATGTCCGTAACGAGCGTGAGGCGGACGTCGCCGGAATTCATCTGATATGCGCCGCGCCATTTCTTGTAGGCTGTTTTCTCGATCGTATTCATTCGGAGTCCTTTGCTCTGGCTGTCCTTTAGCCCGCCGTTTTTGCCGAAGCGTACCGAAGGGGAGCAAGGCAGCGGTGGTGTAATGCGGCGCCTGGCCGAAGAAAAAAGCGCAAAAAATTATGAATGAATCCCGTTCGCCTGACAAGCCAATAAAAGCGCAGCAAAAGCGCAGTTGTAAAAGCGCAGTTTCGGATTGATCGGCCTGCCGCCAGGCGTATATCATATTGGGTCAGGAGATTTTTATCATGAGTCATGCGCCTTCAGATCGTAAGCGCTTCGCCGTGATCATGGCGGGCGGCGCGGGAGAGCGTTTCTGGCCGTTGTCGCGGCACAAGCGTCCCAAACAGCTGTTGCCGTTGTCTTCGCCGCATAAAACTTTGCTCGAAGAAGCCGTCGAGCGCATCCAACCCTTGATTCCGCCCAACTGTGTATATATAGCCACTTCACGCCATCTGCAACCGATCATCCGCAAAAGCTTGAAGTTGATCCCCCCCGAAAACGTGCTGGCCGAGCCGTGCAAGCGCAACACCGCCGGCTGCCTGGTTTATGCGGCTGCGCATATCATGGCGCAGCATGGCGACAGCTCGCGCCTTTCGATGGCCGTCCTGACGGCGGACCATCTGATTCCCGAAAGCAATGAATTTGTCCGTGACGTCAATGCGGCCCTCGAGGCCGCCGAGCGCGAAGACGCGCTGGCCGTCATCGGCGTGCCGCCCGCGCGCCCGCACACCGGTTACGGCTATATCGAAATCGCGGAGGGCGCGCGCGCGTTCGCGCATTGCGCGCCGGACCGCCCGGTTTATCCCGTGATGCGATTCCGCGAAAAGCCCAACCGCGAAACGGCCGAGGACTTCATCGCCACCGGGCGCTTTTATTGGAACAGCGGCATGTTTTTCTGGCCGCTCAGCGCGTTCATGCGCGAACTGGATGACGCCGGCGGGCCTCATGCGCAGGCGCTGCGCGAGATGACCGTTGCGATGCGCCGGGGAGACGACGCCATCACCGAGAAAATTTTCGAGGAGCTGCCCAATATCTCGATTGACTATGTGCTGATGGAGCGGGCGCGGCGCGTGATCATGGCTCTGGCGCATTTCTCCTGGGACGACGTCGGCTCGTGGGATTCGCTCGACCGCACGCATCCGCATGACGCGCACGGCAACGTGGCGATCGGCAATCCCGTTCTTGTGGATACGCAAAACTGCATTGTCTATAACGATTGCGGCGCCAAGAAGATGGCCGTGGCAACCATCGGCGTGAAGGATTTGGCGATCATCGTCACGGCCGATGGCGTCCTGGTGGTTCCCAAAGAGCGCGCGCAAGACGTGAGGCAAGCCATGACGCTGCTCAAAGAGCGCAAGGCGCCGCAGCTGTAGTTCCGAGTTCCAAGTTCCGAGTTCCTCTCCTTTCTCGCTTCTCCGCGCCTCTCACGGACCGACACGGACCGACACGGACTGACACGGACTTGGCGCTAGCCTTTTCCGTTTCTCCCCTCTCCGCGTCTCCCCTCTCCGCGTCTCCCTCTCCGCTCATTCGCCTTTGCGCGCGGAATCCCAGTCGTCGTCCATCAGCTTGAGCAGGCGGTCTATGTCTTTGCGGCCTGACAGGATTTCCTGCATAATGGCGGTCCAGGACATGAGGAAATTCTGCGGCGGAAAATCCGTCAGGGTCCGGTGACATCCCGGCGTGCTGCCGTACTTGTTCAGATTCGCTTCCATGTTGTCCAAGAATTTTCGAACCGCCGGCGAAGAGGATTGGGGCTTCTTGACCGGCAATTTTTCCGCCAGGCCGAACTGATATTCCCCATTCAGAAAATCCTGATAGACCGCCGGATCGTAGAACGTCTCCAGCGCCGCGCGCGCCTTTTCGAGTTTCTCGCCCGTCGCATTGGTGGTGATCGCCCATCCATTGGGAACGCTGCTCGTGTTCAGGAAAATCGGCGGCTTGCCGGTCATCGAAGGGATGGGCCAGTATTCGATCTCGAAGTTGACTTTGTTGCTTTCAAGATCGCCGCCGATCCAGCAACCCATCATCCACGCGGCGCCCTTGCCCGAATAAAAATCGCGCTGCTCGTCATTGTATCCGGCGCTCAAGACGCCTTTTTCCGTGAAGTTGTCTAGCATGTAAATCATCTTCTCCAAGACTTGCCGCGCGATGGGGTCGGAGGCGAACCGCACCTTGCCCTGGTCGCGCAGCTGCGTCCACGACGGCTGCGCAGGATCGTATTTGTGGGGATACATGCTCGTCGCGATGCCATAAAAGATCGGCTCGCTGGCCGACCATTCGCGAGCGCCATAGACAAGCGGCGTATAGCCCTTCGCTTTGACTTTTTTCAGTCCTTCGATGAATTCATCCCACGTGGCAGGCGGCTGTGTAACGCCGGCGTCGCTCCACATTTTCTTGTTCACGGCGATGCCCTGAATCTGCAGTCCGCTTTGGCTGGTGTAGTATTTTCCCTTGTAAGGCGGCGGCAGCGGGATGCCGAATTTTTGATAATAATCCTCTCCAAGCGGGACAAGGCGGCCGCTGTCGGCCAGAAAGCCGGCCAATTGCCACGTCATGACAATCTCAGGCAGATCGCCCGAGGCAATGCGCGTTTTGTAGTATTCCGCGCCGTCGGCGTTGCCCAGATCAATCAGCTGCATCGCCCATCCGAGATTGTTTTTTTCAAACGCCGCTTTCCACGTTTCCCAGTGCTTGCGGAATCCGGCGCGCCCACCGATGTTGCGCGTCACGCGGATGACTTTTTTCCCGTCCGCCTTTCCGCCGCAACCCGACATAGGAATCAATCCCGCGCCCGCCAGGATTCCCGTCGCAGCCATCGCCCCAATCGCGTCACGTCGCTTCATTCCTCGCCTCCTCTGCTCTCATTTCTCATTTCTCATTTTACATTTTACATTCTCTATTTTTATTCCTTCACCGCCCCAGCAGTCAATCCCTTGATGAAGCGCCGCTGCATGAGCAGATACAAAATCGTCACCGGCGCCGACAACACGACGACGCCGGCAAAAATCGTATTCCAGTTCTTGACGTACTGGTCGTTGAGAAAACTCCACAGCTGCACGAACGCCAACTGCGCGCGGTCCTGCCCCATGAAGACGAACGCGGCCATGAAATCATTCCATATCCACAAACCCCAGAAGATGACGATCGTGATCGTACACGGCATGAGAAGCGGATAGACCACGTGCCAGAACGTCCGGAAAGGGCCGCAACCGTCAATGGCCGCCGCTTCTTCGAGCGAGCGCGGAATCGTGGACATGAAACCGCTGTAAATGAAGATGCACAGCGGCAGGCCGCAGCTGACATAGACCAGCAACAGCGACAAGTATGTGAATTCGATGTGGATCATGCGGAACTCCTGCAGCAGCGGCACCATGATAACCTGGAACGGGATGACCAGTCCCGAAAGGAAAAAAGCGCGCAGGGCTTTTCGTCCCGGCATGCGCCGCCGTTCGAGCGCATAAGCGGCCATCGGCCCCAGGATCACGAGGCAGGCGATGACGGCGGCGGCCATCAGAAAGCTGTTGCACATGGGCCGCGCCAGATCAACCGTGGTGAAGATGTCGCGATAGTTCTGCCAGCAGACCGGGCGCGGCAGGGCCAGCGGCGAGGCGATGATCTGCGGAAGGTCCTTGAAGGAATTGATCAACACCAGCGCCAGCGGCGAGATGAACGCGAGTCCCGCCACGAGCATCGCGATCTCGAACGCGGGGAATCGGCGGCGGCCAAGGCTCATGCTCATAGTTGAACCTCCTTGCGCCGCATGAGATGAACCTGAACGATCGCGACGATCGCCAGCAACACAAACATCACGAGCGACATCGCCGTGGCATAACCCTGGCGGTTATTTTGGATGCCCATTTTATAGATATAATAGCCGACGGTATAGACATCGGTCCGGGGCGAACTCCAGAGAACGAGAATCTGGGGGAAAAGATTGATGCCCGTGATCAGCGCGAGCACCGAGTTGGTTGTCAGCGTCGGCAGTAGCATTGGGAACTGAATGGACGTGAAAACGCGCAGCGCCGACGCGCCGTCAATCGCGGCGGCTTCATACATGTCCTGCGGAATCGTCTGGAGGTTCGCCAGATAGAGCGTCGTGAAGAATCCCAATCCCGACCACGCCAGGAACGCGAATACAAACAGCGGCGCCCAATCCGGCCCCATCCATTCCTGCGTCCAACCGCCCAGCCCCACGCGCCGCAGGATTTCATTCACGAGGCCGTTGCGATAATCGCCCATATATTGAAAGACCAGCGCGCTGACGACGATGCTGAGGATGTAGGGATAAAAAAACATTCCGCGGATCAGGCCCTTATAGCGCCGCAAGCGGTCCAGCAACACTGCCAACACCATCGCGCCGAAGGAAAAGAACGCGACGATCAATGCCGTTTGAAGCAGCGTGAAGCGGAATGAGATCAGGAATTTTTCATCGCGCAGGAGTTCGCGGAAATTATCGAGCCCAATGAACCGGACGGGCCGCCCCCACCCGTTCCAATCGGTCAGGCTATAACAGAATCCAATGATCGCGGGCAGGACTACGAACCCGGTGAATAGGATCGCCGCCGGCGCGCAAAACAAATAGGACGCGCCATATCCGCGCCATACGCTGCGCCGCCGGCGAGTCGGGGGATTTGAGGCAATGTGCAGATCATCAATCAAAGGAGAACACTTCCCTCGCCAGCAAAAAACAAACACTAAACAGCTTTTCTCTTTGGATCAACGAGTTTTCGAGACAGCGAGAATCGCAATCATTTTGCCATCTATTATTTTGTCAATGCATGAACAGCAGCCTCCAGTCGCCATCTTGGGATACGTCCGGAACCGCAGGATGAAACCGGTGAATTCCACAATTTCCCTTGAATTGCAAAACCGCTTTGTAGAACGCTGAAGCCAGCGCTTGGGCGATCTGAAAAATTCCGCGAGGACTCTAGTATGCGCAACGTCATCATCCTGGGTTCCGGGCCGGCGGGTTTTACGGCGGCGATCTATACGGCGCGCGCGGATTTGGCGCCGCTCCTGTTCGAAGGCCCTGAGCCTGGCGGGCAGTTGGCCATCACCACCGACGTGGAGAATTATCCCGGTTTCCCGACGGGAATCCTGGGACCGAATTTCATGGAAGCCTGCCGCGACCAAGCCAGGCGCTTCGGAACGGAAATCAGTCCGGAAGCCGTCGTATCGGTGGATCTCTCGCGGCGCCCCTTCACGGTCAAAACCTCCGGCGGCGAACACCAGACGCGGACGCTGATCGTGGCCACGGGCGCCACCGCAAAAAAACTCGGGCTGCCTTCCGAGGCCAAGTATTGGGGCTATGGCGTCTCGGCCTGCGCGACGTGCGACGGTTTTTTCTTCCGCGGCAAGCAGGTCATCATGGTCGGCGGCGGCGATTCGGCCGTCGAGGAAGCGGACTTCCTGACGCGGTTCGCCGCGAAGGTCTATCTCGCGCATCGGCGCGACCAGTTGCGCGCCTCGAAGATCATGGTTCAACGCGCGAAGAAAAATCCCAAGATTGAGTTCTTATGGAACACCGTTGTCGAAGAAATCCTGGGAACGGAGGATTCGGACGCCGGTCCGCGCAAAGTCACCCGCGTGCGCCTGAAGAACGTTCTGACCGGCGAAATCGCCGAACGCCCGATTGACGGCGTCTTTCTGGCGATCGGCCATACTCCCAACGTGGAAATTTTCGGCGGCGCGCTGGAGTTGGACGCCGCGGGCTTCATCAAAGTCAAGGCGCCCACGACCGCCACGAACATCGCCGGCGTTTTCGCCTGCGGCGACGTCATGGACCCGCTTTATAAACAAGCCGTAACCGCCGCCGGCACAGGATGCAGGGCCGCTCTCGACGCCGAACGCTTTTTGACCGAGCATCCTTGATGGCAAAAAGTAATCATGCCACCACCGGGCCTTGTGCTGATCATTACCCACAAGTCGCCCTTCAATACGCTAACCGGTTCGGTTTATACGGGTCATAAAAAACCTAAAAAGTTTAAATAGCTTAAGCAAAACGTTAATGCGATAGTACCTATGTGCACAGGAAAAAAAGGCATTCTTATCGCGGGATTCGTCCTGAAAAATTGGCCGGGCTTCCGCCGAAGCAAGAGATGACTTCGGCGCGGGCTTGGGCGGCCAGCCGTTTTGAAACGGCCCGGTTGCCAGATGCGCGTCTCCATCGGCGGCTGGAGAAAGTCGAAACGATGCTGGCCGCGAAACCGCTCGACAGCATCAATCAAGCCTGTGAGGATTGGGCCGAGGCCAAGGCCGCTTA
>JAPLSP010000616.1 GCA_026398575.1 Candidatus Sumerlaeota bacterium | reverse complement strand
GTTGCCTTCGGCGGGCTTTTTTTGCGGTGGACATCGTCGTCGAGCCGGGCGCCGTCGAGGTTGTCAAAGGGCCAATGGCGCGGGCATACGCAACGCAGGCGGGACGATCCCGCGCAAGGGCAAGGGAAGGGGCGCACGGCTGCCGCCTGCCGCACGTTGCGTTTATCCTCCACCAGTACCAGGTCGTCGAGGACATCGGCGTCGAGGACATCGGCGTCGAGCCGATCATGGTGGACGCCGTACCGCTTCAGCCGATCCCCTGCCAAAATATGCCGCCGTCAACCCCGCCAGACGCCCCGCGTCAACCGATTTCAGCCGATCCGCATGGCCGCCGGGCAATCGGCCAATTAGCCTGCATTTGCCTTTCTCATGTTTACTCTGTGTTTACTCCAACAAAACCGCCCGGACCATGCGATCCGGGCGTCTCTGAATTTGCTTTGTTTTGTAAGGGCTTTTTGGCGCGACCAGCAGGATTTGAACCTGCGACCTTCTGCTCCGGAGGCAGACGCTCTATCCGGGCTGAGCTATGATCGCGCAAGGCGAGAGAGCAAACGCGCGCTGGCGTCTTCGGGCCGATAAAGCATCGAATCCCAGCGCACTGTCCGCTTGACGGGGTTGGCGCGCCTGCGGCAAACTCTTGACTGCGCTGTCGCCGCTGTCATAATTTTCGCGCAAACCCAAAAGCGGAGTGAATCAAAAAAGGGGCGCCGTTGTCAAGCGTAAGACGCAGAATATGTTAATTGCGGATTACGGATTGCGGATTACGGATTACGGATTGCGAATTGGGAAATGTGGGATGTGAAATTTAATTTGCGGATTGTGAGTTCATGAAAATTCTTATCGTCGCCTCCGAGGCGCATCCATATTTCAAGACCGGTGGTTTGGGCGACGTGGCCGGCGCGCTGGCCCGCGCGCTGGCGGCAAGCGGACATGATGTGCGGATCGCCATCCCGGGCTATCGTTTCCTGGAGCTCAACGGCAGCATTCCGCGCATAGTGATGCCGGAGGCGCTCGTGGAGTTGGATGGCATCGCCACGCCCGGAAGCATCGAGTGTATTCCAGCCGAAGCGCCGACGTATCTGGTGCGATGCGACCGGTATTTCGACCGCGCGGGGGCTTATGGCGAAGCCATCGGCTCGCAGTGGCTCGACTACCCGGACAACATGGAGCGGTTTGCTTTTTTCTGCATGGCGGTCCTCTGGATGCTCAAGGGATTGGATTGGCGGCCGGATATCATTCACTGTAACGACTGGCAAACGGCGCTGATTCCCGCCATTCTTCGTTCACATCGCATCTTGGCCCAGGATGCTTTTTACCGCCCCATCAAAACGCTGTTCTCGATTCACAATGTCGCGTTTCAGGGGCGGACGGCGCCCATAATGCTTCCCACGATTGGGCTCGGGCCTCAGGCGTTCGACGCCGAGGGCATGGAGTTTCATGGCGCGATGAATCTGCTGAAGGGCGGCATCCTGCTCAGCGACGGCATTTCCACCGTCAGCGCTCGTTATGCCGAGGAGATTCAGACGCCGGAATTGGGATGCGGGCTGGACATCGTTTTGAGGCGGCGCAAAGGACAGCTGACGGGAATCCTGAACGGCATTGACTATACGGAATGGAACCCGGAGTCTGATCCGCATCTGCCGGCGCGATATGGCGCGGAGGATTTGTCCGGCAAGGCCGTCTGCAAGGCATCGCTTCAGCGCGAGGTCGGGCTGCCTCCGGACGCTCGAACGCCGCTGGTCGGGATGGTGTCGCGGCTGAGCACGCAGAAGGGCTTTGAGTTGGTGGACGCCGCTCTGGCGAATTTGATCGAAGAAGGGGCTCAGCTGGTGATGCTGGGCGCCGGCGAGCCGCGCTATCACCGGATGCTGGAGGGAATGGCGCGCCGCTATCCCGAGCAGGTGCGCGCGCATTTGACGTTCGACAATGGTCTGGCGCATCGGATCGAAGCAGGAAGCGATATTTTTCTGATGCCGTCGTATTACGAGCCGTGCGGCCTCAATCAGATGTTCAGCATGCGATACGGAACGCCGCCGGTTGTGCGGCGGACGGGCGGCCTGGCCGACAGCGTGATTCCCTGCTCTCCTGCGGCGTTGGCGCACGGCAAAGCAACAGGGTTTGTCTTTGAGGCTTATGAGCCGCGGGCGATGTTCGAGGCGCTGCGCAAGGCTTTGAATTTATGGCGCCAGTCGCCCCAGGAATGGCGGCGCTTGATGCGCGCAGGGATGCAGCGCGATTTTTCATGGGCGGCGGCGGCGCACAAGTACGAGGAGCTCTACAAGAAGATCATAAAACATGCAAAGACATGAACGCCGGGCGCAACCGGAAGAAAGCATGAATTCTTATGTGATGGAAAACAATCATGGGACGACAACGAGGCAGAGACCGGAAACAGGATGGGACGCCAAGCGATGAGAAGGCCTCGTCGCAGGGAGCGCAGTCTTTGGGCGATCAGCCGAATGAACCGGGCGCCCGGGAATCGCGCGCCGAGGAGCCGGAGGCGCCTTTTGAGGCGATCAACTGGGTTTTGGCCGTCGGCGGCGTGTTCTTGCTGGCATTCGGATTTATTTATCTCTCATCGTCTAACGCGCAAGCCGACAATATGCCGTCCTATGTGGCGCCGTATATTATCATCGGCTCTTATCTGATGGTCTTCGCTGCGATTGTCTTGCGATTTGGAACGCCTCCCAAGCCGGGCGCTTCGCATGAGATACAAGGACATCAAGGACAACAACGACCACAAGGACATCAAGGACCCCAAGAACAATGAACCGCGCAAAGAAGCATTATCTTCTATGCGCGGTTCATGGTCCTTGCTGTCTTTGTTGTCCTTGATGTCTTTTTTTCTTGGAGCGCTTAATCGTCTGCCGCTTTCGCTATCTCGAACGAAGCAGCTTGAGCAGATCGGAGATATTCACGTTCCCATCGCTGTTCGCATCGGGATTGGGAATTTCTTCCAGCAGGGCGTCGGGGCGGCCAAGCAGGTAGCCATATAACGTGGAGTTCAAGGAAGGTTCCGGCAGTCCGATATAGGCCGTGGCGCCGGCGGGATTGGCCGTATCTTGCAGCGTCATCGCGGACCCCACCACCTCCACATACACGCCGGAAGCATTGGATTGCTGC
>JAPLSP010000442.1 GCA_026398575.1 Candidatus Sumerlaeota bacterium | reverse complement strand
GCCTTCTTTTTGGCGATTCAATGGCCCTGGCGCTAAAAAGAAGGCGGCGAGCCACCTTACTCCAAAAGCTGGCGCCGCTTCTGAGCGCATTGCTTTCGCGCCTAAAACAAAAATACGTCACTGAATTTATGATATGACATTGGACATCAGCATCATTATTCTGACGGCGAACCGCCTGCCTCAATTGCAGCGGCTGCTGGAGGCGCTTGCGCGGCAATCGCCCAAGCCGCGCGAGATTCTCGTCATGGATAATGGCTCGCGCGATGGCACGAGCGAATGGCTTGCATCTTCGGCGCCGGAGCGGGTGCGGGCGATTGCGGGGCGCGAGGATATTGCATTCGCCGAGGCGCGCAATCATGCCGTCGCGCAGGCCGGCGGCGCGTGGGTGGCCTTTATAGATGACGATTGCCTTCCGGCGCCGGGCTGGCTGCGGCGCGCGGGCGAGTTGGCTGAAGTTTGCGACGTCGCCGGCGGGCCGGTAGTGGCGTATCAGGCTTTGCCCAATCCCGAGTGGTTCGATCCTGAGATGGGATGGGCGATTGGACTTTCGACGGGCGGCGCCTTCACGCCTGAAGCGGGATATACGGTCTTGCCGCAGACGGCGAACCTGATCGTGCGGCGGGAAATCCTGCTCAAGCATCCATTCCAAGTTTCAGCGGCGGACGGCGGGGCGTCTGCCACGTTTGCCGCGGAGATGGAATTGGCGAAATACGCCGCCGGGCGCGAAGACGCCGAGATATGGATGCGCCTGCGGATTCAGGGCTTTCGGACGCGATTTGATCCGGCATTGGTGGTTTTGCATGATATTCCGGCAGATCGAGTGGATCGCGACTATGCGCAGGAACGGATGCGTCAGGATGCGCGCGCCGCAGCCGCACGTTCGCAGCCTCCGCGCTATCTCGAGCGCGCGTTGAACGACGTCGCGGCGGGGTATTGGCCGGAATGGACGAGTGACGAGCATGCAACAGCAAGCGCATTCTGGCGCGAACGCCAGCGCGAATATCTGAAGGCCTGCCGCGCGCTGGGCGAGCCGTTGCTCCAGGGAACCGGTTTGACACTACAACTTCTCAAAACCTGGGCGAGCCAAACAGTGGGGGATATAAAACGAAAGGCCAGGCAGACTTTGCTGAAGACAAAATCGCGGGACACAAGGTCTGAGTCAATGCTGCAGATCGGCGCGCTTCCGCCGGTTTCACAGGCTGGGAAGCCTGTGCCACTGGTTGTGGCGGCGCGCGGATATATCGGTGACATGGTGATTCTGGCGCCGATGTTGAGCCATCTGAAGAAAAGCCTTCCCACCGGCAGCGAGCTGACATTGATAACCACCCCGCGAATCGCGCAATTGTATCAGGGCTTGGACGTAGCTGATAAAATTTCACTATGCGATGAATCCTCTGGCCACGAAGCTTTGCAATCAAAACTCGGAACTCGGAACTCGGAACCCGGAACGCCAGAGGCGGAACTCGGAACTCGGAACTCGGAACTCGGAACTTTGCCTTCAAAGCCTGCTGCGATCTTTGTTCCATATTGGCATGACGAATCGCCGGTGGCGCTGTTCAAGATGGGCGCGCCGGTCGTGACGTTTGATCGCGAAGTCGGCTTTGTGCGTCAGTGGTGGTATGACCGCGCCGACGTTTGCGTTCGCAAGGATTTCGAAGTCAACGAGTTGGTGAACCTGACGCGCCTGTTTGCGTGTCTGGGGATCGAAGGGCCTCCGCCGCCGATCCAATGGCCGCGCGATGAGCAAGCCGCGCAGAAGGCCGAGCGTCTGCTCCGCGAAGCGCGAATCCCCTTGGACGCGCCGCTTGTAGGGATTCACTTTGACGCGACGCATCCCGAGAAGCAATGGCCGTTGGAGCGATGGGCGGAGTTGTTGAAGCGATTGGCCGCCCGCTTTCCGTCGCATCATTTTATGCTGACCGGTCCGTCGGATCAGTCGGCTCCGTCGGATCAATTAATCCGCGAGCATTTCCTGAAGGCGCATAATTTCTGCGGCAAGGATGATCTTCGCTCGTTTGCAGAACTGGCGCGGCGCATGCGGCTGTTCATCGCGACCGATAGCGGGCCGCGTCATCTGGCGGCGGCGGTGGGTTGTCCGACCGTCACGCTCTATGGCTGGACCGATCCGCGACGCTGGGGCGCCTTCTATGAGCCGGAAAAACACATTGCTCTTTGCTCAGGCGATCCCATCATGACGCCCGAAGAAATGCACGGCCATCCGCAATTAGCCATCCGGCGGATAAGCGTGGATATGGTTTTCGAAGCGGTCGAGCGGCGATTATCCAGCTAGCCCGCATTGCTCACCAAGGCAACAGCATCGTGCCCTGAAAGGGCTAAAAGAAAACAGCCCAGGGCAACGCCCTGGGAAACGCCGGAGCTTATTCTTTCAAGCCCTGTAAGGGCGGAACAGTAGCTGTCATGAGGTGGTAATGTTTTCTTTCGCCCCTTAAGGGCTTCGCAGAAGCTATTGGGCTGTCCCCAGGGCGTTGCCCTGGGCTTATTTCTTTAGGCCCTTTCAGGGCATTTTGGAACGCTGCTGGCGCCCGAATTATTGCTCGATTTGGCAAGCGCTGGTGAAGAATGCGGACTAATGATTTTCATACGATTTCATAGTAGCCAGCGCTGCCGCCGCCTCGGCGGGCATCTCTTTCCATGAGCATTCGATGGAGACGCGGCCGTCGTAGCCGCCTTTGCGCAGAGCGGCGAAGAACGCGGAAAAATCGCATTCTTCGATTCCCGGCGCGCGGCGGGATTGGCAGGTGGCGATGTGGACATGGGCGAGGAGCGAGGCGGCTTCGAGGATGTCGGCGGGATTTTCGTTTTCGCGCATCGAATGGTAGGCGTCCACCAGAAGGCGCACATTGGGATGGTTCGCGGCGCGCACAAGATCGGCGCATTCGCGCACGCCAGTCAGGATATTGCATTCGGCCTGATTGAGCGGCTCGACCACCATGACGACGCCGTTGGCTTGCGCAATGGGGCCGATCATCCGGCAAAACTCGACCAGTTGGTTCTCTGCCTTTTCACGATCGAAGCCATCCGGAACGCGCCGCGCGCCGCCTGATCCGAAGACAACGGTTTCGACGCCCGCCCGCTGCGCACGCTCAAACGCGACGCCCAGGTAGCGCGCTACGGCATCGCGATCCACGGATGGCCCGGTGACCTTGAGGTTTCCCGGCAGCAGGCAATTGGCTGCGACGCACGGCATGGGGCACGAGCGAATCCGCTCCAGTTCAGGCGCAAACGCGGCTTCGTCTTCGGTGGATTTCAGGTGGGATTGGACGTTGATTTCGATAAAATCATAGCCGATTTGCGCCAGTTGCGCGGCGATAGCAGAATCAGGGGCGGCGCAGATACCATATTTCATGTTCTGGTCCTTGAGGCGACAAACGCTCTTATTTTTGTTTTTGTATAGAACACGGATGACGCGGATGTCACGGATTTGCACGGATT
>JAPLSP010000424.1 GCA_026398575.1 Candidatus Sumerlaeota bacterium | reverse complement strand
AGCAACCGCACTCCAAATGCTGGCGCCGCTTCCGAATGCATTGTTTTCCTCCCTTAGGCAAAAAACCGCTGCGATACTATCGCTTCATTGCCGGGCGCCAATGCGGAAATCAGCCGCTTCACGTGCGCTTCCCTAAACCCGCCCCCAAGCCCTGCCCCTGCGCCGGGCGTCCGCCGGGTCCCTGTGGCTGCTGGGCGCCGGCGGGTTTTCGGGGGGGCGGTTGCCGGCCTTCGAGCGGCAGCGGCTCGAGCTGCGATTCCCATGCGGCCAGGCGCTTCTTCAGATCAGCCATTGTATCGGCGTACTTGGCTTCTTCCGCGAGATTGCGCGTTTCCCAGGGATCGGCTTTCATGTCGAATAGCTGCTCGACAGGATCGTTCTTGTAGGTAATCAATTTATAGTCCACGGTCCGTACCATGCGTCCGGTGGTGGCGGACTCGCTGACCAGAAAGTCGCGCCATTCGACGGGCTTCTTTTCAAGCAGCGGACGCAGACTCTTGCCGCGCGCCTTCGGAGGCGTTTCGATGCCCGCATAATCGCACAACGTTGGCGCCAAGTCCATTCCGCTCACCAGATGCGTCTGGTCCTGGACGCCTTCGGCGATACGCCCGGGACAGGAGGCAACAAAAGGAACGGCCGCGGCTTCATCGTAAAGAAACATCTTCTGCACGGTTTTGTGGCAGCCCATTCCGTCGCCGTGGTCGGTAGTGAAGATGACAACGGTATTCTCAGCCAGGCCGCCGTCTTCCAGCGCGTCCAGCACGCGCCCGATCTCGGCGTCAACCATTTCGACGTGGCGATAGTAGCTCCAGATGTAGTAGCGCCAGTTCAGTTCCGACCACTCGCGCAGAAATGCCCATCCCTTGCCCTCGCGCCAGACTCTCCGCATGTACTGCGGCTCGCGCGGATCGAACTCGAAACTGCCGGGCAGGGGCGGGAGCTTGCCCGCGATCTGCGGGAAAGGCAGTTCTTCCATGCGCGCGGCATGATGCCAGGCCCAATAGCAGATATCGTGCGGCTGCAGAAATCCCAGCGAAAGGAAGAACGGTTTGTCGCCGCGATAGCTGCTCAGGAATCCCTGAGCGGCTCGCGACACGGCGGCGTCGCCATGTTCGCCCGCGCCATATCCTGGCGTAAGCACTTTGAAACTTTTTTGGAAGTCGCGTCCGGGGATGTGCCACTTACCCGCATACACAGCTTCATACCCGCGCGCCGAGAACCACTGGCCCAGGTCTGGCATGTTCTCCGCGATCGGCCATTCATTCTGGACCACGCCGGTTTCGCAGGATGGCCGCCCCGTGTACCAGACGCTGCGCGCCGGGCAGCAGACGGGATTGCCGGAATACGACAAGCGGAACGATGTTCCGCGCTTCATCAGACGGTCAATATTCGGCGTCTGAACAAAGGCGCATCCATGCCCCGAAAGCGCGCGAATGCCCATCTGGTCGGACTGAATGAAGAGCAGATTGGGCGGGCGGTTCGAGGCGGTGGCGGCGAAAAGGGGCAGGCTGCACTTGGACGCCATCGTTGCGGCCGCCACTCCCGCTGCTCCCGATGCCGCGCCTTGAAGGAATCTCCGGCGAGTCAATATTTTCTTGTCAGGGGTGGTCATTGCCCAGCCTCCGGCGCTTTGATTGGGGGCGCATAGATATAAGCCCGCATCCATCCAACGGCCAGCAGCAATCGCCGCTGATCGTCCAGCCAATATTGATAGGGAGGAACGCCCTGGCCGATCTGATCGAAGCCGTGGAGGCGCAGGGGTTTGCCGGCAAGTTCGATCTCTACGGTCTCGCGGAATGTCAGGCGCTGGCCGGGCTTGAGCAAGTCCATCTCCTCCAGAAGATCGAACTCCAGCGGCTGCGCGCCTGTTGCGGGCAGGCGTTGAATCGCCTCGAAGAGCGACCAGTTGGATGTGAATGCCTTGGGCGCCGGCAGGATGCGCTCGGTCTTGCCTTTGCATATCATGCGCCCGCCGGCAACTTTGCCCGTCCGGCTGACTTGCGTCTCTTCCGTGACCTGACCGGTGGCATTGGCGCTCGATGAATTCAATTCCCATGATCGTGGCGTGGCCAGCGCGTCTTCGGCGCAGTCCATCTTGGCCAGAACGCGATAGCGTGTACTGCCGCGGTTTCCCTGCATTGTCGTCTGGGCTGCTTCGAGCGTGAAGCCGCCCTGACCGGCGGGTTTGCGCCTTAGTTTCAGTTCACCCATCGCCGCGGATTTCGGAATGGGCGCTATCGGAAAGCCGGGATACGCCACCCAGATCGCGTAGCGATGCTCCCATGCGCCGCGCGGATCGAAGGCGCCCGCCGGCGGCTGGAAGCCCTCCAGACACGGTCGCGCTCGCTCCAAGGTCATCGGCCATTTCGCCATAATCCATTGCTCCTTCTTCCGGTCCATTTAAAGAAAAATACACTCATTAAATATGATTTACTTCCCGTGCGTTTTTTGAGCTGCTTCTCAGTATCGTTTTCGGCAGAATAGCGGAAATCAGAATAATGGCGCCAACGCTTTTTTTAGGCGAAAAGGCATTGAATGCCTCTATAAATTTGCGCAAAAATCCTTCTTTAGGGTAATTCTTTGACAAGGGACGCCAGGCCCATGCATGAGATCACACGACGCAAGTTCATCGCCGCCGCTGCTGGAGCGGGAGGCTTGATGCTTCTGCCGCGCTTCAACTGGGCGCAGCCGCCTGCCGCGGGCGGCGCTGCCCGCCCAAACATCGTCATCATCCTTGTGGACGACATGGGATTCGCGGACATCGGCTGCTATGGCAGCGAAATCCCAACGCCCAATCTCGATCAACTCGCGGCGGGCGGGCTGCGGTTCACCCAGTTCTATAATACCGCCCGCTGCTGTCCCACGCGCGCGTCGCTCCTGACCGGGCTTTATCCGCATCAGGCCGGCGTCGGACACATGACCGAAGACAAAAACGAGCCGGGCTATCAGGGACATCTCAACAACCGCTGCGTGACCATTGCCGAAGTTATGCGCAACGCCGGATACTTCACGGCCATGAGCGGCAAGTGGCACGTCGGACAGAACTTCGGCGTTGTCCCATGGGAGCGCGGCTTTATGCGCAGCCTCAACGCCCCTGCCGGCGGTTTCTATTACGGCGCGAGCAATCGGGCGAAACTCTTTCTCAACGGCAAAGAGCTCGACCTCGCCGATCCCGCGCTGCCGAAGGACTGGTATTCAACCGATCTCTGGACGGACTACAGCATCAAGTTCGTTGACGAGGCGCTGGCGGCCAAACAGCCCTTCTTTCTTTACCTCGCGCACAACGCGCCGAATTTCCCGTTGCAGGCGCCGCAGGAGGAGATCGCGAAATTCCGCGGCAAATATAAAATCGGCTGGGACAAACTGCGCGAACAACGCCATGCGAAGCAGATCGAACTCGGCATCATGGACAAGGCATGGCCGATGTCGCCGCGTCCGCCGGAGGTTGCAGCATGGGACAGCCTCTCAGCCGAGGAAAAAGACCACTTCGATCACATCATGGCGATTTATGCGGCGGTCGTGGCGCACATGGATACGGCGGTGGGACGGTTCGTGAGCGCGCTGAAGCAACGCAATGCTCTCGACAACACGCTCATCCTGTTCCTCTCGGACAACGGCGGCAACGCCGAGAGCGGCCCGAAAGGCCGGCTCGAAGGCAAGACGCCCGGCGACGCGCAGTCCACCGTCTTCGAAGGGGAATCGTGGGCCACGCTCTCGAACACGCCGCTTCGCCGTTATAAGCACTTCGCGCACGAAGGCGGCATCTCGACGCCGCTGATCGCGCACTGGCCGTCCCAGATAAAGCGCCGCGGCGAACTCGAGTCCCAGCCCGGCCACCTGGTTGACCTCATGGCCACCTGTGCGGACCTCGGCGGAGCGAAATATCCAACCGAAGTCAATGGCGTCGCGATTCAGCCGATGGAAGGATGCAGCCTGGCGCCGGCGTTCCAGAGCAAACCCATAAATCGCAAGGCGCCGCTGTTCTGGGAACACGAAGGCAACCGCGCGATTCGTTCCGGCAAATGGAAACTGGTCGCCAAAGGGCCGCAGGGCGAATGGGAACTCTACGACTTGGAAAAAGACCGGACCGAGTTACGCGACCTTGCCGCGCAAATGCCGGACAAGGTCAAGGAGATGACGGCGATGTGGGAAGAGTTCGCCCGCCGCACCAACGCCATCCCCTGGCCCTGGGGCAAACCCTACGGCGAAGCAAAAGCGGCAGGGGCAAAAGCCAAAGGAGCAGGCGCCAAAGAAAAAACCGCCGAGGCGCCTGGACAGGCCGCAGGCGCAAACGCGCAGGCGGCAGGCGGCAAAGACAAACCGGCCGGCGTCAACGCGCAGGCCGGGGGCGCGGCCAGCAAACCCGGCAAGCGCAAAAAAGCAAATTCACCCAAAGCGGAAGAGATCAAATGAACAAGCTAAAACGCTGCGATTTTATTAAACTAGCCGGCCTTGGCGCGGCTGGACTGGCCATTCCCCGGTTTGGCTTTACTGCCCCGTCGGACGCGTCTGACCGGTCCGACGCGTCTGACCGATCCGGCAAACCCCTTGGTTCGAAGCGCCCCAACATCATCTTCGTCCTGACCGACGATATGGGCTATGGGGATGTGGGCTGCTATGGCGGGAAGTTTGCGCCGACGCCGAATGTGGATCGCATCGCGCGCGAAGGCCTCCGCTTCACGCAATATTATAGCGCCTCGCCGATCTGCTCGCCTTCGAGAACCGGCGCGACGACCGGAATGTTTCCCGCGCGATGGCTTATTACGAGCTTCCTCCACGAGCGCAAAGCCAATCGCGAATGCGAGCAGGCGGATTTCCTCGACTCCAAGGCGCCGTCGCTCGCCCGCACGCTCAAAGCCGCCGGCTATGCCACCGGCCATTTCGGCAAGTGGCACATGGGCGGCGGACGCGACGTCCAGAACGCCCCCGGCTTCGAGGCCTATGGTTTCGACGAACACGCCAGCACTTATGAAAGCCCCGATCCGCATCCCGACATCACCGCCACGAATTGGATCTGGTCGGCTCAGGACAAAGTCAAGCGCTGGGACCGCACCGCGTTTTTCGTGGACAAGACGCTCGACTTTCTGCGGCGCCATAAGGGCCAGCCCTGCTATATCAATTTGTGGCCGGACGACGTCCATACGCCCTGGGTTCCCGGCCGCGAACGGCTCAGCGAATATCCGAACGGCCCTGAAGAGGAGCGCAAATTCCGCGCCGTGCTCGATGAATACGACCGCCAGTTTGGCCGCCTCATGGATGGAATAAAGAAGATGGGCTTGGATGAAAAGACCATCGTGATCTTCACAAGCGACAACGGCCCGCTGCCAACGTTCCGCGGGACGCGCGCCGGCGGCCTGCGCGGAAGCAAACTGAGCTTGTACGAAGGTGGCATCCGGATGCCTTTCGTTGTGCGCTGGCCCGGACATGTTCCCGCCGGCGTTACCGATGAACGGACGGTTATCGGGGCAGTGGACCTTTTCCCCAGCCTATGCGCGCTGGCGGGCGCTGCATTGCCGAAAGAGTTTGCATTGGACGGCGAGAACCTGAGCGCCGCGCTGCTCGGGAAGCCTGCCGTCCGCTCCAAGCCGCTCTTCTGGGAATATGGCCGCAATGAGAAATCGTTCGCCTATCCGAAAGGGCGCGACCGCAGTCCCAACGTGGCGGTTCGCGAAGGCAAATGGAAATTGCTGGTTAACGCCGACGGCGCACAAGCCGAGCTTTATGACATGGACGCGGATCCGAAAGAGAATACAAATCTGGCGGACAAACATCAGGACATTGCAAAACAATTGAGTGAAAAAGCCCTGGCATGGCGTAAATCCCTGCCTCAACTTCTACAGAAAGAAGATAAGCAATGAAGACAATGGATCGCGGAAATTTTTTGAAACTGGCTGGACTGAGCACAGCGGGGCTAGCCATTTCCCGGTTTGGCTCAGCCGCTCTGTCTGACGCGTCCACCCTCGGTTCCAAGCGCCCCAACATCATCCTCATCCTGACCGACGACCAGGGCTATGGCGATCTGGCGCGCAATGGCAACCCCGTCATCAAAACGCCCAACCTGGACCGCATGTATGATGAGAGCGTTCACTTCGAGGATTTCCACGTCAGCCCGACCTGCTCGCCGACGCGCAGTTCGCTGATGAGCGGCAAGCATGAGTTTCACAACGGCGTGACCCATACGATCAACGAACGCGAGCGTATGAGCCTGAAGACAACGACCATTGCGCAAATCCTGAAGTCTGCCGGCTACGCGACCGGCATCTTCGGCAAGTGGCACCTGGGCGACGAAGAGCCGTATCAGCCGAACAAGCGCGGCTTCGATGAAGTCTTCATCCACGGCGCCGGCGGCATCGGGCAGTCCTATCCGGGCACCTGCGGCGACGCGCCCGGCAACAAGTACTTCGACCCAGTCATCCGCCACAACGGAACGTTCGTCAAAACGCAAGGCTATTGCACCGACATCTTCTTCGGCCAGGCGATGAAATGGATCGGGGAGGCCAAAGGCAAACAGCCCTTCTTTGTCTATATCACCCCCAACGCCCCACACGGCCCGTTGGTCTGCCCGGAGGAATATGAGAAGATGTATGCCGGCAAGGTGGAGGGGAACGTCGCCAAGTTTCTCGGCATGGTCACCAATATTGACGACAACGTCGGCAAGCTGCTGGCCAAAGTTAAAGACTTGGGGATCGAGAAGGACACGCTGGTCATTTTCATGAACGACAACGGCGGAACCGGCGGCGTGAAAGTTTTCAACGCCGGCATGGCGGGACAGAAAGGCACGGCGCGCAACGGCGGCACGCGCGCAATGTCGCTCTGGCGCTGGCCGGGAACGCTCAAACCCGCCGCATGCGGCCAACTCACCGCGCACCTTGATTTGTACACTACTTTCGCGGAGCTGTCCGGGGCAAAGGTTCCGGCGGACGTGGCCTCCAAGCTGGAGGGCTTCAGTCTGCTGCCGTTGCTGGAAAATCCCAACGCCCCCTGGCACGACGACCGGATGCTCTTCACGCACGTCGGGCGCTGGAAGCCGGGCGGCGAGCCGGAGAAATATGGCGCGTGCAGCGTCCGCTGGCGGCAATATCTCTACTTCCCCGGCGATAGGAAGGGACAACTCTTCGATCTGAAAACCGATCCCGGCGAAAAGACGGACATCGCCGCGCAACATCAGGACATTGTCGGGCGACTCGCCAAAGCTTATGATGAGTGGTGGATTCAGACGCTACCGCTCCTGGAAAATGAACAAGCCTATCAGGCGGCGCCGAAGGTCAACCCGTACAGAGAGCTCTACTTCAAGCAATACAAAGGCCCCGGTCCCAACAATGCCGCGTTCAATGACGCGCTCAGCCAGTCGAGTGAAGCGAGCAGTTCCACCGCCCAGCCCGGCGCCGGCAAGCAGCCACGCCGCAAAGCGAAATAGATATTAAGAAAGGATGTTTCATGAGCGCGATTCAACGGCGTGAATTTTTGAAGATGGCCGGCTTGGGCGCGGCGGGATTGGCTGTGCCCTGGCTGGCGCAATGCGCCCCGTCCGACCGGTCCGACGCGTCTGACCAGTCCGACCAGTCCGACAAAGCGCTTCGCTCAAAGCGCCCCAACATCGTAATCATCCTTTCCGACGACCTGGGCTGGGGGAGCCTCAACTGCTACGGCGCCGATACAAAACTGATTCGCACTCCCAATTGCGACCGCCTGGCGCGCGAAGGAATCCGCTTCACCGACGCCAATACTCCGTCATCCGTCTGCTCGCCGACGCGCTATGGATTGCTCACGGGGCGCTATTGCTGGCGCACGCCGCTCAAGCACGAAGTGCTGGGCGTCGGCGATCCGCTCTGGATCGAACCGACCCGTCTGACCATTGCCTCCTTGCTCAAAAAACACGGCTACCACACCGCCGCCATCGGCAAGTGGCATCTGGGTTATGGCGCAAGCAAGCCGGTCAACTACACCGCGAAACTCCGTCCCGGCCCGCAGGATGTTGGGTTCGATTATCACTTCGGCGTCCCCTCCAATCACGGCGACGTGACGGGCGTTTTCATTGACAATGAGATGGTGATGGGCCTGCGGTCCTCCAACCTTAATCCATCCGGAACCTGCTACTACGGCGGCAAGCCCTTCATGGGGCTGGACGCGCCGCAACGCAATGATGAAGAAGTAATGAGCGTGCTCACCGACAAGGCGGTGAAGTGGCTGGAGCAGCAGGATTCCAAAACGCCCTTCTTCCTTTACTACACGCCTGTCACTGTGCACGAGCCGAGCACGCCATCCGCGAAAACCAAGGGCAGCAGCGGCTGCGGCGCCTATGGCGACTGGATTGATGAACTCGATCTATCGGTGGGGCGTATCCTCGAAACGCTCGACCGCCTGAAATTTACGGACAACACGCTGGTCATCTTCACCAGCGACAATGGCGGCGTGGTGATCTCCACAGGCGGCGACAGGCCGGAAGCGAAAGCCTATGAAGCCGGACTGCGCGCATGCGGGGCGTGGCGCGGACGCAAGCACAGCGTCTATGAAGGCGGCTTTCGCGTTCCCTTCATCGCGCGCTGGCCGGGAAAAATCCAACCCGGCGCGGTCAGCAGCGAGACGATAAACCTCGTGGATATGCTGGCGACAATCTCCGCGCTGGAGGGCGATGCGCTTCCACTTGCGAGCGCGGGCGCCGAAGACAGTTACAACGTCCTGCCCGCGCTCTTGGGCGAAAAGCCTTCGCGGCCGTTGCACCCGGACATGGTCGTTCACAGCGCCGACGGCAATTTCGCCATCCGCCAGGGGCCCTGGAAATGGATCGAAGGCATTGCGCATCCCGCCACCAAACCAGGCGCGCTCAAAGCTCGCGCCCCCGAATTCAAGCCGCAACTTTATAATCTGGCTGACGATCCCGAAGAAAAGAACAATGTAATAGAAAAAAATCCCGATATAGCCAAACGCCTGGCGGAGCTGCTGAGCAAATATCGCCAACAGGGATACAGCCGCGCCATAGAGACTCGCTGAGATCAAACCGATGTGGCGGCCAAGCATCCTGACGTGGTGAAACGGTTGCAGGAGTTGGTGGCAAAGATGGACGCTGACTTGGGTGTCAAGGGCATTGGTCAGGGCGTTCGCGCGTGCGGGCGTGTTGAGAATCCAAAGCCGTTGATGAAGAGCGGGATTGAATATAATTGAGTGGTTGCAGCGTGTAAGGGACCCAAGGGACGCAAGGGACTCAAGGACGGCAAGCCGGCGCCGGAACTGCTGGACAAAGACGGCTTGCAGCCGACCATCTCAATGGGGAAATAATGAGAGCCATCTCATTGCAGAATCATACCATGCGCAATAGAGGGAGAATGTGATGATGAAATCATACAATGCGATATCTTCGTTCATGATCGCTCTGCTGTTGTCGCTGGGCGCGTTCGCCCTCGGCTCATCGCAGGACAGCCCCAACTACGATGAATCCAAAGTCAACATGGGCGCGCTGCCGGACCCGCTCGCCTGCTCGGATGGCTCGAAAGTGACCACGCCGGAAATGTGGCGTGAAAAGCGGCGGCCTGAAATTTTGGAATTATTCCGCGCGAACATGCACGGACGCTCGCCCAAGCGGCCCGCAGAAATGAAATTCGAGGTCACGTCCATCGAGCCGAAGGCGCTGAACGGCCTGGCGACGCGCAAGGAGATCACCGTTCTGTTCAGCGGCGAAAAAGACGGCCCGCTGATGCATCTCCTGCTCTATGTCCCGAATTCGGAAAAAAAGCCGGCGCCGGCGTTCCTTGGCGTCAATTTCGACGGCAACCACAGAGTCACCAGCGAGACCGGCGTCACCATCACCGAGCAATGGACGTGGGACAACAAAGCCAAAACCGAAAGCCTCATCAAGCCTGGCGAGGACACGCGCGGCAAAGGCGCCGGCCAATGGCAGCTCGAGATGGTCTTGAAGCGCGGCTACGCCGTGGCGACGATTCCCCGCGCCGACATCGAGCCGGATTATCCCGACGGCTGGAAGCACGGCGTCCGCGGATACTATCTGAAAAAATCGGGCAAGACGGAATTCGAAGCGAACGACTGGGGCGCCATCGCCGCGTGGGCCTGGGGGTTGAGCCGCGCGCTGGACTATCTGGAAACCGACCGCGATATTGATGCCAAGCGCGTCGTGGTCATGGGCCATTCCCGCATGGGCAAGACCGCGCTCTGGGCCGGCGCGGCAGACGAGCGCTTTGCCATCGTGATCTCGAATGACTCCGGCGAAGGCGGCGCAGCGCTCGCGCGGCGCTGGTACGGCGAAATGACGGCGGGCATGAACAAGAATTTTCCCCATTGGTTTTGCGCCAATTTCAAGCAATATGCGGGCAATGAAGACGCGATGCCAATGGATCAGCATGAATTGATCGCCCTCAGCGCGCCGCGCCCGCTCTACGTCGCCAGCGCCCAGGAAGACAAATGGGCCGATCCGCGCGGCGAATTCCTCGCGGCGAAAAACGCCGGGCCAGTCTATCGCCTGTTTGGCAAGGAGGGCGTGGGCGCCGAGGAGATGCCCGCCGTCAATCAGCCGGTGGGGAAAACCATCGGCTATCATATCCGCACGGGCAAACACGACGTGTTGGAATTCGATTGGGAACAATACTTGAGCTTCGCCGACCGGCATTTGGGGCGATGAAAAGCAAACGCAAACCTATTAACGAAATTCTATTTCATAGATCGGAGACGCGCAATGGAACGACGGAATTTCCTGAAAACAATGGGAGCGATGGGAACAGCAATAACTATCCCTTCTGCTCTGTCTCATGCCCTTGCAACATCCGCCCCGTCAGACCAGTCCGACGCGTCCGACGCGTCCGACCGGTCCGACGCCACTGCCGCGCCCACCGCCTCCGCCGCGCGCAAGCCCAATGTGTTGTTCATCCTTGCCGACGACATGCGTCCCGATTGCATCAGCGCGCTGGGAAATCCGCATATCAAGACCCCCAACCTCGACAAGCTCGTCGCGCGCGGGATGACCTTCACGCGCGCTTATGTCATGGGCTCCATGAGCGGCGCTGTATGCATGCCCAGCCGGACGATGATCCTGACCGGGCGAACCATGTTTCACCTTCCGCCGCCGACCTGGAAAGACACGCGCCCATACGCGACGTGGCCCAAGGCCATGAGCGCGGGCGGCTACGAGACTTTCCACTTGGGCAAAATGGGCAATTCCTTCAAGCCTGGCATGGAGGCGTTCGACGCCTGTCTTTATACGAGTCAAATTGGCGCCGACAAGCATGATGTCGCGAGTGAAAAGACCGCCGACCGCGTCCTCGAATTTCTGCGCGCACGCAAGAGCGACAAACCGTTCTTCATCTATATGGCGCCGCCCGTTCCGCACGATCCGCGCATTGCGCCCAAGGAATTCATGGACATGTACGACCCGGAAAAAATCCCGCTGCCCCCGGCGTATATGGCGGTTCACCCGTTCGACAATGGCGAGATGACCGTGCGCGACGAAAAACTCGCGCCCTGGCCGCGCACGCCCGAAGTCATCCGCCGCCATCTGGCCGATGATTACGCCTGCATCACCTGCCTGGATTTTCATATCGGGCGCATCCTCAGCGCGCTGAAGGATTCCGGCCAGCTCGATAACACCATCGTCGCCTTCGCCGCCGACAACGGCCTGTCGCTGGGCGAGCATGGCCTCATGGGCAAGCAGAACCTCTACGAGTTCGGCGGCATGCACGTGCCATTGGTCATCATGGGGCCGGGAATCCCGCAGGGCAAGAGCGACGCGTTTGTTTATCTGGGAGAAATTTTTCCCACGGTCTGTGACTTGACGGGAACGGCCATCCCGCCGGAAGTGGAAATGAAAAGCTTCGCGCCTGTTGTGATGGGCAAGGCGGCAAAGATTCGCGACACCCTCTTTACCGCCTATGGCAAAGTGCAGCGCGCCATCCGCGACGACCGCTGGAAGCTCATCCGTTATCCGCTGGTCAACAAGACGCAGCTCTTCGACCTGCAAAACGACCCGCGTGAAATGAAAGACCTGGCGGATAAGCTCGAACACGCCGACAAGGTCAAGACCATGATGGCGATGCTGGAAAAAGCTCAAAAGGACTACGATGATCCCTTTCCGCTGACCGGCGAGTCGCCGAAAGACGCTGCCTGGACGCCGCCGAAGGAAGGCGAAGCGAATCCTGGCAATCCCAACAAGGCCGCAAGACAGCAGAAAAAGAAGAATGCGGCATGAAACATGAGATCGGAAGTGTCCGCAAATAAAATTAACGAAGACCATTAATCTCTCAAGAGGAGGAGATTTCATGCTGAAGAAAATGTCAGGGATCATTCTGCTGGCTCTGTTGGCCGCGGCGAGCGCGAATTTCGCTCGCGCGGCGGAGGAAACCAAGTATGAGCCGACGTGGGAGTCGCTCGACAAGCGGCCGGCGCCGCCCTGGTTTCTCGACGCGAAATTCGGCATCTTCATTCATTGGGGTGTGTATTCGGTTCCGGCATGGGGGCCTGTCGGGGAATATGCCGAATGGTATTGGAACCGCGTTGGAAATACTCCCGCCGACAAGCGCACGGAAAAGGACGAGAAAAACAAGTGGTGGGTTTATCATCGCGAAAAATACGGCAAGGACTTCACCTATGACAAGTTCGCGCCGATGTTCAAAGCCGAGAAGTTCAACGCCAACGAATGGGCGAAGCTCTTTGCGGATGCAGGCGCAAAATATATCGTGCCGACCAGCAAGCACCACGACGGCTTCTGCCTCTGGCCCAGCAAGGAAGCCAGCGCGACGTGGGGGCGCCCGTGGAACGCGGTTGAGACCGGCCCCAAGCGCGACTTGATGGATGAACTTTCCAAAGCCGTGCGCCAGCAGGGCATCAAATTCGGTTTCTACTACTCGTACTACGAGTGGTTCAATCCCCTGTGGCTCACCGACAAGCCGGCTTACGTCGAAAAGCACATGATTCCGCAGTTCAAGGACGTCGTTACGCGCTACAAGCCCGCGCTGCTCTTCCTCGACGGCGAGTGGGACATGCCGCCCGACAACTGGAAGAGCCGCGATCTGCTGGCATGGCTCTATAACGAGGCGCCGGGACGCGAAGACCTGATCGTCAACGACCGCCTCGGCAAAGGCGCGCGCCACAAACACGGCGGCTACTACACGACGGAATACGGCGCCGGCCTGCCCAACGCCGATCATCCATGGGAGGAAAGCCGCGGCATGGCCTTCTCCTATGGCTACAACCGCGCCGAGACGGAGAAGGATTACAAAACCGTCCGCGAATTCGTGCTGATGCTGGCGGACACGGTCAGCCGCGGCGGCAACCTGCTGCTCGACATCGGCCCCGACGCCGACGGCACGATTCCCAAACCCATGCAGGACCGTCTGCGCGGCATTGGCCGCTGGCTGCAAACCAATGGCGAGGCGATCTACGGAACGCGGACGTTCGCGCGCACCTGCCAATGGAGCGCGGGCGCGGCGCCGGAGCAGAAATACGGCGAATTCAAGGTCAAGTACGATCTGATGAACTCCATAGGCTTCGAGCCGCGCGACGGCAAAGCGGTCAAGTCGGCGTTCCTCACAACGAAAGGCAATGTGATCTACGCAATCCTGCCCAGCTGGCCGCCGAAGGGACAGCTCAAGCTGACCGGCCTCGCCTCAGCTCCCGGCGCGGGCGTGAGCCTGCTCGGTTCGGACGCCGCCGCCAAGTACGCGGCGCAAGGCGATGATATCGCCATCACGCTTCCCGAAAAAGCGCCGGAAGGCCTCACGGACGTGGATGTCTATACGCTGAAACTGACCGGCTTCAGCGCGGCGGCGAAAAAATAAGGCGCCACGCACGAGCAATCTGGGAAATGAATGCCATGAAGAAATGCAATTCCATCTGCACAGGAAGAATCGCATCCCATGGCGATCCCGAGAGCACGGATGCAGCCGCTCCTGGGTTTGAAAAATGGCTGGCGAAAGGAATGCCTGATCCCATCCCCGAGGAATTGATCGTCGCATTCATGAAGAACTGCCAGACCAGCCGAACAAAAGCTGTCGAATCATGCGAGCTATTCAGAAGAGAGAAGCGAGCAGGCAATTCTAGGAGAAGGCGATTGGAATCTGCGGCGGCATGATCACCTCCCAAGCAAGAGATAAGCTGCTTTTTGTTTGCGGTGGAGCATCCAGCAAGCATGGAGCATTGCCATGTTGAAAACATATACTGCCAAGTTCACGCGCATTGAGTCAGGCTACATGGGACAGCTGGTGGAATGGCCGGAGGTAGTAACGGAGGGCAGAGACCTGGATGACTGCCGCGCCATGTTGGCTGACGCGCTCAAGGAAATGGTCGCCGCCTATCGCCAGCAAGGCATGGAATTGCCCACAGGGAACACGTTGATTCAACAGATCGCCGTGGAAACCTGAACATGTCCGCAAAACGTTGCGACCTTGTTAAATATTCTAAATCTGATTAAGGAGCCATGCGTGCAATGATGCCACTTCATCGGCGTGAATTTTTAAAGAGGGCAAGCTGCGCCGCGGCGGCGCTGGCGGCGCCTTGTTGGTTGCGCCCAGCCGAAACCGCCGGGCCGAAGCTGAATATTCTCCTCTTCACCGCCGACGATCTGAACTGGGATTCTCCCGGAACCTACGGCTGCAAGATTCGCGACCTTACGCCGAATATTGACCGCCTTGCCACCGAGGGGATGAAGTTCATGCACGCCTATTCCACGGTGGCGGTCTGCCAGCCCGTGCGCGGGACGATGAGCACGGGGCTTTATCCGCATCACAGTGGCTGCCGCGGATTCGAGCCTATCAATGACAACGTCACGACGCTCAACGAAATTCTGCATCACGCTGGCTACATCATCTCGATGATGGGCAAAAACGCGCACTATATGCCGCACGAGAAGTTCTGCATTGACTATGAGCGCAAGGCGCCGGAGCTCGGGCAGGGCCGCGATCCGGAAAAGTATCACGAGTTCACCCGGGAATTTCTGGAGCTGGCGCGCAAACGCGGCGCGCCCTTCTTCCATCACGTCAACTGCCAGGACCCGCACCGGCCATTCGCCGATAGCGAGATCGAAAAGAACTCCTGGCCGCAAAATACGCCGGCCACCCGCCGCGTGATCAAGCCGGAGGAAGTGGAGGTCCCCAAATTCCTGGAGGAATTGCCGGAGGTGCGGCGGGAAGTGGCGCAATATTTCACCAGTGTTCACCGGCTGGATGAGACGGTCGGCGCCGTGATGGGCGCGCTCAAGGAAAGCGGCTTCGAAGACAAAACGCTCGTGCTCTTCTACGGCGGCGATCACGGCATGTCGTTCCCGTTCTCCAAGTCGAACAACTACGAAACCAGCAATCATGGCGGATTGATCGTGCGATGGCCGGGCGCGGTCAAACCCGGCAGTGTGGATGACCGGCATTTCGTGGCGACGATTGATTTCATGCCGACGCTCATCGAGGCCGCGGGACTGCCGCCCGTCGCCGGGCTCGATGGCCGTTCATTCGTACCCGCGCTGCGCAGCCAACAGCAGGAAGACCGCGACCGCGTGTACACAGTCTATTACGAAACCTCCGGACGCAACGCCTATCCCATGCGATGCGTGCGGACGCAAACCCATGCCTATATTTTCAACGCCTGGAGCGACGGCCAATACGCCTACAAAGCTGAAAATATGGCGGGCTTGAGCTGGCCGGCGATGCAGCAGGCCGCGCAGACAAATCCGGAGATCGCGCGCCGTGTGGATTTTTATCTCCATCGCGCGCCGGAAGAGCTATACGACTTGACGGGAGATATCGCAGAACGGAAAAATCTGATCAACGATCCCGCGAGCCGCAACCTCGCCGAAGCCATGCGCAAAGACATGCAGAGCTGGCTCGAGCGCGTGGGCGATCCGCTCTTGGAAATCTACCGCAACCGCAATTCGGCGGAATACATGCAGCGGTACCACAATGGGATCAACGACGGAAAAGTCCCGAAACAAAAGAACGCCGCCCGCAAAGCGCAGGCGGTCAAAGCGGCTGGCGGTGGCGGTGAGGATAATTAGAAGTGATTCAATGCTACTCCCCTTCAGGCAGCGGAGAGGGGGGAGTTGCTACAGGCTGGTATGGGGCCAGCTCCTTCCACCCCCGAGCTCCCTACCCATGAATGGGAAGGGGAACTGAACTCTGGACATTCGAATCCCCGAAGGGGGTGAACAATCATAGCCGTGGGTGAAGCGAAGCGAACCCACGGAGACAATGAGCGCGAAACCAGGTCCCTGAAGGGGGCCAACACGGATGGAACGGCCTACTGCTTTTCGCTAAAGCGTTTCAAATGGGCGATGGCGAAAGATTGCTATCATGATGACGTTGGCCCCCTTCGGGGACCGATGATCTCGCTAGCTGCCACCGTGGGTTCGCTTCGCTTCACCCACGGCTATGATTGTTAACCCCCTTCGGGGGAACGCGCTTCGGGGGAACGCGCTCAAATGTCCAAACTCCAGCCTCCCTCTGCGTGAATGGGGAGGGAGAGGAGTCGGTGGAGGAACAGGATGACAAGAAAGCGACGCGGCTTCATAAAATTGACGGGCGCAGGAATGATTGTATCCATGCCTCCCGGCGCGTTCCAGTCATTAGCGGCCCAACCGCCGAAACGCCGCAACATCTTTTGTCTCTTTTCCGATCAGCAACAGCGTTTCACGCATGCGGCGCTGGCCGCCGTGATTGCGTTCTTTTATTTGAGCGCGGCGCCAGCCAGCGCCGCCGGCCTCACCGGCCGGTATTACGACGAGAATGACTTCACCACGCAGAAGACCCGGCGCACGGATGCGACGGTGGATTTTGATTGGGGCACAGCCATTCCCGCTGGCACGGCGCTCACCAGCGCGAACAACTTCTCTGTGCGCTGGACCGGCCAGATCGAACCGCAATTCTCGGAGACCTACACCTTCTTCGTCACAGCCGATGACGGCGCGCGATTGTGGATAGATGATATGCTCATTGCGGCCCGCACAGTATATGTCACGGGTGGGACGGAGATGCGCGGGACGGCGAAGCTGGTGGCGGGGCGCAAAACCAATATCCAGCTCGAATACATGCAGGGATCGGGCGAAGCGAATGTGAAGCTGGAGTGGTCGAGCCCGAACCGGGCGCGCGAGGTGATTCCGCAGTCGCGTCTTTTCACGGACACGGTGAACCCGGAGACGGGATCGTTGATGAAGGAACTATGGGACGGCGTGGCGGGCACATCCATCAGCCAATTGACCAACCTTGCGAACTATCCGGACCGGCCATCGGCGCGCGATTTCATCCCGAGTTTCGAGTCCTTCAATCCCAACTGGGCGAACACGTACGGCACGCGGGTGACGGGCTACATCGTGCCGCAGGTGAGCGGCAGCTACAGTTTCGCCGTGGCGGGCGATGACATCGTGCAGCTCTATCTCAGCACGAATGAGTCCGAGACGAAAAAGTCGCTCATCGCGTCGGCGCCATCCTATACAGGCTTTCGCGAGTGGACGAAACATGCCTCGCAGATTTCGGCGGCGCGTACGCTCACCGCGGGGCAGCGGTATTATGTCGAACTGCTGCACGTGGAGGCCACAGGCGACGATCATTTCTCGGTCGCGTGGAAAACGCCGGGCAGCGCGCAGTGGGAAGTGATTGGCGGGAACTATCTCGTGCAGGCGGGCATAGACAAAACGCAGCCCGCGCAGTCGGCGCTGTTGGATACGCTGGCCAACTCGCATCCAAGGATGCTGGCCACCCCGGAGCGTTTCGCGTGGTTGAAGTCGCAGATCGCCGCCAATCCAACCGGCAATCAGGCGAAGTGGTATAACACCCTGCTGGCCCGGGCGAACACCATCCTCACCGAACCGGTGAACACCTACAACTCAGACGATAATCTCGACGTGAGCCGTTCGGTGTTGGAGCGCATCTACACGCTGGCCCTTGTGTGGCAGGTATCGGGCGGCAGCCAGTATGCTGAGCGCGCCTGGACGGAACTGAATGCGGCGAATAATTTTCCCAGTTGGCAACCGGCGAAATTCCTTTGCGTGGCGGAAATGACCCACGCCTTCGCAATCGGTTTGGACTGGTTCTATAGCTACTGGTCCGCGTCGCGCCTCTCCACGATCCGCAACGCGATCGTCAACAAGGGCCTGAATCCGGGACTCGCCGCTTACCAGAGCAGCGAATGGTGGACGCTGAATGACGCGAACAACTGGAATCTCGTCTGTAATGGCGGCATGACGCTCGGCGCGTTGGCTCTCGGCACTTATGACGAGACGCTGGCGGAGGACATCCTCAACCGAGCGATCGCCTCGGCGCGCCCGGTGCTTGGCCATTTCACCACGGACAACGGCGCATGGTATGAAGGGCCGGCTTACTGGGGCTACTCGGCGCAATACAACGTGCGGATGCTTGCCGCTCTGGAAGGGGTGTTGGGCAGCGACTTCGGCTGGCTGAGCAGCAAGCAGGGCATGTCGGAAAGTGGACCGGTCCCCATGCACATGACCGCGCCGAACGAACGGATGTTCAACTTCGGCGACAGCGCCACGTATGAGCGCGCCGGGCCGGAGTTGTTCTGGTTTGCCCGCCGCTACAATCGCCCGGAGTGCGCATGGTTCCAGCGCAACTTCGCCAACGATGCGGATGGCGGGCCGGAGGCGCTGGACTTGTTGTGGTATGACCCGCGCGGGACGAATCCAAACGCGGATGGCGTGGCGCCGGACGTGTATTTCCGCGGGGCGACAAATCCGACGACGCCCGCCTATGATCCGGCAGAATTGGCGGTCTTCCGTGAGCGCTGGCAGAACGGGCGCGCGACCTATCTGGCTTTCAAAGGCGGCCATACCGGCGAAAGCGCCCACACCGATCTCGACGCGGGCTCGTTCGTTCTCGAAGCCAATGGCAAGCGCTGGGTCCACGATCTCGGCGCGGACAGCTATTCGCTGCCGGGCTATATGAACGCCTCGTCCTCGTCGGGCACGGATCGCTGGGACTATTTCCGCAAGCGCGCGGAGGGCCACAACACGCTGGTCGTCAATCCCGACAGCGGCCCGGATCAGAAGCTCGGGCAGAACGCCCCCATCATCTTCTGGCGCAGTTCACCGGATGGCGACGGCTCGATCGGCATCATGAACCTTACTCCGGCTTACAACGGCGCGTCCAAAGTGTGGCGCGGCTTTCGGCTGCTCAATAACCGGCGCGACCTGATCGTGCAGGATGAAATCCAGTTCAGCGCGGCGGCGACGGTGTGGTGGTTCATGGTGGTGGATGAACACATCACCACGATTGCCATCGCTCCCGATGGCGCGTCCGCAACGCTTACGCAGGGCGGGGAACGGCTCTGGTGCAAGATACTGAGCGGCAGTGGCGCCTTCGTTCAGATGAATGCCGCGCCGCTCTCCACTTCGCCCGATCCCGCCGGGCAGAACGCCAACACCGTCTTTCAAAAATTGCGGATCAAACTCACCAACGTCACGAACTCGACCATCAGCGTTTATTTCAAGCCGCTCGAAACCGGCGAAAATCCGCCCACAACCCTGCCCGCCGTGACCACGCTCAACTCATGGATGATCACCGGCGTGAATGACGCCCCGACCATCGGCAATGTGGCGGATCAAACGGTGAACGAAAACGCGGCAACCGGCGCGATTCCCTTCATCATCGGCGATGACATCACTCCCGCCGGCTCGCTCACGCTCACGAAAGCCTCGTCCAACACCACGCTCGTTCCGAATGCCAACGTCGTTTTCGGCGGCAGCGGCGCGAACCGAACCGTGACCGTAACCCCCGCTGCGCGCAAAAACGGCACGGCAATCATCACCCTCACCGTCGGCGATGGGACCTACACCGCCAGCGATACCTTCGTTCTCACCGTCAAACCCACGGGCAGCCAAAAACGGGAGCAGACTTGGAAACTATATTAATAATCGAAATCCTTTAGCGATGCGCAGTAGGCCTTTCGATCCGAGAGAGGCTTGGGGGATTTGAAAGTATTTACATCTGGCCGCTCTCGAATCGCGCGGCCTGCTGCGCATCGCTAAAGGATTACCGGAACTTTACGGTTGATGAACTATGCCAAACGCCGTATTATCCATTTTATGAATTTGCGAATCGTTCTTGGCGGCGCTTTGCTGGTCTGGACGTTTGGCTCGCAGGCTGCGCGAGCGCAGGCGCCGAACAGCGCGTGGGTGTATCCGTCGGCATCCGGCAATCTGCTCTACCAGCTCGATGAGCGCGGGCAGCGCATCCCGGATTTTTCCCAGTGCGGCTATCGCAGCGGCACGGAGCCGCTCCCGAATGTGTCGGCGCTCATTCCGCTGAGCCGGTGGGTGTATGTCAGCCCGGTTAGCGGCGATGATCGCGCTGCCATTCAGACGGCAATTGATTCCGTGGAGGCGATGGCGCCCGATGCGAATGGCTGGCGCGGCGTCGTGTATCTCAACGCGGGCGAATATCAGCTCTCCAACGCCATCACGATCCAGGCCGGCGGCGTCGTGCTGAAAGGCGCGGGCGATTCCTCCGTCTCCGGCACGCGTCTGCGGGCTACGGACGCCCGGCAGTACACGCTGATCAGCGTCAGCGGTTCCGGCAGCCGCAGCACGGTGAGCGGGACGACGCACAATCTCATACAGAAGCTGACGCCGGCAGGCGCGCGGACGTTCGAGGTGGATTCCACCAGCGGCCTCGCAGTGGGGCATACCGTGATCGTGAAGCGTCCGAGCACGGCCGGCTGGATCGCCGACATTGACATGGATCAGCTCGTGGAGCCCTGGACGGCCGGGTCCAAGGACCTTTCCTTCGACCGCGTCATCACACGCATCGAGGGCGCCTGGATCACAGTGGACGCGCCGCTGCCGCAGACGTTCGAGTCGCAGTACGGCGGCGGACAAATCTGGCGTTACACCTGGAGCGGCCGCATTCAGCAGGTGGGAATCGAAGATATCTACGGTTTCTCGGACTACGCCGGCAGCACGGATGAGGATCACGGGTGGAAATTCATCCAGATCAACAATGCCCGGGACTGCTGGGTCCGGAACATCACCGCGCAATACTTCGGCTACTCGGCCGTCAGCCTGGGCGACGGCGCAAAGTGGGTGACCGTGGCTGACTCACAGTGCCTCGATCCCATTTCGATCATTGATGGCGGGCGCCGGTACTCCTTCAACAACGAAGGGGCGGAACTGACGCTCTTTGTGAACAATTATGCGCGCAAGGGCCGGCACGACTTCGTTTTCGGCGGCACGGTGCCGGGCCCCAATGCGTTTGTTCATGGCGTTGCGGATACGGCCTATGCGGACAGCGGGCCGCATCACCGCTGGTCGGTCGGCGGCCTCTTCGATCTCATCACCATCAACGGCAACGAACTCAATGTGCGCAACCGCGGGAACAGCGGTACGGGCCATGGCTGGGCCGGCGCCTATATGACCGTCTGGAACTCCGTCGCGGACACTTTTCGCGTCCGGAATCCGCCCACCGCGCGCAACTGGCTTGTCGGCTCCATCGGGGCGATTGCCGCCAGCGGCGATGCCGGAGGAACGCCCAGCGGTCCGGTCGGCGCGGACCCGGCGGGCACGTACGACAGCAGCGGCGCCGGCGGAGCGCCCGTGCATCCGCGCAGCCTCTATTACGCCCAGCTCCAGCAGCGGTTGAAATGGCCGGGCTCGGAGTTCCGCGAGGTATGGCTCGGCGACGTGGACCAGCACTACAGCACCGGCGGCGCCGGAAATTCCGTGAACTGCGATGCAACCTGGCTTGCGCAGGTGAAGGCGCTGGGCGCCACGCCGGCGGACTCGCTTTTTGACAAACTCACCGGCAATCGTTTCACCGCCTTCACCTTCGACTTCACCCTCGATCCCGGCGACACGGTCGTCGCCGCCTCGCTCGCCGTAAGCCTGCGGGCCATTGGCAGCGCGTCGGACAACGACGACATCCGGCTCGATACCGTGGCCAACCGCCACACCTACGCCGATCTCGGCTGGATTCCCATCTCCACCACCGCGCCGACCGTGCGCACTCTGGAAGTGGATCCCGCGCTGCTGACCGATGGCCGGCTCAATGTGGCGCTTGGAGACGACAGCGTCGTGGACTTCGCTGTGTTGTACCTGCAGGCGCAAAAGCCGCAGCGAACCACGCGCACTATCACGCTCAATCCCGTCGCCGACGCGTATGTCCGGGGCGGCGCGTATGCGGGCGACAACTTTGGAACGGCCGCGACTCTCGAAACGAAGGACATCGCCGTCAGCGATGTGAATCGCGAATTTTTCCTCCGCTGGGACCTCAGCGGGGTCAGCGGGAAAATCGTGCAGGCCAGGGTGCGCCTTGCTGGAACCAGCGCCGCGCAGAAGGGAAATGAATGCTGCGCCAGCTTCGTCGGCAGCGACTCGTGGGGAGAGACGACCCTGACGTTCAACAACAAGCCGTCCTCGGGGAAACTCTTTGCGCAGTGGCTGCCCGTCACGGGTCAGCCTGTGGAGTTCATCGTCACCCCGCAGGTGGCAGACACGCTGCTCGGCGATAAGAAACTTTCCCTGCGCATTTCGTCCACGGGCAATTTCGGCGACGCCGGCAACGTTTCCTATGCCTCACGGGAGAACACGAATGCCGCCAACCGCCCGCAACTTATCCTGACCTTTGAAAACAGCGCGCCAACCATCAGCGACGTATCCAACATGACCGTGAACGAAGGCGCCGCGACCGGGGCGATCCCCTTCACCATTGGCGATGGCGAAACCGCCGCGAGCTCCCTCACCCTCACCAAGGCATCGTCGAACACGACGCTTGTTCCCAACGCTAACATCGTCTTCGGCGGCAGCGGGGCGAATCGAACCGTGACCATCACCCCTGCCGCGAACCAAAGCGGCGCGGCGACCATCACGCTCACCGTCAGCGACGGCTCGCTGACCGCAAGCGATACTTTCGTCCTCACCGTCAAACCCATGAGTGAGCGAAGGCGGGGGCAGACATGGAAATTATATTAAACCAGTGATTTAATGGGCAGAGTTAGGGCAATTTGCAGGATGGCGTCAGATTTTTTTTTCATTCCTGCCACACGCAGATGAAGATTCGTCTATTCTATCATGATACTGATAAATTTCCTGCTGAGTCCGCTTTGTATGCGCCAACAGGCTATTGAGGATGGCCAATGCAGCCTTGACCCAGCATGTGATTGACTCCATCATGGGCAAAGTGTCGTTTATGAAGGAAACCCTTATGCCAATAAGCGAACGAAGCTTTATGAATAGGGCTGGCAAACGCAGCAACTCGTCCGCGCCGTTCTCGCGGTTCATCGCCTTGCTGTCGTTGGCGATGGCGGTTCTCGCGCCATGCGGGGAACTCCCGGCGGCGACGCCCTGCACATGGAATGGCAGCGTCAGCGCCAGCATGGCCAACCAGGGCAATTGGGCAAATAACACCACGCCCAACACCCAGGCGTATGTAGCCAATTTCCCCTCGGGGACGCAGGCGCGCCAGCCGCTTCAGGATATGACCGCCGCCATTGGCCGGATCCACTTCACCGGGTCCACCGGTTGGACCATCGGCCAGAGTGGCGCCAGCCTCCTCACCATCATGGGCGACGACGGAACGGGCAGCGTGGCGGTGTGGAACAACCACAGCAGCGGCGCCAATATGATTGGATGCAACATCGCGCTGGGCAGGAGCGGTCTCGAGTGGAAGGTGGATTCGGGCAGCGCTCTTGTCATGAGCGGCATTCTCAGCGGCAGCGGCATGGATCTGGTGAAGACCGGCGGCGGCGTGCTCACGCTTTCCGGCATAAACGCCTACACCGGCGCTACCTTCATCAACAGCGGGATGCTGGAGGCCACCACGGCCAGCTGCTTCAACGTCGCCAGCCCCAGCTCCATCACCCTCGCCGCCGGCGCCACGCTGTTCATGAACTACAGCGGCAGCGCCAACTGGTCCAGTGATGTTAACGGCGCCGGACTATGGCTGGTTGCGACGGGAACGGGATCCCAATCGGCCGTGTTGGGCGGCGACTACAGCGCCTTCACCGGCACGCTGGCAGCCGCGACTGGCAATGCGAAGATCGTATTGACCACGCCTGCCAGGTATCCTTCCACGAGCGCCACCCTTCAACTTGGCCCCGGCACGGCGGCTTATATCAGCGGCGGCGGCGCGTTCGTCAGCGCCATCCGGATGTATGGAGGCGTGACCGGGGAAGCCCTTGGCCAGCTTCGTTTCGGGAACAACTCGAGTGGCTCGGCCAGCGGCTCCATAACCTTGTTTGCCGACACCACCATCGGGGTGGATAGCGGAAAAGCGAGAACCATCAGCGGCGCCATTGGCGGGAGTTTTGGCTTCACCAAGCTCTCGGGCGGCACGCTCACGCTCACCGGCGCGAACACCTACACCGGCGACACCACCGTCAGCGGCGGCGCCCTGATCGTCAACGGCAGCCTTGGGCAGGCAGACAGCGTCGTGACGGTTACGGGCGGAACGGGTACGCTCGGCGGCCAGGGCGTCATCCGGAGCCGGGTGCAGGCGTTGAGCGACGGCGCGCTGGCGCCCGGAAGCGGTGGCGTTGGCGCCCTCACGATCAACAACGATCTGACGCTGGCGGGTCAAACCATCATGGAAGTGAACATGCCCGCCGGCGCAAATGACAAGGTTGTGTGCGCGGGCAAGATCACCTATGGTGGCGTCCTGGTGGTGACCAATCTGGCGTCGGCGTTCCACATGGGCGACTGCTTCACGCTGTTCCAGGCCGCTTCCTATGCCGGATCGTTTTCGTCCATCAGTCCAGCAACCCCCGGAAGCGGGTTGGTGTGGGACACGAGCTCACTGGCCAGGGACGGCACGTTGTTGGTGATGGGGTCGAGTGTCGAGACGGACACTTACACGTATGGGGGATACACTATCAAGGCGAGGAGCCGGTTCAATGCCTACAATTCCCTGGTCAACCGCGCCTATCCGCTTTATGATTACAGCGTCAATCTCTTGAAAATAGGATCGTCCTACATGGCGGTCACTGGAGATCGCTACACGGGCTCGGGTGAGGATGGCGACCATATCTTTGGCTGGACGTCGGCGGCAGGTCAGCCAAGCACATGGACTAATATAAAAGGATCGAGTTCGGCTTCTCCTTTGTTCCTGCAAAGCGACAGCTTCAACGCCAACACCATGGACCCGGAACTCATCTACAACCCGGCGAACAAACTCTGGTATCTGTACGTGCAGAAGCAGAGTTCATCGGGTGACCGGATCATGGCGCTGACCAGTACCGATCGAAAAAATTGGACCGCCCACACATCCCGATCTGTGATAACCAACATCCCGAGCAACGCCTTTTTCCATCATGAGGAAGTCATTTATGTGCCTTGGTCCAGCAAGCCGTTCTGGCTCTATGTGGATGTCAGGTTGAGCGGGGTTGAAAAAGCATATAAGCTGATCAAGTCGGCCGATCCACTGACCTTTGATTACGACACGCAGGTGGACTCCGGCGGAGAAAGAAATACCGGCGGCCAGCGCGGCTATTTGCAGGAGGCAAAAAGCGGGCCGCTCTTTATCCGCATCACTTCGGTGGCGTCAGGCAGCAAGGACGTTCCCGGCATCCAGTTCTCGGACGATGGCGTATCCTGGACTTACAGCGGCTGGGTGACGCTGGATGGATCGAGCAACACGGGCAACTACGGCAACTGCTATTTTCCCGGCATCTCGACCATCAACGGCAACGGCGGATTGGAATACCTGGGACATAACCGCTGGCGGGCCATTTACGCGGCCACGACCTGCGCCTCGCCCACCCAGCCGGAAATCTGGTATTCCGAAATCGGTTGTGGCGAGGTGGTCATTGAATTGAACACCGCGCCGACCATCAGCAACGTTGGGGACAAGACGACCGATGAAGACACCGCGACGTCGCCGATCGCCTTCACCGTCGGCGATTACGAAACCACCGCCGGCGCGCTCACCGTCACCGGCAAATCTTCCAACACCACGCTCGTGCCGAATGCGAACATCATCTTCGGCGGCAGCGGCGCGAATCGTACCGTCACCATCACGCCTGCCGCGGATAAAAACGGCTCCGCGACCATCACGCTTACCGTCAGCGACGGCGCGCTCACCGACACCGACACCTTCGTCCTGACCGTCGTCGCGGTGAACGATGCGCCGACGATCAGCAACGTAGCCAACCAGTGGGCGCCCATGGACACGGCGGCGGGGCCGCTTGCCTTCACTATCAACGATGTCGAGACGCCGGCGACTTCGCTCACGCTGACCGGCAGTTCCTCGAACACCACGCTCGTGCCGGATGCGAACATCGTCTTCGGAGGCAGCGGCGCAAACCGCACCGTGACCGTAACGCCGGCCACGAGCCAAACCGGCACGGCGACCATCACGCTCACCGTCAGCGACGGCGCGCTGGCCGCGAGCGACACATTCATCCTCTCCGTCAGATCCGCGAGCGATCGAAGCCCGGGACAGACTTGGAAACTATACTGACAGCCGTTTGCGTCTCGTCGGCGAGGCGACAAAGCAGCAGGAAACGAACCTGATGCAAAAGCAATCTGATAACAAGGAAGATGCGAATGAGTGTTAGCCGGCGTGGATTCATGAAAGCGGCGGGAGCGGGGATTGCGGCGTCCGTGATTCCCGGCGTATTCCAGGCGTTGGCGGCCGATCCGCCCAGGCGCCGCAACGTCCTCTATATTTTCTCCGATCAGCAACAGCGGTTCGCGCTCGGTTGCATGGGCAATCCCAACGTGCAGACGCCGAACCTGGACAAGCTGGCTGCGGGCGGGACTCTTTTTCAATCCTGTTATTCCGCCAATCCCGTTTGCGGACCCTATCGCTGTTCCATCTTCACGGGGCGCTTCGCCAGCGCGACAGGCTGTTGGAACAACGGCGTTCGTCTTCCCTCCGATGGGCGCAATCTGCCCGAGGTGCTGGAGGCGAATGGCGTCCATACGAGCTGGGTCGGCAAGTGGCACATCGGCGGCGCCGGCAACAAGCCCATTCCGGCAGAGGTTCGCGGCGGCTTCAAGGACTTCATCGGCTACCAGTGTTACAACGGCTTTTACAAGAACGTTTGCTTCTACGATGAAGAGGGCCGCGAGCATCGCTTCGACCGCCACCGCACGGACGTCACCACCGATCTGGGCATCGAGCGCCTGAAGAAGGCCGCCTCAACAAACAAGCCCTTCGCCATGTTCATCAGCTATCAGGCGCCGCACTACCCCGAGCAGCCGGCGCCCGAATATGAGAAACTCTACACGGGCAAGCCAATGCCAAAGCGCCCGAACTATAAGCCCACGCTGCCCTATACGGCCACGAACGATCCGCCCAGTCCCAAGCCTGCTGAAAACGATCCCGACTATCAGCGCTATGGCAAGGACATGGATGAGTACATGCGGCTCTACAACGCCTTATGCACGCAGATTGACGCCGGCGTGGGCCGCATCCTCGAAACGCTCAACCAGCTGGGCCTCGCCGACAGCACGCTGGTTTTCTATTCCTCGGACCACGGCGACATGCAGGGAAGCCATGGCCTGAAGAACAAGACCCTGCCTTACGAGGAATCGGCAGGCATCCCCCTGATCGTGCGCGCACCCAAAGCCGCAGCAGAAGTCGCAGCGGGAATGGTGACGGGAAGCGTACCGAGCGGAGCGACGGGAAGCGTACCAAGCGGAGCGATGGGAAGCGCCGCAGGCCGCGTCTGCGCAACGCCTGTCTGCAGCGTGGATATGTATCCAACCATTCTCGATTGGCTCGGGATCGCGCCGCGTCCGGAATTCGCTCTTGCCGGGCGCAGCCTCGCGCCGTTTCTGGCCGGCGGCGTCCCTCTGCCCGAAATCCCCGTGTTTTCCGAGTGCAACCATAGCAGCCAGCGCTGGCACATGGTTCGTCGCGGAAAATTCAAACTGGTTTCCAACCGCGACAAAGAATCGAAAGATCTGCAACCCTGGTTGCTCTTCGATCTGCAAAGCGATCCCTATGAGATGAATAATCTGGTGGAATCGGCGGAACACGCGGCGGAGCGTACCACCCTCGCCAAGCTTCTCACCGACTTTTTCCCAGCTTCCACGATGAAACAGAAATAGCCCACACATGAAAAACCAAAGGATAAGTATAATGCGGATAAAAGCTGGCGCCGATTCCGACAGCATTACAGTTATCCCTTGTGGAAAAATGCGCTGGTGAATTTGCGACTCAGAGCGTAAAGGCATCGAATGGAAGGAACCTTAAAATGAGCACACTCGATAGGCGCGGTTTCATGAAACTGGCGGGAGCGGGATTGGCGGCATCCGCGCTTCCCAGCGCATTTCGGGCGCAGGCAGCCGAGCCGGGCAAGCGTCCCAACGTCGTCTTCATCCTCACCGATGACCAAAACACTGACACGCTCGGATGCTATGGCGCCAAGGTTCTCACGCCCGCCATTGATCGCCTGGCTCGCGGAGGGGTTCGTTTCACCCGCGCCTATACCGTCCACAGTGTTTGCACTCCCAGCCGTTACGTCTGCCTCACCGGACAATACGCCAGCCGTTCGCAGGATCCCTTTTTTGCCAAAGCCTCTCCCGCGGGAACTCAATCGAACATCGGATTCAATGTGCAGATCACCAGCGAGACGCCCAATGTCGCCCGCGCCCTTCACGACGCCGGCTATGCCACCGGATTTGTCGGCAAGTGGCACACCGGCGGGCCTGCGCTGGTAAAGTATCCGATTGACGGCAAATTCGAAGACCCAGAGATCGCAAAAATCCTCGCCGAAAATCAGCAGCGCATCATCCAGTACATCAAACAATGCGGCTTCGACTACGCAGCGAGCGTTTATCGCGGCAATCTCAAAGACCATAAATTCGACGCGCTGACTCTGCACAATCAGGAATGGGTCACCAAGGGCGCCCTTGATTTTATTGATCAGTATAAGGACAAGCCATTTTTCCTTCATGTTTGCACCACCCTGCAACACGGCCCGAATCCCCTCCAGTCAATTCCGGGCGACAAGCGCATGACTCCCGCCGGTTTGCTGTCCGAGCTTCCAAAGGTTCAGGCGCCTCGCGAATCTATCGCGCCGCGCGTTCAGAAGGCCGGCTTCGAGCCGAACACCGCCGCGGCCACTTGGCTCGATGACGGTGTCGCCGCCATCGTCAAAAAGCTGGAAGACCTGGGGCTGGCCGACAACACCCTCTTCCTCTTCTTCAGCGACAACGGCACCGTCAAAGGCAAAGGCACATGCTACGACGGCGGCGCAAACACCGCCTGCCTGTTGAACTGGAAAAACCGCGTCCCTGCCGGCGTCGTTTCCGACAAGCTGATCGCCAACGTAGATTTTGCCCCGACCATCCTCGACGCCTGCGGCGTCAAGCCTCCGTCCGGAATGCGCATGGACGGCCAGAGTCTTCTGCCAATGCTGGCCGGCCCCGACGCCCCCTGGCGCGACACCTTGATGCTCGAGGTCGGCCACACCCGCGCCGTCCGCTATGGCAAATGGAAATACATCGCCCTCCGCTATACCGCCGCGATGCAGGAAGCCATCCGCTCGAACAGCCTTGATCGCAAGCCGTATCACATGGACACCGTCTTCGACTTGCAGAAAGTAGCCGAAGCCAATCATCCCGGCTATTGGGACGCCGATCAGCTTTACGATCTGGAAAAAGATCCGATGGAGAAAACCAACCTCGCAAAGAATTCCGATTGCGCGAAGGTCCTGGCGGATATGAAAGAGCGGCTGAAAAAAGAACTGGCAAAATTCCCGCGGCCTTTCGGAGAATTCACGCAGTGAAGGGAAGCACAGTGCGGATAGGACCAGCGCCAGCTTTTGGAGTAAGGTGGCTTGCCGCCTTTTTTGTGGCGATTCAATGGCCTTGGCGCCAAAAAGAAGGCGGCGAGCCACCTTACTCCAAAAGCTGGCGCTGCTCCTGACCGCATTGCATTTGTCGTTAAGGACAGAAAGCATTGTTGAAATCGCGGCTTGGAACGACTAGGTATAAAATCGAAAGGACAAAAAAATGAGCAACCTCGATCGGCGCGAATTTCTGAAAGTGGCGGGACTGGGCGCGGCGGGCGTGGCGTTGGCGGGAAAGATTCCCGTCTCTGCCCCTGCGGCGGAATCCGCCAAGCGTCCCAACATCCTGTTCATCTTCTCGGACGATCACTCGCTTCAGACGATCGGCGCTTACGACACCTGGCTTGCGCCGTTTTGCCGCGAACAAAAGGTCACGCCGAACATAGACCGCCTCGCCGCCGAGGGAGCGCTCTTCCGCAACAGCTTCTGCTGCAACTCGCTTTGCTCGCCGAGCCGCGGGGCGATCCTGACCGGCCTCCACAGCCACGCCAACGGCGTCCGGAATCTCACGCAACCCGTCACCCCGGGCGTGTGGATGTATCCGGCCAGCATGCGCGAGGCGGGCTATCAGACGGCGATCATCGGCAAATGGCATCTCGGCAATACGCCAACCAACACCGACTACTGGCGCCTGTTGCCGGGACAGGGAACCTATTGGAAGCCGGATTTTCAGGGGCCCGACGGAAAGGAATCGGTTGCCGGCTATACGACCGACGTCCTCACGGACATGGGCCTCAAGTGGCTCGAACAGCGCGACGCCACGAAACCGTTCCTGCTGGAAGTCCACCACAAGGCGCCGCATCGTCCGTGGCAGCCGCCAACGCGCTATTATCGTTGGCTGGCCGACGTGAAGGTTCCCGAACCGCCGACGCTCTTCGACGACTATGCTGGCCGCGCCACGCCTGCGCACAATCAGAAGATGGAAATCGGGCGCGACATGACCCTCCCCTCCGATCTCAAGGTTGTGAAAGCGGACAAACCAGCGGGAGAATGGGCCCGTATGTCCGAAGCCGATCAGAAGGAATGGCAGGCGGCGTTCGGTCCGCGCAACGAGGCATTTGAAAAAGCCAGCCTCCAGGGACAGGACCTGACGCGCTGGAAGTATCAGGAGTACATGAAGGACTACATGCGCTGCATCAAGGCCGTGGACGACAGCGTCGGGCGTTATCTGGACTACCTCAAGAAGACGGGACTGGATCAGAACACCATCGTCATCTACGCCTCGGACCAGGGCTTCTATAACGGCGAGCACGGATGGTTCGACAAGCGCTGGATATACGAGGAATCGGTCCACATGCCGTTCGTCATCCGCTGGCCCGGCGTCGTGAAGGCGGGCGCGCGTCCCGACGCGATGATCCAGAACATAGACTATGCCCCCACGTTCATGGAAATCGCCGGCGGCAAGACCCCCGAGGGTTTGCATGGCCGCTCGTTCGTCCCCATCCTCCGCGGCGAGACCCCCGTTGACTGGCGCAAGAGCATTTACTATCACTACTACGACCCCGGCCACGGCGTCCCCGAGCAATACGGCGTCCGCACGATGCGCCATACGCTCGTGTTTTTCCCCAAGACCAACGAATGGGAACTCTTCGACCTCGAAAAAGATATTAAGCAGATGAAAAGCGTTTATGACGATCCGTCATACGCGGCAACCTTGGCGGAGACGAAAACCGAACTCACGCGCCTGCGCACGCTCTACAAAGATGAAAGCGCTCCCCCCGCCGGAAAGGCGGCTGCCGCCGGAAAAGCCGCCACCGACAATGCCGCCGCCGATAATACTGCCGCCGGAAAACCTGCCGCCGAAACCCAAGCAGCGCCCAAGCGCAAGAAAGCAGGCGCCAACAAGAAGCCATGAGGATTCATTGTTTCTGAAATCATCCCTTAGACAAAAATTCGTGATCGTAATTCTGAGTCAGAGCGCCAAGCAAGCTAGCCAATAGGATCGGCCTATTCCTTGGCGGCGCGGATGGCATAGATCTGGACGCCGACTTCGCGGGCGGCTGCGATGGTTTCTTGATATGGCGTGTCGCAATTATCCAGAAAACCGATCTGGTAGTTCTCGCCGTCGAAGCGGCCGGTCGTGGGCTCATCGTAACACTGGAACCAGTGCGCGCCGACAATCGCCGGATTCCGCAGCGCGCCGGCGACGTAATGGCGATAAGCCTCGGCGCGATGCTTCTGATCCAGGACGCTGCGCAATCCGGTGTGAAACAGTCCGCGATCGAGGGCGCCGAAATGAAACTCGCCAATGATGGCCGGGCGGTCCACGCCCTCCGGCAGCGCAACGTCATCGAGCGTGAGCTTGTAGAAGTTGAAGCCGATCACGTCGCAGTATTTCGCGGCATGGCGAACGATTTCCTTCCGCGCCTCCGCCACGTCGGGCCAGTCGTGATAATCCAGGCGGCTGCCGAGATAGAGCTTGTTGGGCATGAACTCCTTCGCCGCCGCGCCCACCTGCCGGTAATAGCGCTCCCACCAAGCGGGATCGCTGCTGACGTGGATTTCATTGTCCACGAAAAATCCAATGCACCACGGATCGCTATTGGCGCGCGCGGCGGCGGCGGTAAGATTTTGCCGCAATGTCCGGCTCCACGCGGCGCTGTCGGGATCAATCCGCCCGCCGCGCTCCGCGGAGGAGAGCGCCAGAGTGTAGGGAATTTTCTGTTTCTGCGCGAGATCGCGGTCCGACCAGGCGCCCAGCGTGTTCATGCCCCAGCTGCGCAGACGCCGCAGGAGGCGGTCATTCACCAGCTCGCGCCAGTTGTCGCCATATTTCGTCTGCAGATTCCGCGCGAGGAAATTGCCCATCGGCGCGGGATCTTCGTAGAAGCGCTCGCGTCCCTGCGTGCGCGTCGCGATCGTCGTCCCAACCACGTCGAGGCCATGCGACCAGAAGAGCCGGCCGTCCGGATCAACGAGCCACCACATGCCCTCGCGCTTTTCTACGCGGAAATGACCGGTGGCCTTCAGTTGCGGACCTTTGGCCCAGCCGCCGTAGCGATTGAACTCATCCGGCGCCGGATGCGCCGCCAAGTCCGCATCCTCGCGCTGGCGCGCCGCTTTCAGGTCGGCGTCCGAATGCGTCTTGCCGGGCCAGTCCTTGTGCTTGTATTGGCCATAGCGGTCTATGAAGGGGAAGAAGTTCGTTAGGTCGGGAATTTTCGATGAGCCGAAAGGCCGGATGTTGCGCGCCTCAATCTTGGCGTCAGCGGCGGGTTTCACGATGAAGACTCTGAGTTGCTTCGCGATGATGGGCTCCTCGATCCCCGCCCAAAGCGACATCTTGCCGCCGGGGACTCCGTGCATGCCGGGGAACAGCTCCGTCACGCCGGCCGCGAGTTTCTTGCGCCGCGCGAACACATAAAGCGTTCCCTGTTTTCCGGGTTCCACCGCGATGCAGCCACGCACCCACGTGTCGCCGTTCAGATCGGCATAAACGCGCACGGGCTGGCGGCCCGCGTTCGCGATGTCAATGGCCATGCCGAGCCGGTCGTTGATGTCGGCCTCTTTGAATGAAAAAACCGCCGCAGGCTTGGCGCCAGAGGCCGGGAAATTCACCTGGAACACGTCCTTGCCACCCCGTAGCGCGAATGTGATCCCGTCGCCAACAACCTGAATCCCTTCCACCGCCGGCCCTTCCGGGCGGGTATCAAAACCGGTCGTGGCGCCATCCTCATTGGCGGCGCCTTTGGCTTCCGCTTCCACAATGGCGCAATCGGCGAACATAGCGAGACTCCAAAGAGCTGCGACTGGAAAGATGTTAAGAGTTTTCATGGTTTGTCCCATAAGCAGAATTTAAAAAGATACCTCGCCGTAATCTCGCATCGCCCAAATTAATGGGGCGACAAGCATGAACGAAAGGATGATGCTATTGATGGTGATATGGCCTGCGCAGAACCAGCGTGGCGGCCGCCCGACTGATATGTAACACTACACAGCGCAACGCTCGACGGAAAGCTCCCACGCTCAGATCCAGAAT
>JAPLSP010000154.1 GCA_026398575.1 Candidatus Sumerlaeota bacterium | reverse complement strand
GTAGTTCCAACTTTAGTTGGCGCTTGTAGTCCCATCTTCAGATAGCCCAGCGCCAAAATTCATTCCACTTCGTTTCATATCATTTTCACTCCTGCCTCTTCGCTCTCGCCTGACGTTTGACCGTTTGCGATGTTTCACCATCCGCCGCAGCCACTCGCTTGAAATCCTCCACGCAACTCATCCACCGCTCCGATAATTCCTTGACCTTTTCCGGATTCTTGTCCGCGAGATTTTTCGATTCGCAGCGGTCCGTCCGCATATCATAGAGTTCCCAGGGGCCATCGGCGCCCACTGACACCGCCTTCCAGTCTCCCATGCGAATCGCGCGATTGCCCGAGTGGCACCACCAGAGATACTCGTGCTTGACGGCGCCATCCTTCGCGAACGCCGGCGCAAGGCTTTTTCCGGGCGCCGGCGGGACCGGTTTGCCATCCCATTGCTCCAGCCATTTTCCGCCCGCCAGTTGCACGAGCGTCGGCGCCACGTCAATGAAGTGGACGGCGTCATGCCGCAACTCTCCCCTCGCCGCAATGCCTGCAGGCCAATGAACGATGAACGGGGACGAAATGCCGCCTTCATGCACCCAGACCTTGTGCAGGCGGAATGGAGTGTTCGAGGAGGTGGACCAACCCGGCCCCAGACACACGAATGACTTGGCCGATCCCAGGGGCGCCGAGGGATCGTGACTGTCGCCCCGGATCATCTGTTCGGCGCTGGCGCCGTTGTCGGAGGCGAACATGATGACGGTGTTATCGAGCGCGTTCATCGCTTTGAGCTGATCCAGCACGCGGCCAATCTCACGGTCTATGCGGTCAACCATCGCCGCGTGAATCGCCATCTTGGTCGCCTGAAACCGCTTCTGCTCATCCGTCAGCGTATCCCAGGGGACAGATTTGGGAACCTCGCCCGCCCCGATGCGTTCTTTCATCTGTTCCGGCTTGAGATTCCAGTTGGGTATGATATCCGGATCGGGTTTGGATAGTTCGCAATTGATCAAGCCCATCTCGGTCATCCGCTTCCATCGCGCGCGCCGGATCGCGTCCCAGCCTTGGCTGTAGCGGTCGCGATAGCGGTTGATGTCCTCCTGAAGCGCCTGGATCGGGAAATGCGGCTCCGTGAATGCAAGGTATTGGAAGAAAGGACGGTCCGCAAATTTTTCGGCATGATCCCGCAGATAGCGAATGGCATGGTCCGCAATCGCCGTGCTCGCGTAGTAACCCTCCGAGGATTTGGAGGCTTGCAGCGGCGGCTCGATTCCCGCCAGCGTCTTGGGCGACAAGAAATGATGGTCTGTGTCGCTATATTCAAAAACCTGGTCGAACCCGCCATCGGCAGGCTTGCCGTCAATGTGCCATTTGCCCGAGTGATAACTGCGATAGCCCAGCGGTTTGAGCATCTCCGGCAGCAGACGCGCCCAGGCAGGCCGTTTTCCTCCCGTGCCGCCGCTCATGCCGGGCATCGCGTCGCGCCGGACCTGCTGCGCGTAATATCCGGTCAGCAGGCACGCGCGCGAAGGCCAGCATCGCGCCGTCGAATAGCAATGCGTGAATCGCACGCCTCCGGCGGCAAGGCGATCCAGATTAGGCGTGGCAATCTCGCTGCCATAGCAGCCGGGATCGGAGAATCCCATGTCATCCGCAAGAATCAGAAGGAAATTTGGTTTGCGGGAAGATGCCGTCGGGGCATCCGCGGCTCGCGCCAACGACTGCAAGGACAACAAGGACGGCAAGGATGACAAAGAGGCGCCCGCGATTCCCAATCCCGCCATCTTTAGAAAATTGCGACGACCGACGGTATTCATATTTTCCACCTCGCAATGTTATATGACTTTTTGGCGATGCGCCATTGCGGCGCATTGCTTGGATGAACATGGCTTCCTATTTCACCGGACCGAGAACTGAGGACACATCATCGTTGAGCACGGATGTGTCGAGATCGTCGAGGACGATTATGCCATGAATGCTGCCTGCGCGTTGGGGATCATGCCATTTCCATACCACCTGCCCCGCCGGATTGAACTGAAGAATCTGCACCCCCTTCGTGCTGTCTTGCGCGCCGTGGCCCGTCCAGTTGCAGACCATGAGATCGCCTGACTTCAAAACCTGCATTGCGCCGAAGAAATAGTACCCAAGGGACTTTCCATCCGGCGTTTCTTTGCCACCCCATTTTTTGACCACTTTCCCATCCGGATCGAACTCGAAGATGATGGGATTGTATCCGCCGCTCACCAGCAAATTGCCGTCAGGCTTGCGCAGCGACTGATAGGCCCAAGCCTTGGGGCCCGGGACAGTGATCTTCTTCACCTCGCCGTTCCAGTCGCCTTCCAAGGTCTGATCGCCGCTGCCAAAGAGCAAAGTTCCCTTGGGAGACAGCCGCACGACGCGCGTGGCAAATCCCTTGAAGCTGACCTTGCGGATCACTTTGTCGTCGGGACTGAGCTCACAGACCGTTACTCCTTCAAAATTGCGGGCAAGGATGGTATTCCCGTTGGGCAACCGTCTGGCGGACATGGCGCCCGCATAACCTTTCACTTCCTTGACCATCTTGCGGTCGGCCAGATCGTATTCGCGATAGCCATCGGGCGAACTGAGCATCACCTGATTCTTCCCGATGAGCTGAATGTCGCGATGCTTTGCAGGAAGCTTGATCGCCCAATCCTTCGATGGGTCCGTCTGGTCCACATACAGCAGCTGATCCCGCGATTCATCCACGGCCAGAAAACGATGTTTGATCTCGTCCGCCCATGAAGGCAGACATACGCCCAGCAGCGCCAGCAACAGCATTATCTTGACAATCATTATTCTTTGTCCTCATTTTTGATAAGCCTCTGCTGATCTTCGCTGTCGAAGCCTTTGAAGCCGGTCTCGGCCAGGCGCATTCTGTGGAGCTGGGCGAAGAGGCGGAATTGGCGCGCATAGTCGCCGCAGAACAGAACGTTATGATGGCCCTTGACCATGCAAGCGTCCGAGCGGTCGGTGATTTCGATCTCGACGTTTGTCGTGCATCCGCCCGCCGGCGGCATCGGATGCGACTTATAAACCTTGCCCGCATACACGTCCAGCGCCGGCGCCTTATCTTTCAGTTTTGGGTCGCCCGGATAATAACGCATCATCGCCACCGGCTCGCCTTCCTTCCAGAAAACCTGGATCGCGCAACTGCCTTCGTTCGTATGCGCGAAGCGGCGCAGCAGATAAGGCGTATCATCGCCGTCCGGGCCGTGCAGCTTTGGAGCGCACGTGCAATGCGAGCCGTAGTAATGATTGCGCTCGGTTTCGAAAGCGGGATTGTGCTGGAAGCCGGGGCGCCCGGTGAGCAATTGGCCGAGCATCTGCGTATAGGCGGCGATCAGATCATTCTCGCAGGCCGCCGGAATCAGCGCGCTGTTGAGCGCGGCGAAACTCATGCACGGCTTGAGCATGCCTCGGCGCAGGCAGTTCATCGCCACGCCATCGGCGCCTTCGTCCGCCGCCGGGTCTCCTTGCCGAGGACGACCTTTTGGAATTCATCGGCATAGTTCGCAAAAGGGATCACGCGCACTTTGATGCCAAAAAACGCCTCGATGCCTTCGCGCGGCTGCGGCGCTTCGGTGACGCTCAGCAGCTTGCTCTGGCTCATGAGCTTTTTGGCGTTGATCATCCGCAGGCCGTATTCGATAGCCTCGAAGTTTTCGAGCGATTGAATGAAATAAACGCCGGGACGGCGGAAGGGGGTGATGGGGCCGTGCTTCACACCCAGCCCGATATAGAAGATCGCGGGAATGCCAAGTTTGTCGGCCGCCTTCAACAGCAGATCGGCCTGCGGCAGGCTGTTGTTGTAGAACATGACCAACAGCAATCCGTCTGGTTTGTCAGTTTCCAGAGATTGCGCCAGCCGTTGCGCGTCTTCATTGCTCGCGATGGATTTCTCCTCGGCGGCGATTTTCACGCCAAGTTTCTTTTCCATTTTTTGCAGCTGCGTCAGATACTGTTTCTGCCGCGCCTCGGCGCCATAGTCGTTGCCCGGCCAACTCCACCAGCCTTCCGGTTTTTCGGAGAAAGCCGTTGAGGGCGGAAAGAGGAAAGCCACGCGCACGGTTGCGCCTTGTTTCGCCGGGCGCGCTGATGGCTCGCTCTCCGCCGCCGCAACATCGAGCAGCCCTAGCGCGATCCCGCCCAGCGCCGCGCCCGCTCCGACCAAAAATTCCCGCCTGCCGCAACCGCAGGCGCAGCCGCCGGATGCCGAATCACCGGAGGATTCATCTTTGCAGGAATGATCGCTTAAAATTTCCATAACCATTTTCCTTCCTATATCCGCGTCTGGGATAGAATCACAAAGACTGTCAAAACTTACATGGTCATTTTGCATCTGATTGTTGCGGCAGTCCATCGGAATATTTCCATGCGGCGCAGGCAGAGTGCGCCTCGCGGCGCAGCTACTTTTTAGGCGCAAGATCTTTGTCGCTGGGAAAAGAAAGGAAGGATTTGTCCAGTTTGGCGCCGCATGGTAGGCCGTCCCGCTCCGTCGGACGGCCTTGGCGCGCTGTGGCCGTCC
>JAPLSP010000381.1 GCA_026398575.1 Candidatus Sumerlaeota bacterium | reverse complement strand
TCCGTCAAGGGAAAAATGCAATCCATTCGTCACTATTTTGAAAATTATGAAGAGACACCTATTGAGAATATTGAACTTAGGACCGATTAGGGGCTGAAATTTCGTCAAAATAAGTAGCGCGATGTCAAAGTTGGGCTAATGGATGCCAAGTAACGCTAATAGCAATTCAGCGGAACTCTTTCGGTGGGATACTCATGCGGTGCTGTCGAGTTTTTCTTTCAGCCAGACGTTGATGAGCGTTTCAGTGGAGACGCCGCGTTGACGGGCGCGAGCGAGGAGTTGTTGGGCCAGCTCGGGCTCCAGAGCCGTGAGATAGCGATGGGTCTTTAGGTCAACATCAAGTTGAACCGGGCGAGTCTGGTCCAGGTAGTCGGTCAGATCATGCGTATCCCAGAACTCGCCCGCCTCTTCGATGCTCTTGAAGTGCTCAGGGATTGGATCGCGCGTTTTCTTAGCGGTTGCCATAGTTCCGTCGCTCTCTTCGGGTCATGTCCCTGGCGCTGATAATCAGCGCCTCGCCAGATGTCTTGAGGATGAAGAAGATGATAAGATAGCGCCCTGCCTGCGTTCGGCCCCTTGCGGCATATAGATTTTCGCCTTCCACGTCGCCTTTTTCAACCAATCCAAAGTGCCTGGCGGAATCCAATGCCTCTTCGATTTCGCCGGTGGTAACGTTATGCTTCGCCTCCAGCTTGTCAACGATATTCCGCAGCCAGATGATGCCGGTCAATCTCATGAGAAGCAGACTCGCTGATTGAATTCACTGTGCCACAAGGTATTTGGTATCATTGAGCGGCTCAAGGGCAAATTCAGTGAGGAATTGGTGTTCGTTCAGCCGCAGTTCTTTGGCGTCTGTTAGCGTCAATCAGTGGTTGTAGCGGCGATGCGACCGCTGATTGACGCTAATGGACGCAAGCAAATTAGGGCGCCCAAAATTCCGCTTGTAGCGCAGGCGAATCTATCCATTAATTGCGCCGTTAGTTAAGCGGCTCATCGTATGGGAATCCTGCTTCGATCAGCATACTTTATGTTGCGCGAGCCTTACAGGAAATGATCTTCTGGCAATACATTCAAACCGCGGCGGGATTGGGCGGGCATTATCACTGGGCGATATTGGGCGCCGTTGCCGCCGCGCTTGTGTTGGCGCTGCTCGATCCCGAATCGCGTCCGCGGCTTCGCGCGGCGGTGGCGCTGGTTTTCTTTTCGCTGCCGGGCGTGCTGGTCTGCGCGTATCTGCTGGATCGCGGCGTTGAACCGGCGGCGTCCAGCTATCGCTGGCTGCATTTCGCCACGCAATTGTGCCTCGCCATCGGCGCGATCAATCTGGCCGGCGTGCTGGTGTTCCGCGTCCTCCTGAAGTGGGAGGGGCTGCAACCGCCGCCGATCCTGCGCGACACTATGCTGGGCCTGTCGTACCTGGCCGCGGCGCTCTTCCTGCTGAGCCGGCACAGCGTGAACCTCAGCGGCATCATCGCCACCAGCGCCATCGTCACGGCGATCATCGGTTTCAGCCTCCAGGAAACGCTCGGCAACATCATGGGCGGCATGGCGCTGCAACTCGAACGGACCATCGGCGTGGGCGATTGGATTCGCATCAACGACGTCGAGGGGCTGGTGAGCGAAATCCGCTGGCGGCACACCTCCATCGAGACGCGCGACTGGGACACGATCATCATCCCCAACAGCGTCGTGATGAAGTCGCAGGTGCGGGTCCTCGGGCGGCGCGGCGGCAAGCCGGCGCAGCGCCGCATGAGCGTCAATTTCGACGTGGATTTGAATCATGCGCCGCACGACGTCATCGAGGCCGTTGAGAAGGCGCTCCGCAAAGAGACGATCCCCAACGTCGCCCCCGAACCGCGCCCCGACTGCATCCTGTTTGAATTCACCCCGAGCGCCGCGCAATACGCCGTGCGCTATTGGCTGAGCGATCTCACCTACGTCGAGGCGACCAAATCGGAAATCCGCGCCCGCATCCTGGTCGCGCTGCAACGGGCGGGCATGGGCCTTGCCTTCCCGACCCAAAATGTCTTCATGACGGTGGAAGGCCGCACGCGCGACCGGCTCAAGCGCCAGGAGGAAATGCAGCGGCGGATGACGGCGCTGAATGGCGCCGCCATCTTCCAGCCGCTGACGGACGAAGAGCGGAGCGAACTGGCGGCGCGGCTTGCCGTGGCGCCCTTCCGGCGAGGCGAAGTCATCACTCGCCAGGGCGCCGAGGCCAATCACCTTTATATCATGACCCGCGGCGACGCCGCCGTGAGCGTGTCGCTGCCCACCGGCGAAAGCCAGCAGGTTGCCGCGCTGCATCCGGGCGACGTTTTTGGCGAGATGGGCCTGATGACGGGCGAGGCGCGGCAGGCGACCGTCACGGCGCTGAAGGACGTGGTTTCATACCGGCTCGACAAGACCGCCTTCGCCGAAACGCTCGAACGCCGTCCGGAAATCGCCGAGGCGATGTCGCTCCTGCTAGCGAGGCGCCGGATGGAACTCGACGCCACGACGGCGGGCCTGACCGAGGAAGCGATGCGCAACCGAACCGTAACCGCCCAGCGCGATCTGCTTCAACGCATGAGACGGTTCTTCATGCTCGCCAAGGATTCCGATTAGAAGCAAGACGCCACTGGGAGCGCCACTG
>JAPLSP010000547.1 GCA_026398575.1 Candidatus Sumerlaeota bacterium | reverse complement strand
GGCCGTCCGGCGGAGCGGAGCGGCCTACTATCCGACGCCACATAGAAGAAGATGCGAGATTCGGGTACGGCAGGCGCCTGGACTTGTGCCAAGCCGCCGCCCCCAAGCTTCCGTTCCCGATCCAAAGGGAATTCGCGGCTTAAAGCATCAAGCCATCACGGCTTCCCGCATGGGACGGGTTGCGGGTTCAGGCAGAAACTTGCCTTCGCGGCATAGTTCTTCGATTTCTTCGCGCACGCATTCCGTGAGTTGATGATAGGCCTCTTCTTCCGTCGCGCCGTGGCACACGCCTCCCCATGGGAAGAGGTCGGGGCAACAACCTATATAGAGCGAGTCTTCGTCGCTCCAGCGGACATACTTCAGATAGCGATCTTTGGTCTTCATCTCATTATCTCATCTGCCAGTTTATTTCGCCGCCGGTTTGGGCTGCACGACCGAAATTGGCGCAATCGCAAGCGTCTCCTTGCCTGGCAGAGCAGGGAACTTGGCATGCGGCTCGGATTGGTACCAGTAGGCTACCGAGGCGAGGTCGTCTTCCAATGGCAAATAGCGGCGGCCGGTTTGCCAGCCGAGGGCGTGGATGGTCACCTTCAAATCTTTTCCGAAGCGGACGGGATCGGTGATGTGCCAGCGGTAGAGGCCGAAGCGTTGGCCGGGTACGCCGAAGATGTCAGGGGGAAATACCTGCGCGAGGCCGGTGTAGGGGGTGGAGAAGGTTCGATATATTTTCGTTGTCGTTGTCTCGCCGCTGGGGAAGAGCTGGCGGGCTTCGCGGACGGAGAAGTCGTAGCTGCCGCAGAAGTAGTCCTCCGTGCCCGTGCCGCAGATGGTCGGGAATTCCTTGTCGCCGTCCATGTAGAACTTGATCTCGCCCTCGCCCCACCAGCCGGGGCTGCGCGCTTCCCATGCCATGTACGCGCCGACGAACTGGCCCTGCCCCTTGACGCCGTCGAGGATGGTATAAAGGCCCGTGGTCTTGAGCGGGTTCTCGCGGTGGAACTGCGCGTGAAAGTACGCGGCGTCATCCGGAACGGGAGCGAGCGCATAATTGATCTGATAGTAGAGCATCATATCCTTGTCGTCTATGTTTTCCATCGTGATGCGCGCCTTCTTGCGGAACGGCATCTGCCAATAGCAGTTGAACGCGCTGCCGGGATTGACGCACACGGCCAGCGAGTTGATCTGGCAATAGCTGCCCCATCCGCACGCGAAGAAATCGCCCACGGGACATTCGACCGATGGCTCGGTTTCGCCGTCCCAATAGAAGCGGAGAATCGAATGCCGCCAATTGCCCGTCGGCGTCATCCAGATTTGCTGAATGCAGCCCGGGCCTTCGATCTCGCCCATCGTGAATGTGGTTTTGGCCTTGATGCGGACCGACGGCGAGACCTTCCAGCCCTGGCCCAGGTCGCGCGCGGCGCCCTTGCCGGTTCCCTCGGTGGCCATGGCGGCCTTGCCTTTTTCGCCGGTGAAATTCTCCGGACTGATCGAGCGCGACTGCGCGCTGGACAAGCGGGACAGGTTGCTCAGGTTCGTCTCAAGCCCATTGAAGGCGCCGCTGGATGATGCGGCGGAAGACGATGATGTGGAGGAGTAGGATGAGGAGGGCGAGTCGGACGATGACATTTTCAGCGTGCATCCGTTGATCATGAGCGCAGCGGCGATCATTGCGGCGCATACTCCGAGTCGTGCGGTTGCGGCGTTGCTGAGTTTCATTGGGCGCCTCCTTGGGGCTTTGGTGTGGATGACGTTTCTTTTCTATTTTTTCTTCTTTGCCGGGGCTTTCTCAACGGGCGGAATTGGTTTGGGATTGGCGATCCGCTTGATACACGAGGGATCGCCTTTCATCCATGCAGGGCCGACATCCTTGGGTTCGAGCGGACGGCGCAGGATGGGGGCGTCGCTCACCTGATCGCAGCCGACGTCCAAGGCGCCTTTACGCGGCTGGCCGTCAATGTCATCGGACAAAACAAGGTCCTTCACCGGCTTGGCGCTTCCGATGGCCGGGCTGGCGGTTTTCGGCAGACGCCACAGTCCATCCACTTTTTCAAGCTTGGGATCCTGCTCGATAACGCCGGCGTCTTTGAGTCCCGCCTTGGCCTTCCCCTGCGCAAAGACAATGTTTTGTTCCCATACCAGACTCTTCTCGGCGACGGAGTCAACCAGCGCGCCTTTTGCGCTGATCACGATATTATTCGCAAAGCGCGATTCCTTTGGCGAAGGCCTGGGAGGCGGAGGGGAGGCAGGGGGAGGCGCGCCATATTTTGTTGGCGCCGGCGCGGTGGTTCCGGCGCCAAGCCCCACTTTGGCGGCGTTGACGATGGTGTTGTGGGCAATAAGAATGCGTGAGGCCGGCTCGTGGTTGCTATCGCCGAATGGCAGCGTGATGCCGCGTTCGCATCCCTCCATGTAGTTGTTCACGATTTGATGATCGGCGCCATATACGCGGACGCCGCCTTTGCAGCCGAAGAAAAAGTTGCCTTCAACGCGCGTGTGCTTCCCGCCGCGAATCGTCAACTCGCCGTAGTCGCAGTCGCGGAAGGTGTTGTATCGCATGATATTATAGGCGGACTTATTGGAGATAATCTCCGGATCGCCGTTGGCGCGTTCGAAGAGGTTGAACTCCACAATCGCGCGCACAGCGGTATCGCCGAATCCTCCCTGCCCCAACTGCACCGATTCCTGCCCGTTCGAGGAACGATGAACAATGTCCCGGAAATAATTGCGGTCGAAGGTATTGCCGACGTTGCCGAGGTTGTCCGGCTCCCCCACCTTGACGCCCATCCCCATCGAGATATTGCCCTGCATATAGCAATGATCCACACGGTTGCTGGTCGAGGTGGAGATCATGTCAATGGCGCGGCCAAACGTGCTCCTGGGAATTCCGCACTCGATGAAGGCGCAATCCGTGAGGCGGCAGTTTTGCGCGCTGCGGAACAGCACAATCGCCCCTTCGCGCCATGCCTGATCGAACACCAGCCCCTCGACCACAACGCCTTTCCCGCCGACCGTCAAGGCCGAGTCCTCCGTGAGCGTCGCCTTGCCCGAGTTCTTGGCGCGGAAGGTTATCGGACGGTCCGCCGAGTCTTTGCCTTCGATCGTCAGCTGAAAATCCTTGTAGATACCATCGGCCAGACAAATCGCATCGCCGGGCTTCGCCGCAGCAATAGCCTTGGTCGCCAAGGCGGCGGAATTAACTTCTATCTCTTCCGCCGAAGCAGGATTCGCGGCGAGCAAAACGACTGCGAGTTGAACGCAGAAGAAAATTACCATTACAGCCGATCTGCAGAGAGCCATCAGAGTCTTCTTCTTATCCCTCGGCAGGATTCACGCTTCATATCTGCGCCAGGAAATTTATGCTAAAAGATAAAAATAACATGCCGCTTTCCTGCAAGTCAAGC
>JAPLSP010000357.1 GCA_026398575.1 Candidatus Sumerlaeota bacterium | reverse complement strand
TCGACGTCGATGAAAGCTTCGCGGGGCGAGTCGTTCAGCGGCTGCATGGGGCTGCCTTCGATGGCAGCAGGCAATTCCCGCCGAGAGTCAAACCCGTGGATTTTCTCGTCGGCGAATATGCATTGGAATTCAAGAGGATTGAGCAGGAACCGCTGACCGCAGACGGACGGGTTGAGAGGATTGCAAAATTTTCCGCTGAACAAGCCGCCAAGGGTGAAGCGGAGTTGAATGGCGACGTGATCCGACTCAGCCAAAAGGCGAGTCAGGCCTATTGGCGCAAATTCCAAGGTGTTTCTGTTCGACGACAGCTGGAAGATGCCGCCAAACAAATCAAGTCCACCCGCGCATTTCTCAAGCGTCCGTTGGGCGGCGCCGTGTTTCTCGTGAACGAAGGGGCGCCATTTATCGACGCAACGAGCTTTCCAAATCTCATCACGGCCCATCGGCGCGACTTCGCAGATGCCATCGATGTTGTGATCTATCTTTCGCTGATTCCCAGTTTTGTCGCCGGCATGCCGAAGCCGGCCGTACCTATCGGTTTCGCGCCGGAGGACACCTCGCACGAGCCGTTCGCGAGAGCGTTTCTCCAAGCATTGGCCCAGGAAATGGCACTTGCGATGGGCAAACGGCTACCGGCCGTTAATGCATCGCAAGTCAACTTTGTGCCGATGCGCATGGCATTCACCGCCGAATTGAAGGACGGCAGCACACTGACGTTCCACTAGCCGCAATGGCGAGTTACCGCTTGGCAGGATGCGTCGTCGGAGCATTCTGGCAAGCCACGAGGCAAGCATGGACGGCTCAAAAAATCTCTCACTGATCACGCAGTCCGATGATGCGATTGTCGCAGCCAACCCGATCACTGGGATGGCCCTGCAAGGAATGGTGCATGAGTCGCTGGTCACGGCGAAAGCTGCGCTCGCCGCGCAAGCAAGGGAAGGGCTGGATGATTTTTTGGACCCGTCTCCTCTGCTCAAGAGTGCAAAATATTTGGAGGCACTGGCGCTGCTATTCGAAGCCGCGGAAAAATCAGGTGGCCGCAGCAATTCGAAACGGATTATGAGCGAGCAAGTAGCCATCCTTTTTAGTTTTCGCACCCCTGGAGTCTTCATACACGACGAAATCGCACAATTTTATCGCAAACGCGTCAAATCGATCCCGGCAGACAAGGTGCGCGCCTATCTGTGGTCGCGGTTGAGCCGCCCCGACGAAAACGGTGAGTCGGTCATTTCCAACCTCAAGCTGTCTGAGACCGAGGTTCGCGACGGCGAAGCGCTTTATCGCGGAATTTTGGCTGATGTGCGCACCTCCAATCGGGAGATGCCGGTTTTCAACGGCTGGACGTATCTGTCGGGATTGGCCGTCTTCTTCAACTCCTGCGAGAGGCGAAGGTTCAATGAAACGGCGTTAGATGAAAAAGAGCGGAAATTCGGCTGGGACTGTTACTGTCTCATCCGAGAGCATCAGCTCTTCGCGCACTACCTCATGGGTCGCTACTATTTCGAAAAACGTTACACGCCACAGAACCGAACTCGAGCTTACCTCTGGTTTAGTCTGGCCGCCGATCAGGGGCTTCGCTGGTCAAGACTGGAAGAGCTGCGTTCACAGATGTCGCCGGAAGAATTTCGCAAGGGCGAAAGGCTTCATGCCGACATCAGAACGGGTGTGAAAAACGAAGCTCCGAGCGGCCCCAAATATTCTGAAGAACTGGCGTTTTTCTTAAAAGCAGGCGGTGCACTTGGCGGCGACAGTTGGTATGATAAGATGATCAAGGACGGCTGGCCGGCGCTGGCGTTTTATAACATCGGCGAGACGTTCTTGTTCGGAGACGGAGTTCCGAC
>JAPLSP010000097.1 GCA_026398575.1 Candidatus Sumerlaeota bacterium | reverse complement strand
GCTTTGGTTCTTTACGAATGGGGTTAGCTATGAAACCAATGTCCGTTAACTACATAATATTCCCTTATTTACGTGAAACGTTTGTAAGAATTCGCTTGATTTCTCAGTCTTTATAATGTTATTATTTTACTTCAAAGCGTGACCGATTAATTACTTATGAACGCCTTGGTTTTCACACGCGCTGCTTTCATTGCCTGCGCCACTTTTGTGGGCTACCGGCTTGGCATAACCTCCGGTAATCACTTCGAAGGGGCGATGATAGGCTTTGTCTTGTCTCTTCTATTTGTGTTGCTGGAACTGGGGACGGATATTCTTCCGGCTCAGCATATCTTCCTGGCCACGATGGGGCTCCTTTTCGGCTTGCTCCTGGGATTACTGGTTTCAATGACCATACCCCCCAACTTCCTGCGCCAGGAGGAAGCCCGCATCGTTTGCTGCATCATCATGGGATACTTCGGCGCCATCTTCGCTTTGAAAAACGCCGATCGAATCAACTTATCCTCCCTGACGATGTTCGAGCCAAAGGTTGAGAGCGCCGCCGCCATCCTGGACACCAGCGCCATCATTGACGGCAGAATCAAAGACCTGATCATGTCGCATTTCGTGCGCAGCGCCATTGTCGTTCCTTCCTTCGTCATTTACGAACTGCAAGCCCTGTCCGATTCGCGTGACAGCCGCAAACGCGCCAAGGGCCGTCGCGGACTCGAAACGCTGGAAATGATCAAGACCTTCGACACCAAACTGATCATCTACGAGCAGGACTATCCCGGCATCGCGGACGTGGACCTGAAGCTGATCCAGTTGGCGAAAGACATTGACGGCGAAATCCTGACGACGGACTTCAACCTCTATAAGATCGCTCTGCTCCACCAGGTTCGGGCCATGAACATCAACGAGCGGGCCAACGTCTTGAAACCGGTGGCCTATATCGGCGAAGCGACAAACGTCTTCATTTCCAAAGAAGGCCGCGAAGCAGGCCAGGGCATTGGATATCTGGATGACGGTACCATGGTGGTGGTGGAAGAAGGCATCCGGTATATGAATAAAGACATTCCCTGCGTCATCACGCAGATTCTCCAGACGTCGGCGGGCCGGATGATTTTCGCCCGCCCGGCCGATGATGTCCCCGATGAAGAACCGGACGAGGAAAACAATTCCAAGCCGCAGATGGAGCGCAAAGCCCCCGCCCGCATGAACGGAGAAAGCGTGCGGAATCACGTCCTGACCAAGCCCTGAAGAAGAACGCGCGTTTGCGATCCTTCCCGATCCGGATGCATTCCGTTTTATCATCACTCACGTCCGGGCGCCTTCCATGTCTTATACCTATGACTATCCCCGTCCCATGATGACGGCCGACGCGGCGGTCTTCGCCCTTCGCGAAGGGCAGTTGGTCCTGCTCCTGATTCAGCGCAAGCGCGATCCCTTCCAAGGCCATTGGGCGCTGCCGGGGGGATTCATGGAAATGGACGAACCGCTCGAACAAACCGCGCGGCGCGAGCTGAAGGAAGAAACCGGCTTGGATTCCGCGCCGCTCCACTTCATCAATCTTTATGATGATCCCGGGCGCGATCCGCGCGGGCGCGTCATCACGGCGGCGTATTGGGGATTTGCGGGAAATCCGCCGCCGGCGCCTCTGGCGACGGACGACGCGGCGCAAGCGCAGTGGTTCGCTTTGGACGCCCTGCCGCCGCTGGCATTCGATCACGCGCGCATCATTCTTGACGCGCTCGCCGCGCTGCATGATACACTCGACCGTGCATTGCGGGAAAAGGAGAAGCCTCAATGAGCTCGTTTCATTTGCCAGTGACAGCCATCAATCCAAAGAAAGAGGAATTGGCCACTCCGCCGATAAAAGCGCTGGTGGATACGGGAAGCGAGTTAACATGGCTGCCGGGTGATTTGCTGCGCAAAGCGGATATCATGCCCAGAAGAAAAAGCAAATTCATTACCGCCACCGACGAACGCATTGAGCGGGAGGTTGGCTATGCGATCGTCAAGACCGAAGGTTTCGAAACGATTGATGAAGTCGTCTTTGCCGAGAGCGGGGATATGACTTTATTGGGAGTGCGAACCATCGAAGGGTTTGCGGCTATGGTGGATAACGTCGCTCATCGCTTGGTCGCGCGCACTTTGCTGGCATGCGCGACTTCTGCAAAATAATGCGCGGCGCTTCCGAATTCTCTTAAGACTATCTATGCCGCTTTATCCCGGCCTGCTTGCTTGAGGCGCACAACCGCCTGCGAGCTGGAGAACGTCATGATCTCCACAACGCTGTGCAGCGGCACGGGTGTGTTGTCTTCCGTGCGGGCCGCCACGGTCTGCCGCCCCGTCGGACCGGCAAACGTGATCTGTCCCAGGCCCTTCTCCGGAATGCTCGTGATCACCTCCGCCTCGAGCCCGATCAGCGCATCGGCGGCCATTTCGATCCCGCCTTGAACGGTGAGGAACACATGGCGGATCAAATAATAGATGAATCCGGCGACCACCAGCCCCATCGCCATCGCGAGGGGCAGCGCCTGGAGCGAGCTGATCTTGGCCAGTCCCATCGCCAGCAAGCCGCCGGCGCCGAAGCTGCCCATGAAAATGGAGATGACCGAAGGGCTCAACGGCGTAAAGTGAATGTCTCCCTGCAGATGAAAGACGTCCGCGTCGTGCCCGCCGAATTCGCCGATCAGAGGCCCCAGAAACGCCGTCAGCAACAGCCAGAGCAGGCCGCTGACCATGCAAAACAGATAGACGGCTTTGGCTACGTCAACGCCGCCGGCGGGCGAGGCCGGGACAGAGGCGGCCGCCTCGATTAAGGTCGAGCTGGTTGCTTGCGCAAGAACGAAAAAATCCATGAGCGCCTTCTCCCTCAAATGGCGTTCGCAATTCAATAGAGGTATTGTGGGACGCGAAGAGAAAGAAAGCAAGGGAATTGCTTCATGCAATCAAAGCCCAACGGGGAACGAATCCCAATTGCATTGACAGCCGGTTGCGCCCAAAGCAAGATGACGCCGCTGGCGCGCAAAAAAATCCAACCATCCCTTCGATGAATCCTCCGATGCGCAAGTTCTTACCGGATGCTTTCCGCGCTCTGGAATGCGCGCGGCGCTGGAGCCTTGCGGCGCTGCTTGATTCATTTCCTGGGGGGGCAGGATTATTCGGCCGTCTGCGTCAATGCCGCCGGAAAAGATGAGGGTTTATCGCCTAAGCCATGAGGTAGCTGGGGGCGGCGCCTGCTTCATTCAGAGGATTGCGCATATTCGCCACTTGCTCCCAGCCGTCGCGCAGCGTGCGCAGGACCGACAGACATCCCAGGGCTTTGCCAGCGTCATTGTCCGCATTGGATTCCACGAGCGAGCGGATCAGATAAGCGTACAAGGCCACCAGGCGAATGGCCAGCGCGCCGCCGATTTCGAAATCCAGCGCGCCCGCCAGCTCGACCACGCCCATCAAGGCGCGGTCCAAATGCCGGCACTTGTCGTTGACCCGGCCTTCTTCGATGGCTTCGGCAGCCTGACGGCAGGCGCGAATGGCGGCGTCATAAAGATAGATAATAGTCGCGCGGCGGTCAGCCGTATCCACCAGCGTGCGTTGATAGCGGCGCAAAGCATATAATTTCATGTGATGAGTCTCCTATATTATTTTAGGGGTCAGGGGGCGGGGGTCAGGGGTCAGGGTTTTCGGTCTGTGTTGGTCTGTGTTGGTCCGTGTTGGTCCGTGTTGGTCCGTGTTGGTCCGTGTTGGTCCGTGTCCATCCACTATCTCAAAAGCATATCCAGCACGCTGTGCGGCAATGCATTAGCTTGCGCCAGGATCGCTGTGGCGGCATTTTGAAGAATCTGATCGCGCGTCATCTGCGCTGCCTCCAGCGCAAAATCCGTGTCGCGAATGTGCGAGTCCGTCGCGGTCAGATTTTCGATCATGTTCGACAAGCCGTTGACCGTATCGGTCAAACGATTTTGCAGAGCGCCGACTTGCGTGCGCGTTTCGAGAATACTCTTCAGCGCCGCATCCACCGATTCGAGGGTCTTTTGCGCGCTGTCAGCCGTCGCCACGCTTACATTGCTCATAGCCCAGGCGTCATCCGGCGCGGTCGAGCTCTGCCCGCCGGTGAATCCGATCAAGCCCAGCGTGCCCCCGGCGGCGATCGTCTTGTTCGACGACAGCGTGACTTTCCCCATTTGCGTCACGCCGGCCGCGCCGCCCGTCAGTCCCAGCGCCGCCGCAGCGCCGCCCGTGCCTTGAATGTCTATGTTGCGGCCGTCCGCCGCCGTCAGGATCAGCTCATTGCCCGGCCCCAGACTGGCTGTGACGCCGGTCCGCTGCGTCGCGGCATTGATGCTGGCCACAAGGTTGCCTGTCGCGTCATTGGCCGACACGACAACCGTTCCCAGGTTCACGCCATTGATCGTCAGTGATGTTGTAACGCCGTTGAGCGTGACGGCGCCGACCGGCGCCACGCCGGTCAGGACATTTTTCTCGGCGGTGGCGGTAACGCCCGTCTGGCCGCTGATCGAATTGATCGCCTTGGCTTTGGCGATGGCGCTGGCGGAGGCATTCACGCTCGAGACGCCGTCAGCAACGCTGGCCGGAACGCTGACGTTATTGATGAGCAAATCGCCCGTCCCGGCGATGGCGGTGGTCGAGACCGCCTGGGTGCCCGTAACTTTGGCAATGGCGCCCAGCGTGTTCGTCCGCATATCCGGAATCGTCAGCGAAATATATTGTCCCGAAGCCACGCCGGTTTGAATGCGCGCATTGGCGTAACTGCCGTCCAGCAGCGACCGGCCGTTGAACTGCGTCGTGGAGGCGATGCGGGAAATTTCATCCAGCAGCTGCGCGACCTCGGCGTTGTTATACCGGCGTTCCTCGTCCGTCATCGCCACGCTGCCGGAACTCAACGCAAGTTCGCGGATGCGCTGAAGGTCGTTGGTGATATCCGCGAGCGAGGATTCGATCGTGGAAGCCACGCTGACGCCGTCGTTCACGTTCCGGACGTTCTGTCGAATCCCGCGAATCTCACCGCGAATGGACTGAGAAGCGGCCAAACCCGCAGGATCGTCGCCGGCGTCCGTGATACGATCGCCGGAAGACAAACGCGCCATGGACTTGTCCAGCGACTTGCTCGTCTGATCCAGGTTGCGGAGGATGGTCAGCGTGGCGGAGTTATAATTGACCCGGATACCCATAAGATGACCCCTTGGAGCTTGAGACTGTCAATCCTGTGAAAGCGGCGCGGACCTTTTGGCCTGTTTGCCTGCCTCAAATCTATCAGGATTCCACGCGCTTTTTGATGAGATGGGAAAGAATTGCACTGCGCCCCATCGCAAGCGCTAGATAGGCAATTCGTATGCCTTGAGAAAAGAGGATTATTTTGCCGCCCCAAACCCAAACACCCCCGCAAAACAACGGCAGAAGCGCTCCTTAACTTCAGCCATTTCAGGAATCTGCCCCAGAAGGCGCGCAAGGCTGGTGACGCCATAGTCGCGAATCCCGCATGGGATGATCAGCTCATAAGCGGATAAATCGGGCGCGACGTTGAGCGCAAGCCCATGGTAGGTCACCCACCGGCTGACGGCCACACCAATGGCGCATATTTTTTCATCGCCAACCCAGACACCCGTCATCCCGGCGCGCCGGACGCCAACAATTTCATATTCCGCAAGCAGCCGGATGACGCTCTCTTCGAGATCGCGCACGTAGCCATGAACCGAGCGTCCGCGCGAATCAATCCGCAGGATGGGATAAGCCACCAATTGCCCCGGCCCATGCCACGTCACGTCGCCGCCGCGCGTAGCCTCATGCAACTCAATCCCCAGCGATTCCAGCCTCTCTCGTGTGGCTAGGAGGTTTTGGGTCGGCCCGCGCCGCCCGAAAGTGATAACCGAAGGATCATGTTCGACAAGCAGCAGATACGCGCGCGCATGCGCGATAAGTTCCGAGTTCCTAGTTCCGAGTTCCGAGTCTTCAGTTCCAGGTTCCGATTTCGCTTTCTGCAATTCCTGAACCAAGCGTTGCTGAAGCGCAAGCGTTTCCTTATAGGGCCGGCGCCCAAGGTCTTGGATGACAAGCTGGGGGACAATCGGGCTTGGGTCATCGGCCATTAGATTGCCTCCCAATAGGGCATCATTACTTTCGTCATCCGGCAAATTTTAGCGTATTTCCAGATTTCATCGAATGGCTTATGATTATAAAGATAATCTTTTAGCGCCTCAATCGCGACATCGCGCCCGTATTTGTTGCGGTACTTGAAACAATCCACAACCGTTTTGGCTGGGCTATATATCTTCACAGGAACGCCTTCGATAATGGACGCTTGAATGCCAGCGGTCAGCGCTTCCCCAGAAAAGCGTACGACTCTGATTGGAAGAAAGGGAACCTTGGGCAGCCTAGCCTTGCGATCTATCGCAATCCAGATGTCAGCCGGATTTTGCGTGGTTAGATTATGGAAGCGCAAAGCGGTATAAAGACACACGACACCATGCGGAATTCGCTTGCAGGCTTCGGCCAGAGAATGATTCCCTGTCAACTCTGAGTCTGTGTGTTCATAAAGACCACGCCCTATACGCCTGAGAATGCCTTGTTCGCAGAGATCCGAAATATAGTAACGGGAGATCCCGAGCCTTTCAAAATCTCTCGTTCTCATTATCCCGCAGGATTTGAGTTTTTCATTTATGCTGTCGGGAAATGATTTCATGGCAAAGAACAAAACGTCGGCATATATTTTTATATGCCGACGATTATGAAAATGAGCTGCTCAGTAGATCAAGTACTATTTCACTCAATTCGGGCAAACTGCCTATGGAGAAAATAGACTTTCTTCACTTTCAGATTTATGGCTAATGCTTCTAAGCCTATGACTTCTCGATTTCATCGTCATAATCTTGGCGGCTTCGTGTTTTGATCCTCAAAGATTAGGCCCCGTCGCCGTCTTGCCAATCATGGGGCATTCTTCTCTATTTGGTGTCCAAGGTAATCATTTTGCAGCCAGGGACAGGTTCATAATCTTTACCCGTGCTGTCTCTCTGTATCGATTCAGGCACAGCCAATTTGCCTTCGGCAAATTTGATGCCTCTTTCGCTTAATCTTCTGCTTCCCGGTTCACTTCCATGCTCAAGTAGTCTCCAAGGACTATATTTAAGCTTTGAATTATTGCAATAAACAGAGCCTGAAAAGCGATCTTTTTTATCATCTCTTAGAATTTCGAATGGTTTGCCTGACTTATAGAGATATTGAATGAACTCAATTAAGCATTTCTCGAGGCTATATTTAATCGGTGCATATTTAATATTTGGTTCCTTAAAAGAATCTGTGGGTCAATTTCGGTTCCGGTAGTTTGCCAAGCTTATGATAGAGCACAATTTCCAAGCATTTGAAGGTCGAAAATCCAT
>JAPLSP010000494.1 GCA_026398575.1 Candidatus Sumerlaeota bacterium | reverse complement strand
ATCTGATTCGCAAAAGGCTATTGAGTAACCGGATTGATGAAAGATCAAGGCGGGGGGCGCATTTCAGCTGAGCTCCCTTGACGCGCTGGAAGAGTTTTGACAAATAATGTGCGACAAAATAATGGCACAAAGCCATTCATGCCTGATTCAACGGCAACGTGTTTTCATTGTTTTGTCAGACATTATTTTGCCAGAGCAGGCGCCGCGTCCTGCCTGTATCTCCCTTGGGATACGCCCGCGGCACGGCAAAACTGCGATCTCGTTACGCATTTTCCGATGTAACTTTACGTCGTTCAGGGGGTAGAATAAATTATGAAAGGTAGCGCGAGGATCGTGTTGCTGCCAAACGCCATTCTTACGCCAATATAGCTCCCTTTTTGCTAATGAGGAGGACTGAAACGATGCGCTGGAATTTTGAGACCGTTTTGTACCTTGGTTTAATTTCCTTGTTTGGTTGCGCGCTGATCTCTCCGGTCACACCAAGCGCAAGCGCGCAAGCCATCTCAGCGCCAGCTGCTTTGGCGCCAACTGCATCCTCGCAGGATTTGCCCAGCGCCACGACAAACTCTTCTTCCTCTCCTACCTCCGACGCGCTTCTGACAGAACAACTAAGCGAAGTAGGCTATCTGGTGCTCTATCTTTCGTCCATCAATCTCATCAATGGCCTCAAGCTCTCTCGCGAACAGGTTTTGGCGCTGCGCGACTTGGCGCGGGAGGTTGAGAAGGCGGGAGGCAAGCCTCCGCGCATCGCGGGACGCTTCATGCCCGACCTGCAATTCGTGCGCGACACCTATCGCGATCTGGCCCAGCAGCTGATCGAAGGCCGCGACGTGGAACCGGCGACGGAAATGCAGGTTGGACGCGCACGCATCCAGTCGGTCGCTATCGTGCGCCGCAGCCTGCTAGCCGTTCCCTCGCGCGACTTTTCGCTGGGATGCGCGCGATGCCACGTCACAGCGCTGAGTAAGCCCGCCGATACGAAATCGCCGGCGCCCGCAGCAAATTCGACGGCTCCGGCGCCCGATGCGGCCCGCACCTCATTCGCCACCCTCGCCGCATTCTATTCCTCCGACACGAAAAACCTTGAAGCTTATCAAAGCCCGATCATGAAATTCGACGTCTTTCGTTCGCATATCGTCGCAGCATTCGGAACAGCGGCAGCCGGTAAGGCGCTCGAAAAACGTCCTTTCGTCCGCTCCATCCTGACCGAGCCGCAGCGCGCAATGGTCCACGAATTCTCCTGCTGCCTCACCCCTCCGAAAACCTTGAGCGATCCGATGCGCGTGGGACAGGCGGCGGGCGATGAAAGCGTTTTGGTCTGGCTGGCCCGCGCCCGCCAGACGCCGGAGGCGCAATGGCCCGAAACGCGCATGCGCATGGCGGACGTTGCCGTGCGCTTCGAGATCGTGCGCAGTCCCGGTCTGGCCGACAGCGAAAAAGCAGCGATTCGCGAGCGCGTGGGACGCATCCTGGATCGCGCGCGGGGTATGACGGAGACGCAATTCGAGATGCAGAAAGAGGCGTTGTGCCAGGAGGTTGCGAATCCGACCGAGGCGCAACCGGCATCCGGAGCGGGCGCCAAATCCGCTGCCAGTATGAAAGACGCCTATCAAGACATCATGATGACGGCGTTCCTGCTTCTGCCCGGCACGGTGGAAGTTTATGATTGCTTATTGCAGCGGATGGACAAAAAATAGCCAAGCGCTCTGAGTCATAATTTCAGTGAGGCATTTTGCCTTGAGGATGAATACAATGCAGTCGTAAGCAGCGCCAGCTTTTGGAGTAAGGTGGCTCGCCGCCTTCTTTTTGGCGATTCAATAGCCTTGGCGCTAAAAAGAAGGCGGCGAGCCACCTTACTCCAAAAGCTGGCGCCTCTCCTATCCGCATGGATCTCCTCTTCCTGCATTAGCATTTGCGATGAAATAACGTCATCGTATTTACGGATAGATGTGCTTAGGCTGTGCGGGCGGCGCCTCCGAAACGCAAATCCACAGCCGATAGGGATAGGCGCCGCCGGCTTGTTCTTTGCGGAGATTCAACCGGATGCTATATTGCGCATTATCCTTCGTATATTCGATATAAAAACCGCCAACGGCGGTGTATTTGGCGCCGGGCTTGTAACAAATTTTATCTCTCCACGATTGAGGGTCTGCGCCCGGAATCCTTTTCGTGATCACGCCGTTCACATTTCCAATCTCTTTCTCGACCTCTGTTTGCAGCGCCTGGATCAGCTCATCGGGATTCAGCAAATCCTCGCTGAATTCACACCAAACATATTCTCCCCTCTCGGCGCCCTTTCCGCCATCGAACTCCGCCCCGCTTGTGGCGGAAGCAAATCCGCCAGTGGAGCGGAACTTATTGGGCGGGCAAGACTCGGCGCGAAGCGCCTGCGCTTTGTCCATAATCTTCGAGGGGTTAATGCCTGCCGACAAAACTGTCTGCGGAACGGCTTGCGAAGCCGCCGCCTGGGTCGTGGGCGCCGCTACGCTCATTGGCGCCTGCGGTACACCACTTCGACTGAATCCCAGCCAAAAAACCATGCCCACCAATCCCACAAACATCACAGCCATAAATACCACGGCAGCCGCGATTGCCAACACAATCCAGAGCGTTTTGGAATCATTGCTCATGGCGATGCTCCTTTAAATCTTGTTCCTGGGCGGCTGGAAATTCGCCGCTCGCCCGTTTTTTGCAGGATTGAATTATCGCCATTTCGCCACGGCGGTCAAGACTTGATCGGCCTCCTCGCGATCTTTCACAGACGGCAGGCAGAGCCAGGCGCCTTCGGGACGCAGGACTTTGAAGACGCGCTCCAGGTCTTTGACGGGCGGATACATGATGAAGGCTTTGCCCGCGCGCTGGATGCGGCGGTAGACCTCAATCCAGTCGGCCCAGTAATCGTAGCCCGCGCCGGCTACCCATTGGATGGCGTGGATTTCCGGGATGGCCAGCAGCGTGTCGAGGTAGCGCAGGGCGTTGCGTCCGTCGAGGTGATAGATGCAGCGGTTCGTATGGCGGCATTCGCGGATGATGCCGGGCAGGAATATTTCCTCGAACATCCGGTTCGAGATCATGCAGGAGAAATCATTGGAGGGAACGTGATAGCGCCCGCGGCAGGTCGCGGGCAGCCACGTCGTGCTCGGCATCCCGGCGGCGGCGAGGCGCTGATGGAAAAAATCATAAACTTGGATGAAGTCATCGGTGACGCAATCGAGCAGCGCCTTGATCTCATCCTCGTATTCGAGCAGGTCCGTACAGAAGCGCTGTGGATCGCGGAAGGCGGCGATGGCGTCGCCGCCGGCGTGAAAGTCGGTATAGCCGACGATATATTTCCCGCGCGCCGTTTCGGTGTACCGGTCCGTCATCTCGATGAGTTTTTTGAAGAAAAAGCCCTCGTGGTCGAGGCGCAGTTTTGCGAGCGACCCGGGAGACCAGTCTTCGAGGATCGGTTCGCTCCAAACGGTCGTTTCGCTGAAGTTCAGCGGGCAGCCATAGAACGCTGAAAAAATCTCCGGCCCGAGATTGGGCCAGACGATCGGCAGCGCCTCGCCGCAATAAACCTGATTGCGAACCGACACATCGGCGTGGGCGACTTGATATTCCGTATCGAGCCAGCGCTCGCGCAGCGAAGCATGCCTCTTGTCCGGCGGAACGATGCGCTCGGACTCGGGCTTGGGATACGTGAAGGTAACCAGCGGGCGGTCGAGAACCTGGCATTTCCACCACGCCTCGAAACGGTCCATGGTTTGATCGAAGTCGGGTTTGAGTTCAAACATGTGGCTGATTATTCCTGAATCTTACGCTGATTTGAATTCCTATGCCGCTGTGAGTTCCTGTTGATTAAGGCGATCCCGTAGAGCCTCTACCTGTTCTGGCCAATCGTGTAATGTAGCGGGATCAAAGTCCGCCCCGTTCGGCCAAACCAACGTATTAATTTCCGGATCTATTTTCACTTGATTGAATAAGGAGAGATTGCGGAGAGGACGATAAATCTCCCCTTCCAGCACGGAACAAAAATCAACGGTTCTTTCAAATTGGTCGTTAAACTTGATGCGAAGCGTATAGGGCGCGATGATTTCAAATGACAACACTTTGTAGATAGGATGGCTCATATTACTCTCCTTTATTGAAGCGGCTTAATGGGCTTTGGTATCTGGCCTGCTTGCAGAGTTTTCCAATCGCGCATCAATTCATCCTGGTGCAATTCAGCCCATGCCTCAACCAAGCGCCTTTGGCGCTTTGGCAGTTCGCCGGCAATCATTTCAACAGGTTGGATGCTGAAAATCCCCACAGATTCCTGATAGTAGGCATGAAAATGCGGATCATGATGTTGCGCGCCAGCTTCCATGAACATTCGAATAATGATACCTAAAAAGCGACATAGTTCTGGCATGATAAAGGCCTTTATAAACGGCAATCATTTCCATTGCTCCTTAACGCCCTTCTCAATCGCAGCCTCCATTTCTTCCAAAGTCTTAGCTGGGCCTTTATAGTGCAAACACCCAGCTACATCCTCAAAGCGCGTGGGCGCAAAAGGAGCCTTGGAGTCTTCTTCATCCAAGAAAGTAATTACCACCTTCGTATTGGGAGCGGCATCCACTGGCTGTAGAGGCTTTATTACCGCGCCATCGTAAATTCCTATAATCGCATACATGTTATTCGCCCCTCATAAAAAGCGCTATTGGCCTTTTGTTTCCATAGCTTGGCAGCAAACAATGCAAATCCCTGCCTGATTGCGGAGTCAAGCTTATTTCCTGGCATTTCCATCTCTGCTGAATTCTGTCAAAATTCCCTCTGCGATCAATCGCCTTGCGCGCTCAAACCATCCGCCGATAAGATCGCCTATCACGCGAAACAAGAAAGCGGGAAAACAGGATGTCAGTGTTTCATGTTTTTCTGGCGGCGCTCGCCTCGCTCATGATCGGCCTTTCCAAGACCGCCGTTCCCGGGATGGCGCTGCTGTTCGTGCCGCTGTTTGCGCAGGTATTCGGACCCAAACCCTCGGTTGGCATTGTGCTGCCGCTGCTGATCGTGGGCGATATCTTTGCCGTTTATCACTTCAAACGCATGGCCGAATGGAGCCATTTGCTGCGGCTCATGCCCTATGTGCTCATTGGGATGCTACCGGGCATTTACTTCCTCAATACGATCGGAAGCGGCGTCTTCAAGCCGTTCCTCGGATTCCTGATCCTGGCGATGCTGGTTCTGGATTATTTGCGCCGGCGCTATAACTGGACCCATATCCCGCATCAATGGTGGTTCATCGCCGGGACGGGGTTTCTCGCGGGCTTTACGACGTATATCGCCAACATGGCCGGGTCCGTCATGGCCCTCTACCTGCTCAGCCATGACATGCCCAAGCGCGCCTTCATCGGCACAACGGCGTGGTTTTTCTGCATGGTCAATCTGATCAAGTTTGTCCTCTTCCGCTCGCAGGGGATGATCACGTCGTCCACTGTGAAATTCAATCTATACATGGCGCCATTTGTGATCGCGGGAGCGTTGCTGGGCGTGTGGCTTTTTCCAAAGATCCCGCAGAAGCTGTTCAACCGGCTGGTGCTGGGCCTGTCGGCGGCGGCAGCCTTGCATTTGATATTCTTTTAAAGCAGCTGCGCATAAAATTTTCCCTTCACCTATGGAAATGCTAACGTATCAAGGAGGACTATAACCATGAAAAGAGATATTGCCATCGAGGAAATCCGCGCCGTGCGCCATCAGATTTCAGAGCAGTTTGACCATGATACCAGCGCTTTCTTGAATTATTATCGAGGAATGGAAAAAAACTATAAGGAACGGATGCTGAAAGAAGCAAACGATAAGAGCAAAAAGCAACTGCATAAGCGAGCGGCGCATCTCGCAGAATAGCTATTCCCTAAAACGGCTAATCAACGATATGCCTCGCGCCGATGTGCGATTCGGATGACGATGATTAGCAAGCGGTCATCGTGGATTTCATAGATGATGCGCCAATCTCCACAACGCAAGCGCCAGGCGTTTTCTTCCGCGGAAAGCTTCTTTACGCCATGCGGCCTTGGAGTTTGCTCGAGTTGTGACAAGGCTTCCAAAACGCGGTCCATCATATTTTGTGAAGCGCTCGAAGCTGCCTTCTGGCAGCCCCCGTCAGCTCGACTTGATAGGCCATGGCTCAGCGTCCCAATTCACGCTTGACTTGAGCGAGCGAATAGGTCTTTCCGCCTTCCTTCATCCACTCTTTTTTCGCTCTGCGATACGCCTCAATATCCGCCTGGTCTTCCTCCATCGCCTTCAGGTCGCTCAATGGAACAAGCGCCGCCACACGTTTGCCTCGCTCACATAAAATAATGCGTTCGCCACCGGCAACCATGGAAAGCGCCTTAGGTAGATCAAAATGAGCGGTGGATAGACGCGTCATATTTCGATAGGCTCCGTTCAAGAACTGTTGGACAGTATGCGCCATTTTGCTGGCGGGTCAAGCGGAAGTCATTCAATTGCTGTTCGATGCTTCTCAGGAGGGCGAGTATGCGCGCGGTGGATATCATCATCAAGAAACGCGACGGACGCAAACTGAGCGCGGAGGAAATTGCTTTCTTCGTGCAGGGCGCCGTCGCGCGGAGCATTCCCGAATATCAGGTCTCGGCGTGGCTGATGGCCGCGTTCCTCAAGGGGCTGGACTTCGACGAGCTGGCCGCGCTGACGCGCGCGATGATGGCCTCGGGCGAGCAATACGATCTCAGCGCCGTGCCGGGTGTCAAGGTGGACAAGCACAGCACCGGCGGCGTCGGCGACAAGGTCTCGCTGATCCTCGCGCCGCTGGCCGCGTGCGCCGGCGTTCGCGTGCCGATGGTCTCGGGCCGCAGCCTCGGCCACACGGGCGGCACGCTCGACAAACTCGAATCCATCCCCGGCCCGCCGGGCGCCGCGTGCGGATATAACCCCTATCTCACCCGCGAGCAATTCGTCTCACAGCTTCAAAACATCGGCTGCGCCATCATAGGACAAAGCGACAACTTCGTCCCGGCGGACAAAATTTTCTACGCCTTGCGCGACGTGACCGGAACCGTCGAGAGCATTCCGCTGATCTCCGCCAGCATCCTGAGCAAGAAATTCGCCGCGGGCGCCGACGCCGTCGTCATGGACGTTAAGGCCGGTTCGGGCGCCTTCATGGAGACTGAAGAAAAAGCGCGCGAACTCGCCGATACCATGTGCAAGCTGGCAGAGGCTATGGGAAAGAAAGTTGTCTGCCTCATCACGGACATGAACCAGCCGCTTGGCCGCTGGGTGGGCAACGCCGCCGAAGCGCGCGAAAGCATCGAAGTCCTGAAAGGCGCGGGCGATGCGGCGCTGACCGAGCTGTGCATCGAACTCGGCGCGTGGATGATGCGATTGGCAGGCGTCGAGAATGACCTCGATGCCGCGCACCGCATACTGTCGGAAAAATTGAAGAACGGCGAAGCCCTGCGCAAGTTCGCCCAAATGGTCACTGCCCAAGGCGGCGATCCCGCCATCATCGAAAACCCGTCCCTGCTTCCGTTGGCGCCGCACACGGCCAACTATTGCGCCCCCGCCGGCGGCTATCTCGCCTCCATCAACACCCGCGCCATCGGCATCGCCTCGATGCTGCTGGGCGGCGGCAGACAAGCCGTAACCGACACGATTGACCCTTCCGTCTCCATAGAAATCCACAAACGCCTTGGCGACGCCGTCAACCCCGGAGATCCCCTGTTGACCTTCTACTACCAAGACGACTCCAAACTCCACGCAGCAATCCAAGCCATCAACCAAGCCCTCGAAATCAGCGCCTCCCCCTGCGCCGCGCCGCCGCTGATAAAAACTGTTGTAGGCGGGTAAAGGGCATTTATGCGGACTAACATTGGCGTTGGATCATGCGGGCATGGTAGGCACAAGGAGGACGTGTTCGTAGCCGCGGGCGCACAAGGCTTTTTCGACTTCAAAAAGCGCCTCGACGTAATCATAAGCGCGAATGCCATTTTTTGTCGGCGTCGCCACGATGATGACCCAATCATCATCAATCGTGTAGCTATTCTCGGGTATCTGCAAACGAAACTTGCGCCGCCGGCATTCGGCATTCAAGAGTGTCTGCGTTTCTTTCAAAAGTTCAGGTATATTCGGCGCGGTTATTGTGCTCATGATTCACCTCGCATGCAGCGAAACGCTCGATTCAATTTTATTTCGCGAATCTCCATGAAGGCTTGGCTATGCGGGTGAGGGGAACATTGAAAAGACGTGCGTGGAGGAGTTCGAGGGGGATGGAGGGGGAGCGCAGGATGGCGTCGTGGAATTGTTGTTCGGTCATTTTTCCGCCGGAGGTTGCTTCGAGGCGCAGGGCGCGGAACTGGAGGGCGCCGATCAGGTAGCTGCATTGATAGAGCGGATCGGCGGCGAGGAAGCGGCGGACTTCGCTGGCGCCTGCGGATTTTTCGTGGCCGACGCGCGCGACCAAAAAATCCACCATCTGCGCGGGGGTCATCTGGCCGAGATGGTATTTGAGGCTGACGATCACGCGGGCGCTACGGTGCAGGCGCCAGAACAACATGCCGATCCGGTCTTCGGGGGTTTGCGGCCAGCCCAACTCCCACAGGCGCATCTCGCAATAAAGCGCCCACCCCTCGACAAAAAACGGCGTGCCGCCACGGAAGCCATCCAGTCGGTTTGCATTGAAGCCTTGCAGGTGATGGCCGGGGATCAGCTCGTGCGGGATCACGGCGCGCATGAAATGGCGGTTGTTGCCGCGCATGGTCATCATCTTGTCCTCGTGCTTCATTTCCTCGCTGGCATAGGCCACCATCACGTGCTGGCGGCTGTAGGCGGCGTATGGGATCGTTTTCATCGTCTCGGGCGAGAGCATGGAAAGACGCCAGGTTTGTTCGCAGAGTTCCGGGACGGTGACCATTTTGCGTTGGCGGACGAATTCGATGGCTTCGCGGGCGATCTGCGCGATGAGTTCGTCCTGCTGTCCGGGAAGGGCGAAATCGCTTTTCACTTTGGCGAGGGCGGCTTTCCAGTCATCGCCCAGATTCATCTCGCGCGAGACAGATTTCATCTCGCGTTCACACCATTCGAATTCGCGCTCGCCGATGGCGATCAGTTCCTCCGCCGAATACGCCAGCCACTCGGAGCGAATCTGCGCAGACAATGATTCGGCGCCCAGCGGATCGCCGATCAACGGATCGTCGTCCTTGCCTTTGCTTTGCGCGACCTCTTCGCGCAGCAACTTGGCGTAATCTTCCATCTGTTTGGCAGCTTCTTCGTAAGGCTTCTTTAGCCACCTCGGACTGGTCGGACTGGTCGGATCAAGCGCTGCGGCTGTGGCAGCGGGCGCGGCGGCTGTGGCGGTGAGCGCGGCGGCGGAGTCTGCGGGAGCGGTTTTTGATTTTTCGGTCTTGAGTTTGTTTCCTGCTTCCACGCGCTCGCGCAGGCGCTTGATCTGGTCGGCCATCGCCGTGATGGAGGTGGCCGCAGCCTCGCAATCGAGCGGCGCCGTGCGCCAGCGCGCTTCTTCCAGGGTCTCAATCGGCGCGCGGAAAGCCAGCAGCGGGGCCATTTCGGCAAGGTATTTTCGCTGGCGGGAGACGTCGTCAAGCGACTCCCGAAGCTTCGTTCCGAGCCAGAGATAATCCACTCTGCCCGCCTGATCCAGGGCGTCGAAGTTCACTTGCGTCAGCCGCTCCTGCCAGCCCACGGTCATGCGCTCGAGGCGGTTGAGATAAGCCTCGGACGCGGGCAGGCTGAAAAAACTATGGGTATTGTTTCGGTCCGCTTCGTATTCCCGGAACAGGTCCGTTATACTTCGTGATGATGTTGCATCAAGCGTCATTGAAGGGGGCGTTATCAGCGCGGCATTTGCTGGCTGGGCTGAGACTGAATTGGGCGCCTGATAAACGGCTGCGGTCAAAACAATGACCAAAACTGTGGCCAAACCTTTGGCCAAACCTTTGGCCAAACCTGAAGTCATGAACATAGATTGATTCAGGTTTGGCGCCAGGATGAGAATCCATGGTGAAGGCATGTTTTTGTGCGCGGTGCTGCTTTTATTCATGAGCAGGTCTCCTGGGCGAACTACTGGTTTGGGGATGAGCAGGCTTTCTGTTTTTCTTTGAAAGGTTGAGTTTTTCTGGACTGACACGGACTGGCACGGACTGACGGCGGCCCTCTCGTGAAGCATTAAATGATATTATCCAGCGCCTACCCGGCGGCGCCAGCCGATAATTGGCAGCCCCAAAACTTGTTCTCCAGCTTTCTTCTTGACTTCGGATTTACCGGGGCAATCATGATCTGTAACTTGCTTATTGCTGAGAGCGGGCGGACGCGGCATGGACAATCGCGGATGCCGCATCATGGAAGTTTCCAGACGCCCTCCCAATCTCCATCAGGCACAAAAATAACCTCAATCAAAAAGGCGCGCGCATGAAAAAAGTTATCATTCATTCGGAAGCCTCCAACCGCATTCTGGATTTCGGCGGATGGAGCGACACGCATTTCGCCGGCTCGGGCACGGTCCTCAACTTCGCCGTCACGCTGTGCGCCAACGTTACGCTGATCACGCGCGCCAAGCCGGGCGTCGTCATCAACGTCATTGACTACGGCGAACGGATCGAGGCCGCCGACATCGAGGAGCTGGTTTACAACAACCACCTCGATCTCCTGAAAGCGGCGCTCAAGGTCATGCAGATCCGGCAGGGCCTGGAAGTCCACATCTGGGCCGACGTGCCGCCGGGCTGCGGGACGGGAAGTTCGGCGGCGATTTCGGTGGCCCTGATCAATGCGCTGAGTTTGCTGAACGGGACGCCGCTGGCGCCGCACGAAATCGCGCGCATGGCGCATTCGCTCGAAACGAAGGAACTCGGCCTCGAATGCGGCATTCAGGACCAGATCGCCGCGGCCAATGGCGGCATCAACTACATCGAGATGTATGAATACCCGAACGCGCGCGTCTCACGGCTGGCCGTGGCCGAGGACGTCATTCACCAGCTTAACGCGCAACTGCTGCTTGTCTATGAAGGCGCGGCGCACCTTTCGTCCGAGGTACACCAGCGCGTGATTGAAAACCTGAGCGATCCCAAGAGCCGCCCGGCGCGCGCGCTCGAAGCGCTCAAGACCATCGCAATCGAAGCCAAGAACGCGCTCCTGAATGCCGATTTCAAAACGTTTGCGCGGCTCATCAACCGCAACCACGAATTGCAAACCGAGCTGCACCCGCGCATCTCGACGCCCCGAATCGAAGAGATCAAGCGCATCGCCTTCCGCGCCGGCGCCAATGGATTGAAGATCAACGGCGCGGGCGGCGGCGGAAGCGCGACGTTGCTGTGCCAGCCCGCGCGCAAGCAAATCGTCGCCCGCGCCCTCAAAGACGCGGGCTATAGCGTGCTGCCTTGCCGCATCAATCCCTCGCCCGCGACAGCATGGTTTTTGCGAGCATGACAGGCGCCAATCATAATCACACATCCAAAGGAAAATATATCTCTATTCTTGTTGGTAAACTTTTAACTTGACCCAATGAATTTCAATCTGATAGACATCCCTTTCGTCAGCGCTGGAATGCAAACGATGCACGCCATCAAAGCTTTGCAGGTAACGTTGACTGATGGCGCACGCGCGCCGGCTCTAAATGCGCTGGTGACATGGTCAAAGAATAAAAAGCGAAGAAACGAGTTCAGAGAAATTCTTTATGCTGTCGGACTTGCAGGTGTGCGCAAAAGAATTGCTGATGAGGATTATATCAAGGAATACAGCCAAAAAACGGGCATATTCGAACTAAGAACTCCTCGAACTTGCTATCGTCTATTCTTCTTTTATCATCCCGGAACCGATGAAATTGTAGTCCTCGTTGGCAGCTATGAAAAGATTCCTGGTGATAATGCCAAATCACAAAGTGAAGCTTTCAGACACGCCTCGAATTTGATGGATATGTATTTTTCCTGGCTAAAATCCCAAAGGCGCTAAGGAGCATTCCGTAATGAAACTCGAAAACTTGCCATCTGATACTTTGGCGTGGCTCCAATCCATGCCGACTGTCGAAAAGAACATGGCGGACATTGACTTTGACATGACTCAGCTTGAATCAGATCCTGAGTTTGTCGCCGGGTGGGTAGCCACTCTGTTTATTGAAAATGTCAGCCGTGTTCTTATGCAGAAAGGCATGACCAAAAAAGATCTGGCCGACAGGATCGGAATGAAAAAGCAGCAGATGCAGGCAATTCTCAACCAGAAGGCGCCGCAAAACTTAACGATTAAAACAATAGCAAGGATAGCCTGCGCCTTGGGTCTAGGTATCACTATTCAGGTTCAGGAACGTTCAAATGCTCCGGCCATTGTCGCCATGCCCAAATCGAGAGCGATCGCTGCATGAACTCCTGCTTCTTTTCTCCCTGCCGCCCTGAACGCAAGCAGATCACAAAACAAATTCCTGGTCGGATTAATATGAACCGCTACATCCAGACAATCCTGTGCCTTGTCTTATGGGCCAGCGCTGCACGGACGTGTTGTACGGCGGAGACTGCGGCCGCGCCTGCGCCCTCAACTGCGCCCAAGACTGCGACCACGGCCACAACCACGCCGACGGCGCCGTGCGGAGCTGCGATGCCGTTTGTCACCTTCGAGGCGGAGGACCCGGCCAACAAATCCAACGGCCAGGTGGTGAGAATGACCAAGCTTCCAACCGGCTTGGATAATTCTCCGGAACTGGAAGCTTCCGGACGGGGTTACGTGGAACTGCGAAGAACGGGGGATTTCCTTGAGATCCCCAAGACGCCCGTAGCCAATGGCCTCGTGATCCGGCATTGCATCCCGGATGCGCCGGAGGGCGGGGGCATCACCGCGACGTTGGGTTTGTATGTGAATGGCAAGCGCTGCCAGGCCATCACCCTCAGCTCCAAATACAACTGGCTCTACGGCGGCGGCACGTGGGGGGAAAACGGCCAGAGCAACAAGCCCACCAAGTTCCCGCACGTGTTCTGGGATGAGTCGCGCTGTTTCATCGAAGGTGGCGTGAATGAGGGAGACTCGCTTCGCTTGCAAAAAGACGCCACCGATACCGCCGAGTTTTATCGCATAGACCTGATTGAGCTGGAGAAGGCGCCTGATCCTCTGCCCCGTCCGTCCAACTCGCTTTCGATCGCCACCTATGGCGCGAAGGGGCAGGACGCGGCGACGGACACGGCGGCCATCCGCAAGTGCATCGAAACGGCGCAAGCGCAGGGCAAGATCGTTTGGATGCCGGCGGGCAAGTATCTTGTCAACGCGGCTTTTACCCTGAATGGCGTGCGCGTGCAGGGGGCAGGAATGTGGCACACGAGCCTGTGGGACACGCTCGGCAATAATTCAAAGACCTGGTCGAGCTGCGGCTTTACGCTCACCGGAAACAATCCCGCCGTCTCGGACCTGTACATAGACAGCCTGGAAACGACCGCGCGCGGCGCGAACGGCCCCAAGGCCTTCATGGGTTGGGGGACCAACTGGAGCGTCAAGAACGTCTGGATCATGCACACCAATGTGGGATTTTGGATCAGCGGTCTGGGCGGAACAGTATCCGGCTGCCGCGTGCGCGGCACATACGCCGACGGCATCAACGTCAACAACGGCGGCGGCAAAGGCCCGGCGCACAATATCGTGGTCGAGAACAACCATGTTCGCGGCGTCGGCGACGACGGCCTGGCGATCCTCTGCGAAGCGCCCAAAAGGGGCCCGCATCAAACGCTCAATGTAACCCTGCGCCACAATACGGTTGTGGCTTCATGGTGGGGCGGCAATTGCGATCTGGCGGGCGGCAGCGGCCATATCATCGAAGACAATCTCTTCACGGACGATGGGAAGTACAGCATCGGCCTCAACCTGCCCGGCGCTTATCCCATGTGCCCGCTAACGGGAGCGATCATCCGGCGCAACCTGATCCTGCGCGGTGGATGCAACTACGTCAATCAGCGGCGCGGCGCCATCTGGAGCTTCCCCGGTTCCACGACGATCAGCGGCGTGGTCATCGAAGACAACCGGATCATCAGCCCGCTCTTTCGCGGTATTCACCTCGTCGGAACCAATTCGCAGAACATCGTCTTCAAAAACAATGTGATTGACCATCCCGGCGAAGACGCCATCGTGATCGAAGGCAAGACAATCGGCGGCGCCACGTTCACCGCCAACACCGTGCGCAACCTCAATCCCGGCAGGAAGCCGCTGGCAAACGCCGCCGGCGCGACCTTCAATCTCATTCAGAGCGGCAATTCGTGGAAATGACCTCCAAACCGTTACCGCGCTCTCTTTGGATTGCGGACTTGACGTGCGCCACAGCCGCAAGCATATTATCTTCCAGTGGCGACGCTGACAAGGCGTGGGTTTAATGTGTCAACGTTTAGCTATATACAGTCTTGCTTGATGAAGAGGAACCGCCATGAGCGTCCTGACATGAGCGAAATCGCTGGCGCCAAAGGAAAGAGCAATCATGCGCGTTTGGACGGATGAACTGAGAATTCGGGAAGCGGTCGCACGGCTGCTGGAAGCCGCGCCACTGGGGTCGCGGGTTATTCTTTTTGGCTCTCGCGCGCGCGGCGATGCCGATTCCCGAAGTGACGTTGACCTGATGGTGGTCGAGCCAACGGTGTATAATCGGCTGGAAGAAATGGTTCGCCTTGGCCGGGTTATCCAGCCGCTCAAACTTCCCGTTGATCTGCTCGTCGTAAGCGCGGAGCGGTTTGAGTATTGGCGCGAGACGCCGAACACGGTCTATCACGAAGCGGTCAAAGAAGGAGTTGTCTATGATGCGCTCGCTTGATCTGGCGCTGCTGCTGCTCAAGAAGGCCCGGGAGGACGGCTATATCTTGTCCCAGTGCGTCGGCGATCCAAAGATGCCGTCCTGGGCCTTGGGCTTCCACGGGCAACAGGCTGTTGAGAAAGCCCTTAAGGCGATTCTGACGCGGCACGCAATTGAGTTTCCGCGAACGCATGATCTTGGATTGCTGCTGGAATTGCTGCGCGAACAAAAAGTTCCTCTTCCACCCGACGCTCCCGATCTGTCCCGCCTCACGCCCTTTGGCGTAATTTTTCGTTATGATGAGGAACCCGACGATGCCACGGGGGAGGGATTGGATCGCAAATGGACCGTGGAAGCTGTGGAACGGACACTGGCGTGGGCGGAATCCTGCATGGCGCCGGAGGAAGCAGCGAAGGAATGAGCCCCACAACACGCCCAAGGATTATCGTCCTCATGAAACATTCCACTACTTTGCTCTTCACGCTGCTTTGCGCCCTGTCCGGTCCGGCCTTCGCCGCGCAAACACTCACGGTTGCGCTCGACGCCGCAGCCGCCGGGCCGGGGAAATTCGCGGCGGAGGAAATCCGCCGCGCTGCGACCGAGCGCGGAATGACCGTCGTCAGCGCCGAGGCTAAACCGCCCGATGACACGATTCGCATCACGCTCGCCGTCGTGGCGCCAGCTGGAACCAATGCCGTCGCGCAGAGCTACGGCATCCGGGCGCAACGCGCGAACGGCCGCTCCGCCATCACCGTGCGCGGCGCAGACGCCGCCGGAGCGATGTATGGCGGGCTGGATGTCGCGGAGGCGATTCGCACGGGCACGCTCGACTCCCTGCAAGACTCCGACCACGCGCCGCATTTCGCGCAGCGTGGCATCAAGTTCAACATCCCGCTCGATCTGCGCACGCCCACCTACACCGACCCCTCCGATGCCGCGCAGGCAAACATCCCGGAAATGTGGAGCATGGATTTCTGGCGCGAGCTGTTCGACGACATGGCCCGCCATCGCTACAACGTCATCTCGCTCTGGACGCTCCATCCCTTCCCCAGCATCGTTTCTGTGCCGGAGTTTCCAAACGTTGCCCTTGATGACGTCTGGCGCACCACGGCGAAACTGGACGAGAAATTCAGTGGCAATGGCGACGGCTTTGTGCGCCCGGAAATGCTCGCCAGCCACGAGGTGGTGAAAAAAATAACGATGGCCGGGAAAATCCAGTTCTGGCGCGACGTCATGCAACTGGCCAAGGACCGCGGCGTGGACGTGTATTGGTTCACGTGGAACGTCTTTCTCTACGGCGCCGAAGGCAAAGACGGAATCACCAGCGACAAAGGAGCGCCCCGTACGATCGAATATTTTCGCGCCAGCGTCCGCGAGACCATCAAAACTTATCCGCTGCTCGCCGGCTTCGGCATCACCGCCGGCGAAAGCATGCCTGCAAAACTCGGGGAACTCACCAAGGAACAATGGCTCTGGAAAACCTACGGCGAAGGCGCCCGCGATGCGCTCAAAGACGATCCCCAGCGGAAATTCCGGCTCATCCATCGCTTCCACATGACGGCGCTGGGCGATATTCAGAATGCGTTCGCCGGGCTTCCCTGCACGCTCGATCTCAGTTTCAAATACGCCATCGCCCACATGTATTCCGTGCCGCGCCCGCCGTTCATTGATCCCGTGCTTCCGCTGCTGTCGCCCAAGCTTCGCTGCTGGCTTACGGTGCGGAACGACGACATCTATAGCTTCCGCTGGGCCGACCTCGACTACGCCCGCGCCTTCATCAAGGCGATTCCCGGTCCGGACAAAATCGCCGGTTTCTACATGGGCGCCGACGGCTACGTCTGGGGCCGCGATTTCCTGACGAAAGACGCTTCCTCTCCGCGCCAGACCGTGATGCAAAAGCAGTGGCTCTCCTTCACGCTCTGGGGCCGCCTCGCCTACGAACCCGACCTGCCGGAAGCCACGTTCCAGCGCCTTACCGCCGCCCGCTTCCCCGGGGCCGACGCGCCGTTGCTTGCCACCGCGTGGGCGGATGCTTCGAAGACGTTTCCTTACATCACCCGTTTTTTCTGGGGTGACATTGACGTAAAATGGTTTCCCGAAGCCTGCCGGAGAAAGAGCGGCTACTATACCGTGCGCCACTTCATCGAAGGCGGCACGATGCCCGGCAGCGGCGTGCTCAACATCATCGAGTGGCGCGCGAAAGTCCTCGCCAACCTGAAGCCTGACGGCGTCACCCCGCTGGAAATCGCGGCGACCCTGGAGGCCAACGCCACGAAGGCGCTCAAAGCGCTGCCGCAACTGCAACGCGCCACAGTCACTCCCAGCAGCAACGCCAAAGAATACGCCGCCACGCTTGGCGACATCGAAGCCATGTCTCACCTTGGTCTTTATTATGCCGCCAAGATTCGCGGCGCCTGCGACCTTGCGCTCTTCGACAAAACCGGCGGCGCCGCGCAACAAGCCGCCGCAGCGCAGCGCCTCGAATCGGCCCTGAGCCACTGGAAGAATTACTCCGCAGCCTACACGCGCCAATATGTGCAACCCGTGCTCTACAACCGCGCCGGCTGGGTGGACATCCCCAAGCAAACCGAGAATGTCGCCGCCGATGCGCAGATGGCGCGCGACTGGAAACCCGGCACGATAGACGAAGCCAAAATCAAGCGCTCCGGCACCGAGGCGGGATTCAAAAAATAGTTCTCAAGAGGGTTACCCGAACCTCAAACTTTATGCCGTGATCAATGCCGGAAGCAACATGCTGGCCCAAACGCCCCGCGACTACTGGGTAGGAGATTAAGCATCAATGATACACAAGCTAACCCGTACAAACTGCGCCTGGCTTTTCGCAGCGACCATGATCGTTTTGATGGCGACGAGCGCTTTGGCCGAAGTTCCGGACCTGGCGCGTGATTTCAAGAACCCGCCGCTTGCGCTGAAGAGTCTGCCGCTCTGGCATTTGAACGGCAAGCTGACGACGGAGGAGATTGCGGCGCAATTGCGGGACTCGCGTGACCGAAGCGGCTTTGGCGGCGTGGCTGTGCTGCCGGTGGCCGCAACCGAACCGAAGTACCTGACCGACGAATATTTCGCGCGTTACGGCGACATCCTCGAGAACTGCAAGAAACTTGGGCTAAAGGTCGTCTTCTATGACGACATCGGTTTCCCCAGCGGATCGGCGGGCGGTTTGATGTCCAAGCAGTTTCGCGACGACACGACCTGTCGCCTCGACAATGTGGAAACGGACGTTGCCGGTCCGGTCGCGTGGGAGCAGGCGCTGCCCAAAGGGATTTTCATGGGCGCCGTCGCGATGAACGGGCAAACCCTGGAGCGCCGCGATATCAGCGTCGGCGCGCGCAATGACCGCATCGCCTGGCAGGTTCCCGCTGGGCAGTGGAAGATCATGATTTTCACCTGCGTGCGCGCCGGCGGGCATGTGGATTATCTTTGTCCGGAGTCCATTGACAAGTTTTTCTCGCTGACTTACGACGCCTACTACAAACGCTTCGCGCCGTATTTCGGTTCGACTATTTTCATGACATTCTTCGACGACGTGGGCGTCCGCAGCGCGGAACGCCGCGTCTGGACGCCGGCATTCAATGAAAAGTTCAAGAAAAAAAACGGCTTCAGTCCGGTGGAGTATTATCCGGCGCTGTGGCATGACATCGGCCCCGACACCGAAGCCGCCCGGGTGGCGTTGTTCGATTTTCGGGCCGAACTCATGGCGGAAGGCTATCCGCGCAAGGTTCACGAATGGGCGGCGGCGCATGGCATCCAGTCATCGGGGCACGCCATGGGCCAGTATCATCCGCAACCCGCATTCCTGGGGGGAGATCACATCAAATTCTACCGCCACAGCGACGTCCCGATGATTGATTCGATCCACTACTACGGCCATGGCCGGCCCGGCTTCAAGCTGACCAGTTCGGCGGCGTGGTCTTATGACCGCCCGCTGGTGGCCGTGGAAATCTACGGCAACTATCGCGAATTCGATTCCGTCATGCTCTATCGCTCCGGCATGGAATTGTTCGCGCGCGGCGCCAACCTCTTCCTGCCTCACGGCTTATGGTACGACCCGAAGACAGTGCGCATCAAACCACTCATTTCGCACTTTGACGCGAAGATCGGTCCCGTTCTGCCGGAATACAACAACTGGGTCGGGCGCGCGAGCCTGCTGCTGCAAGGGGGGCGGCATGTCGCCGATATCGGGGTGTTGTACCCGGTGGCCTCGATGCTGGCCTTTGCGCGCCTGGACGCCGTGGTGGATCAGCCCAAGGTGAAAGGCAGCACGCATCCCGGGCTTTATGTGCCGCCGCAATGCGATCTCAACGAGCTGAGCGACCAACTCACCGGCGCCATCCGCCGCGACTTCACCTATCTTCATCCCGAAATTCTGAACGAACGCTGCCTCGTCAAGGGACCAACGCTACGGCTGGACAACAAGACCAACTACGAAGACTACCGCGTGATAATCATACCGGCTGGCCGCGTCATCCACTGGAGCAATCTGGCAAAAATCAAACAATTCTATGACGCAGGCGGAAAAGTGATCGCCACCACCCAGCTGCCCTGCAAGTCCGCCGAATTCGGCCATGACAATGACGTTGTGGAAACCGTGCGCTCCATGTTCGGAATTGATCCCGCAATTCCCACAATCCCTATAAATCCCATAATTGCCATAATTCCCATAAATCCCACAAATCTCACGCCCCCTGCCCAAACCGAAGCCTATTCCAAGCGAACCAACGCCGCCGGCGGCGCGGCTTATTTTGTGCCGTCTCTCAGCGGAGCGGCGCCGGTCCTCGCCTCCGCTCTGAACGACGCGCTGCCGGATGTGGATGTCCGTTTCGAAACCAGTGAGCCGGCTGCCGAAACGGAGAAGGGCATGCTGTCGTATCTGCACAAGGTCAAGGATGGGCGGAACATTTATTTCTTCGCGAACTCAACGGATAAACGCGTCGAGGCATTTGCTGTTATGCGCGGGAAACTGGCGCTGCAAAGCTGGAATCCGCACAACGGAGACATGGCCGCGCTAGCGACCACTGACCTGACTGAAAAAAGCCAGCATTTCACGCGGGCACGATTGCAGCTGGACCCGGTGAAATCTGCGTTCTTTGTTGAATCACAATGAAACAAACCCTCCTCACCCTCACTGCCCTGCTGCTGGCGCTGCTGCCCCTGCTCACATCGCCATCGCTGCAGGCAGCGGAACGGCCGCGCCTCGCCGTGCTCACGGACATCGGCGGCGATCCCGATGATCAACAGTCGCTCATCCGCCTTATGGCGTATGCCAATGAGTTTGAAATCGAAGCGCTCATCGCCAGCGCCTCCGGCACGCGGGGCGAATTGAAGCAGGCCATCACCCGGCCCGACCTCATTCGTGAGATCATCCACGCCTATGGCCAGGCGCGCCCCAACCTCCTGCGCCATGGCGCCGGCTGGCCTGCGGAAGAACGGCTGCTCGGGCGCGTGAAATCGGGAAACCCGCAGCGTGGACGCGAGCACATCGGCGAAGGGCACGATACCGAAGGCTCGCGCTTTCTCCTGGAACGGATGGATGCCGGGACGACGCAATGTCCCCTCAACATCGCCATTTGGGGCGGTCAGACCGATCTTGCCCAGGCGCTCTGGCGTGTAAAGCGCGAGCGCGGCGCGACGGGATTCCGCGAGTTCGCGAAGAAGGTCCGCGTGTTCGACATCGGCGACCAGGATGGCATCGCCGAATGGATACGCGGCGAGTTTCCCGGCCTGTATTACATCCTGGCCCAGGCGCCCTCCGGACGGGATAAACGCGAGGCCACCTATCGCGGCATGTATCTGACCGGGGATGAATCGCTCACCAGCAAAGAATGGATCGAGAAGAACATCCGCAGCGCCGGTCCGCTGGGCGCGCTATATCCGATGAAGACCTGGACCGCGCCGAATCCGCATTCCTGCATGAAGGAAGGCGATACGCCTTCGTGGTTCTTCTTCCTGCCCCAGGGCGGCAACGATCCGAACGATCCCACCAAACCCGGCTGGGGCGGCCAGTATCAGCTTCAACCCGATGGCTGGTATCATGATTTACCGGCGAAGAGCGGCTTCGATCCGCGCGAAACCGTCAGCAAGTGGCGTCCCGATTTTCAGCGCGATTTCGCCCGGCGGATGGCAGGGTCCCGCCCCGATCAGCTGTGAACTCAAATACACGCTGCCAGCATCTGACCGTTGCGGTTCCTTCACAAAGTAATTGTGTCAGCAGGATCTTTCTTTTGAACCCGCTCAAATGCCTCGGGCTGTGTTTTGTACTTCTGCCGGAGCTTTATGCGATACTTGAAATTGGCAAACCATGAAGCGCCCATGGTTATTATAATAATGGCAATTTGGGGACATTGACCTTTATTCCGCAAAAAGCCCCTATTCCATGCTTTATGGCGCCACAAGTTTTTTTATCTGGATGTTGCGGAAGGCGGCTTTGGTGCGGTAGGCGGCAAGGCCCAGAGGCTGCGTGGCGGCTACTTCCAGGCGTACGGAGACTTTGCGATTGGCGGGACGGGCGTCCACGGCTTTGTCATCGCCGATCCAGGCTTCGATGTGGTTTTCGGTGACGCGCACGCGGATGCGGTACCAGCGTCCGTTGTCGAAATCCATTTGGCGGCGGGTCTCGTTCTCGGAGGCGTCTTTGCCGTCGAACGACGAAATGCCCACGAGGTCGCCGCCCCATCCGCCGACGACAAGGCTGCAGCAGGATTCTTTATAGGGGAAGGTCAGACAGCAGAAAAAATCGCTGCCGTCCATGCGCATGGCCTCAAGTGAGATTTCGTAGTCCATGCGCGGAACCGCGTAAGTATAGGCGGCGCCCGTCAGAGGATCCGGGCCGACTTCGAAAATCATCTGCCCATCCTTGACGTGAACCTTGCCCGGCCCCGGGAAATCCGACGGCTTCCATCCGCCCAGCGTCCTGCCGTCGAAGAGGCGTTTCCATTCCTCCTGGGCGGCTATCTCCTGAGGCTTGGTCGTTGCGGCGCTTGTTGGCGCGGTCTGTGTGGGCGTCGTTGGAGCGACGGCGCTATTTGCTTTGACGGCGGACTCTTTCTTTGGGACCCCTGCGTCGCGCGCGGGCGCGGGCGCTTTTTGTCCGGGATTTTCCCTGCCGCATCCAATCAAGGCCGCGCACAACAGCGCGGCGATAGCCATCGCCATACGCAACACGCGGAAACCCATATCTTTTGTTCCACTGAAATCCTGAAAGGTTTGCGCCCGGAGTTTGGACGTTTGAGTCCCCCGAAGGGGGTAAACTATCATAGCCGTGGGTGAAGCGAAGCGAACCCACGGAAATGATGAGTGCGGAAAGAGGTCCCCGGAGGGGGCCAACATGGATCGAATAGGCTGCCGCATTTCGTTTGCGCGCTTCCAATCGGGATTGTCTTTGTAACGATGTTGGCCCCCTTCGGGGCCCGATAATTCCACGTGCCGCCACCGTGGGTTCGCTTCGCTTCACCCACGGCTATGGCTGTAATTCCCCTTCGGGGAAAAAAGGCGCCATCTCCACGCGCAATCCTTTCTTTCAGGATTGCGCCAAATTTGGCCACGGCCATCCGTCCCCCCGCCCGCTTATTTGTCCCGACCGTAATGCGTCAGGACCAAATCGGAGTCCTTGATCAGGCCGATGCCCGGCGCATATATCTTGTATTCTTTGCCACTCTCCAGGCCGCTGGTTTCTTCCGTCTTCACACAATTCGTGAACTTGCCCGCCGGCGTTTCCAAGGTTTCGGTAACGCTGACGATCTCGGCGCGGTCCAAGGCGACTCCGGGCGCGACTTCCTGGTAATATTTTTTGCCCACGACCGGTTTGCCCGGTATCAATATCCCCGCCTGGTTTTTGATCCCATCCGCCAGCCAGGAGCCTTCGTGCGACGTGACTTTGCCATTTTTGTACATATCCACGTCTTCGCCAAAGTAGAAGAGGTCTTTCGTCCGTGTGTCAATCGCAAAATAATTGCGCGAAACCTCGACCAGTTCGCCGTCGTTCGTTTCCCGCTCCTCCACGATGCGCGTTTCCACACCGCCGACCTTCTTCGTTTCATTCAGGACGGAGAAGACGAGCTTCTCTTTCTTGTTTTCGAGAATCAGCTGATAGCCCGGTTCCAAGATGAAATAATCGCTCCGTCCCTGCGAAGACAGCGTACGGCTGGAAAGGCCGAAGTCTTTCTCGAAGTCGCCCGCGTTCTTATCCTCCCCTCCCCCGAGCATCGAACATGCCGCAAACAATAGCGTTCCCAACATCACGGCGCTCAATCCCAATCCCACTGCGACGGTCTTGCGTGATAAGCTCTTCATGGCCTCTCTCCCTTTAATCTAAAAATGATGTCATTTCCCGGCTTCAAACATTGGATCCTGGTCCTTGTTCCATAGCCATCTGCGGCTATTCTATGGTGGAAGCATTAAATTAATATGAATGGAATCGCCTTTATTCCCATGACCTCAAAATAACCTTGCCGCAGCGCGTGGCGTTGCGGCAACCGGAGAATTGATGTGGAGTCAATCCCGGCTGGACAAGGCGGGCTGTTCAAGGGCTAATATTCAGCCGATATTAAATGCGAATCGGGAGGCGCCTCGCGTGAAGATTTTTTTGCTTCTAAATTTGAGCGCCGCAATGGCAGTTGCGGTTTTAGTGAATGCGTCGGCCAAGGACGACAAAGATTTCAAGGACAGCAAAGACCTTAAAGGAGATCCCGTGATGGCTCATTCATCTTTGCCCAAGATTCGTGTTGGCGCCGGCGGGCGCGGGTTTGCGACGCCGGACGGCAAGCCGTTTGTTCCCTTTGGCGTGAACTACTATCGCGCCGGGACGGGATGGGCGCCGCAGGTTTGGAAGAAATGGGACGAGGCCGCCACTCGCAAAGACTTCGCGCGCATGAAGGAACTCGGCGTCAGCTGCGTCCGCGTCTTTCTCAGCTTTGGCTCCTTTTATCAGGAGGCCGGTAAGCTGAACGCCGATGGGCTGAGCAAGTTCGACCAATTCCTTGCCATCGCGGAGGAGGCCGGCATCTACGTTCATCCCACCGGCCCCGATCATTGGGAAGGAGCGCCCGATTGGGCCAGGGGCGATCCCTTCGCCGATGAAGCCCTGCTCAGCGCGCGCGAGCGCTTCTGGTCTCTCTTCGCCGCGCGCTATCGCGGACGCGGCGCGATCTTCGCCTACGACTTGCTGAACGAACCCTCCGTGCGCTGGAGCGGCAAGGCGATGTCGGAGAAGTGGAACGACTGGCTGCGGAAGCGCTATGGCGAACCCGGAAAGGCGGCGCAGGCTTGGGGGATCGCTGCCGATGCGCTGAAGTGGGACTCTGTTCCCGCGCCGGACGCCAAAGCCACAACCTGCCCGCGCACACTGCTTTTAGATTATCAGCATTTCCGCGAACATCTCGCCGACGAATGGACACGCCGCCAGGCCGCCGCCATCAAGGCCGCCGATCCGGAGGCGCTCGTGACGGTCGGCTGCATCCAGTGGGCTGTGCCCGCGCTGCTTAATAATCTATCGGACTACGCCGCGTTCCGCCCCGAGCGCCAGGCGCGGTTCCTCGATTTCCTGGAGATTCATTTTTATCCGCTCGAAAAGGGCGCCTATCACTACGACAAGGAAGGCGGCGAGGCGCGCAATCTGGCTTATCTTCAATCCCTCGTGAACGAGTCGGAGCGATGGGGCAAGCCCGTGGTGCTTGCGGAATTCGGCTGGTACGGCGGCGGAGCGATCAACGCGAACCAACAGCGGCATCCCGCGGCCAGCGAAGAAGATCAAGCGCGCTGGTGCCGGCGGGCGGTGGAATCAACCGAAGGCTTGGCGTGCGGCTGGCTCAATTGGGGATTATACGATTGTCCCGAAGCGGGCGATGTCAGCCAGTTGACCGGATTGCTGACCGCCAATGGCGCTGTGAAAGCCTGGGGCCGCGAATTCAAAACGCTGGCCAGCCGCCTTGCCGGAAAGCAACTCCCGCCGCGCTCAATGTCTCCGCGCCCAGCGCTGGATTGGGACCGTTGTCTCACGGATCGAGCAGCCGGAAACGAATTCCGGAAACAATATCTTGAAGCGTTCCTCAAAGAATATAAAGATTAATGCGATTCTTATCCATTGTGCGCTCCAGGCGCATTGGGATTTCCAGACAGCAGCGGAGCCAGATATGCAGGCAATGGGCGGGATCTGTCTATGAAAATCGCTGTTATTATTATGCCCCATGCCGCGGCGGTGATGAAAATTCTGCATAGGCTGATTATCCCCAGTACATTCCCAAGTTGTGATTGTGTCCGGCCGCTTTGTATCAAGTAATTCGGCAGCCAAACAAATAAGCCGGTTCCGACGGTCATCGCAACACAATCTATCACTATCCCGATGCACACCAACAAGGAGACGCGCGGATGCCGTTTCCACGTGACGACCGCCAAGATGACGCCGATGAGAAAAACGATATACAGAGGGATATCCACGGCAAAACTCATAAGGATGTGAGAAAATTCTGGCATATTGCAGCTCCTTATAGAAGAGAATGATATTTCCGCTCCTGATCCAAATTACTTTTCCGGCAGGCGCCTGGATCTGCCCATGAAAATCGCCGCCAAAATGAAACCCCATCCGCAAGCGCCAAGGATGCTTCCAATTATGTGAATGATGTTAAACATTGCTCCCAAATTAGGCGCAGCCTCGCCGCTTCGGGCCATATATCTCGGCAGCCAGTTGTTCAGGCTCGTAACAGCGATCAGCATGAGACAAATGATCGCAAAACCGATACACGTCAGTATGGAAACAAGAGGATGCCGGTTCCACCTGACCAATGCCAGGATTATTCCAGCAAGAAAGACGAGAAACATCGGAATCAACATGACAAGATTCATGAGAATTGGGGTGAGGATGCTATCTTGCATTTGGCTTCTCCTTTGGAAATGGAATAAACCTCTGCGGCGCTATTCATATTGAATGTCATCAAGGCATTTGCTGTTTTCTTTAAACCTGCTGACCAAAGAGGCGGGGCATATTGATCCTTTCGTGAAGCATAGTGCCGATAATTTTAGCAGTGTGTCCATGCCGAGTCAAGGCAGAAGTCAGGCGCCAAAGTCAGCGGAAGCGACCTGAGCCAGCTGACAAGGTCGCAAAAGACAGCAAGGACCGCAAAGACAACAAGGACGGCAAGGACAGGATTTTTGGTGGGAGATTTTAGTCCTTGTGGTCCTTGTTGTCTTTGCGGTCCTTGTAGTCCTTGTCTTTATAATGATTCATTTTATTAGCTTTATGAGCTATTATTTTTGAGTGATTTTTGGCTTGACCCTCAATCGAGCGTTTCATATACTCGATTCAATCGAGCGTTTGAAACGAGCGATTCAATGAAAAATCACACCGAAAGTCTCGAAACGCGGCAGCGCTTGCTGGAAGCGGCCGCCGATGTTTTTTCCGAAACCGGCTATCGCAATGCCACCTTGCGCGAAATCTGCCACCGCGCAAACGCCAATATCGCAGCGGTCAATTATCACTTCCGCGATAAAGAGCAATTCTATTCCGCCGTCATCGAGCATGTCATTGAACTGGAAAAAGACTATGTCCTCAGTTTTGGCGCGCAGATTGACCCGCAAATCCCGGCCAAAGAGCGGCTGAGGGCAATCATCCGATCCTTTTTGTTCAGCCTCCTGCATCCTGGCCGTCCCAACCAGCTCTCCAAGATCTGGGCTTGGGAGATGATCGAGCCGACGGCCGGCATTGATCTTCTCATCGAAAAAGTGGCGCGTCATCTCCAGGCGATGTTCCGGAGCATTGTCACGGAAATTCTCGGCGCCGGCGCCGACCCGCGACTCATCAATGATTGCGCGGGAAGCATCCTTTCCCAGTGTACGTCCTATTATCATTGCCGTGCCGTCATCTGCAAGCTGAGCCAATATCAATGCTATGACGAGGCGACCATCGAGCACCTGGCCGAACACGTCGCGCAGTTTTCGCTGGGGGCGCTCGAAGCGATGAAGAACGCCGGATGAGCCGGCCACCGGAAGGAAGGAATATAAAATGAGCAACGGAATGAAACACTCATACTCGATCGGCGCGCACGGCAAGGCGATGCTTGGCGCGACCATCGCAGCCGCAATACTGATAGGCGGCGGCGCGGCCTACCGCATTTATGCGCAGCAAAAAACTCCCGCTGAATCCAAAGAAGCCCAAACAACTTCACCCTCGAAAAGCGACACCGGCTCGACCAGCGTGGGCAATGGCAAGGCCGTGCTGGGATTCGCCGCGACGCCGCGACAAGGCGCCGAGACCAAACGCATCCTGAAAAAAGACGATATCCGAACGACGCAGGTGGAGACCATCCTCCGCCCCGAAACGCTCCGGCTGACGGTTATCGCGCTCCATAGAGTAGAGATAATGCCCATCGCGAGACCTTTCGTAATGTGATGGGTCACTTTTACACATAGATTAGCGCAATTCAACTAAAAAATCATTGAAAAACCCATTAAGCAGGATAATTTTGAAATTAGCTCTCCAGTATGTGCATAAAGGGAGGTTATTAGCGATGTTCAAACGAACGGGCAGAAGAGTGAAGGGCCTGGCTGGAATAAAGGTCCTGGTATCCACCGTCGGCATTTTGATGGTGGTGATTCCGGTTTCTTATATCATCTGGCGCGTGATGGCCGAAGATGGCAAAGGCAAAGCGGGACCCGGCGGTTCGCCGCCGGCGGCGCCACCGCCAGAAGTTGCCGTGATGGTGATGCAACCGGAGCGGGTAACGATCACCACAGAGTTGCCAGGGCGAATATCAGCCTACCTTGTTGCCGAAGTCCGGCCCCAGGTAAGTGGCATCATTCAGAAACGCCTGTTCAATGAAGGCGTGGATGTCAAGGCCGGCGACCTGCTTTACCAGATTGATGCGGCGCTCCATCAGGCGGCCTTTGACAATGCCGCTGCGAATCTGACAGGCGCGCAGAAGGCCGCAGAACGGGCGCAGTCTGCCGTGGAAGGATGCCTTGCTGTCGTCAAGCAGCAGCAGGCCACCTTGGACCTTGCCCAGACCAATCGCCAGCGTTTCGAGAACCTGGCCAAGGAGGGCGCCGTCTCAGCCAGCGAGCGCGACAAGGCCGTGACCGACTCTGAAGTGGCGGTGGCCACGCTCAGGTCCGCCGAGGCGCAGCTCAGGAGCGCTCGGGAAGCCGTGGGCGCGGCGGAAGCGGCCATTCTGCAGGCGGAAGCGGCCCAGCAAACAGCCCGCATTAATCTGGGATACACCCGCATCACCGCCCCCATCTCCGGCCGTATCGGCAGATCCAATGTGACGGTGGGCTCGTTGGTAACGGCGCAACAGCCGGTGGCCCTGGCAACCATCCAGCAGCTGGATCCGATCTATGCGGATGCGCCGCAATCCAGCACCAACCTGCTGCGGCTGAAGCGCAACATCGAAGCCGGCCGGATCAAAGGGGATGGACCCAATCAAGCCACAGTGAAGCTGATTCTTGAGGATGGCATGCCTTACTCATCGGAGGGAACCCTGAAGTTTTCCGATGTCACCATTGATCCCGGCATGGGATCGTTCATCTTCCGGATGGTCTTTCCGAACCCGAAGCAGATTCTCCTGCCGAACATGTACGTGCGCGCCATCCTCGAAGAAGGGGTGATCGAGCAGGCGATCCTGGCGCCGCAACAGGGAGTCTCCCGCGACCTGAAAGGGAACCCCATTGCGCTGATTGTGGACGCGGAAGGAAAGGTTCAGCAGCGGGCGCTCGAGCTCGACCGGGCTATCGGCGCCAAATGGCTTGTCTCGGCAGGTCTTAAACCTGGCGACAAGGTGATCGTCGAGGGGAGTCAAAAAGCGAGACCCGGGTCCACCGTAAAAGCTGTCCCGTTCCAAGCCGGTCAGAAGGACGGAACCAAGGCAGTCAAGACAATCCAGCCGGATGCAAAAGCAAACTAACGGAGGCATGTGATGCTATCAAGATTCTTTCTGGATCGGCCGGTCTTCGCATGGGTCATCGCCATCATCCTGATGGTGGCGGGCTTGCTGGCGATCTATTCGCTACCCGTATCGCAGTATCCCCCCATTGCCCCCCCTTCCATCGCCATTACCGCCTTCTATCCGGGGGCGTCGGCGGAGACGGTTGAAAACAGCGTGACGCAGATCATCGAGCAGAAGATGACCGGCTTCGACAAAATGCTGTATCTCTCCGGCCAGAGCGATTCGTCGGGCGGTTCCCGCGTCGAACTGACCTTCAAGCCGGGAACCGATCCGGACCTCGCCTGGGCGCAGGTGCAGAACAAGCTCCAACTCGCCATGGCGAGCCTGCCCGACGTGGTGCAGCGATCGGGCATCAAGGTGGCCAAATCCACCCGGAACTTCCTGTTGATCGTGGGCTTGATTTCGGAAGATGAGAGCATGGATGGGAATGACTTGCGGGATTATGCCGTATCCAGTCTGGAAAAGGTGCTTTCGCGGGTGCCGGGGGTGGGTGAGGTGGAGATCTTCGGCAGCCAGTACGCCATGCGGGTCTGGCTTGATCCCAACAAGCTGACCAATTACCAGATGACGATGCAAGATGTCATCACGGCGCTGAGAGCCTATAACGTGGAAGTGTCCGCCGGGCAGTTCGGCGGGGCGCCGGCGGTCGAAGGCCAGCGCCTGAATGCCGCCATCGTTGTCCAGAGCATGCTCAAGACACCTGAGGAGTTTGCCGCGATTCCGCTCCGGATAAGCCCGGACGGATCCATTGTGCGGGTCAAAGATGTGGGACGGACCGAACTCGGCGCCGAATCTTACGACGTTGACATCTCTCATAACGGCAGACCCTCGGCCGGCCTGGCCATCCGGCAGGCGGCCGGCGCCAACGCGCTGGAAACAGCCGACAACGTCCGAGCGAAATTGGAGGAGATGAGCCACTTTTTCCCCACCGGCATGAAGGTGGTTTATCCCTACGACACCACGCCGTTTGTCAAGGTGGCCATCTACGAAGTGGTGAAGACTCTCATCGAGGCGATCCTGCTGGTTTTTCTTGTCATGTATTTGTTCATGGGAAACATGCGGGCTACCCTGATCCCGACCATTGCCGTGCCCGTGGTGATCCTGGGGAAGTTCGCGGTGCTGGGGCTTTTCGGGTATTCCATCAACATGCTGACCATGTTCGCTATGGTTTTGGCCATCGGCCTGCTGGTGGACGACGCCATTGTGGTGGTGGAGAATGTGGAACGAATCATGAGCGAGGAAGGACTTCCCCCCAAAGAGGCTACTCGTGCCTCCATGAACCAGATTACCAGCGCTTTGATCGGCATCGGGTTGGTGCTCTCGGCGGTCTTCGGCCCGATGGCGTTTTTCCCCGGATCCACGGGTGTCATCTATCGTCAGTTTTCCGTGACCATCATTGCCTCCATGCTCCTTTCGGTGGTGGTGGCCCTGGTCCTGACGCCGGTGCTCTGCGCCTCGCTGCTCAAGCCGGTGCCCAAGGGGCACGAACCGGCGGAGGGAGGGATCTGGTTCCTGCGGCCGTTTTTCCGCTGGTTTGACCGCGCCTTTTTTTGGACCAGGGATCAGTATCTGAAACTGGTGGGCCACTCCCTCGCCAAGAAACTCCGCTTCGTGCTGGTCTTTCTTCTGATCGTGGCGGCAATGGGATTCCTGTTCAAACGGATGCCCACCGCTTATCTCCCCGATGAAGATCAGGGAATGATGTTGGTTCAGGCCATGCTGCCGGCCAACTCGACAGTGGAGCAGACCAGGGAGGTCTTGAAGGAGGTCAGGGTTTATTTCCTGGAAAACGAGAAAGAGGCAGTGGAAGCCATCATGACGATTTCCGGCGCCAGCTTCTCGGGCCGGGGACAGAACTCGGGCATGGCCTTTGTCAAGCTGAAGGACTGGGAACTCCGCACTCGCGCGGACCTGAAGGTTGGCGCCGTGGCCGGAAGAGCCATGCGAAAGTTTTCGCAGATCCGCAATGCGATGGTGTTTGCTTTCGCGCCGCCGGCCGTCACCGAGCTGGGGACGTCAAAGGGGTTTGATTTCCAGTTGCTGGACCGTGGCGGTTTGGGCCATATCAAACTGATGGAGGCTCGCAACCAGATCCTCGGCATGGCGGCGCAGGACAAGGTATTGACCAAGGTCAGGCCCAACGGCCTGGAAGACGTGCCCGAGTACCGGGTTGACGTGGATTGGGAAAAAGCCGGCGCGTTGGAGCTGCCCATCACCGACATTCATAACACCATCTCGGCGGCCTTCGGCAGCGCGTATGTCAACGACTTCATTCAAGCCGGACGCGTTAAAAGGGTGTACGCCCAGGCCGACGCTCCCCACCGCATGTCGCCCCAGGATCTGGAAAAACTCTATATGCGCAGCACCACGGGCAAGATGGTTCCCTATTCTTCCTTTGCGTCCGGCCACTGGACTTCCGGCTCTCCGAAGGTGGAGCGATATAACGGCTTTCCGTCCCTGAACATCCTGGGTGAGGCGGCGCCGGGGAGGAGTTCCGGCCAGGCGATGGAGGTTATGGAGGATTTCGTGAAGAAGCTGCCGCAGGGAATCGGGTACGATTGGACCGGCCTTTCCTATCAGGAAAGGCAGGCCGGCGCCCAGACAGGCCCGCTGTATGCTTTTTCCATTCTGGTGATTTTTCTGTGCCTGGCGGCCCTTTACGAGAGTTGGCCCATCCCCATCTCGATCCTGCTGGCCCTGCCCCTGGGGGCCATTGGCGGCGTCATCGCTTCAACGCTGCGGGGATTGCCCAATGACGTTTATTTCCAGATCGGGCTTCTGACCACCCTGGGATTGACCACCAAGAACGCCATCCTGATCGTCCAGTTCGCCAAGACCCGTGTGGAGGAAGGGATGGATCTGATCGCAGCGACTCTGGAAGGCGCGAAACTGAGACTGCGTCCCATCATCATGACCTCGTTGGCCTTCGGTTTTGGCGTCCTGCCCCTGGCCATGGCCAAGGGCGCGGGCGCCGGGGCCATGAATGCCATCGGCACCGCGGTGCTGGGCGGCATGATCACCGGCACCATTCTCGTGGTCCTGTTTGCGCCGCTGTTTTATGTGTTGATCGAGAAGACTTTTGGCAAAAGCAACGGGCGCCAAGTGGCCGGGAATGCCGGGCCGAATCCATCCGGGGATCAGCGAAAGGAATCCTAATTCCATGCAAGACGGTTCTTGCGAAAACGAAATGGGAAAAATGGCGCGTCCCATCCAGCGACTGATTTGTCTTATCGTTTCCCTGGCGCTGCTCGGCGGGTGCGCCCTCGGCCCCGACTACCATCGTCCAGCCAATCTGACGCCGGCGGGATACCGCGAGCCGGCGGATTCCGCGCAGCCGCTTGCCACCTCCGGCACGCTGCTGTCCGCCATGCCGTGGTGGCAGGTGTTCAAGGATCCGCAATTGCAGACGCTGATCCGTACGGCCCTTGAGAGTAATCAGGACCTAAAAATCGCCACGGCGCGGGTCGAGGAGGCGCGGGCAACGCTGGGCATCGCCACGGCGGACCTTTATCCGCAACTGGGCGCATCCGGTTCCGCCGCCAGAACGCGCACGCCCAACTCTCTGCGGGCAATGGTATCCCCGCCAAGCGCGGCGAATCCTGATGGCGTGCGTTCGCCCGCCTACAGTAACGCATACTCGGCCCTGCTTGATCTTTCTTATGAGGTGGATCTGTGGGGCCGCGTGCGCCGTACCCGGGAGGCAGCCCGGGCCGAACTGCTTGCAACTGAAGAATCGCGCAACTTGGTGATTTCGATCCTGGTCACGGAGGTTGCGCGCGCCTATTTCGGTTTGCTTGAATTCGATCGCGAAGTTGAGATCACTTCGGAGACGCTGCGCGCCTACCAGAAGACGCTCGCGCTAATGGAACTGCGCCGCAAGAACGGGACGGCTTCGGACCTTGAGGTATACCGCTTCCGAGCCGAGGTTTCAGCCACTCAGGCCACGATGGCCATCCTGAAGCAGCAGGTCTTCCAGACCGAAAACGCGCTCAGCATCCTGCTGGGCCAGGCGCCGCAGGATATCCGGCGGGGTATCCGGTTCAGGGAGCAGCCGCCGATTCCCAACGTGCCCGTGGGATTGCCGGCGGACCTGTTGGAGCGCAGACCGGACCTGAGGAGCGCCGAGCAGCAGCTCGCCGCCGCCACGGCCCGAATCGGAGCGGCCAAGGCCGCGTTCTTTCCCCGGATCGCCTTGACGGCCGAATACGGTTATCAGAGCCTGCAACTGGACAATCTGCTGAAATCCAACAGTCATGGCTGGATGATCGCAGGCGCCGCATCGCAGCCGATCTTTGAAGGCGGGCGCAACTGGTTCAACTTCCGGGCGAGCAAAGCCCGGCGCGAACAGGCTCTGGAAAACTATCGCAAGACCGTCCTGCAGGCTCTGCGCGAGACATCGGATGCCTTAATTGCCAAGCAGCAGTCCGGCGTGCAGCGTCGTGAGTGCGAGGATCAGACCCAGGCCTTGCAGGATTCGGTGCGGCTGTCGGATTTGCGCTATCGCATCGGGCAGTCGAACTACCTGGAACTTCTTGATGCCGAACGCCTGCTCTTCACGGCTGAGTTACGACTCGAGCAGGCGCGGCTTGAGGAGCTGCTTGCCTCGGTGCGCCTTTACAAGGCATTGGGCGGTGGAGTGGAGACCGATACTGAAAGGGCAGTGGCTCCCGACGAGAGATGAGCGACCCAATTCGATAGTTTTCCATTATTGCAGCCGTGAGTGTAGGGCTCAAACATCGGGCGATCCGCCAGACACCTGGGCTTTTCGCTGCTAACGCGTCGCCGCAGCAGATCACTGAATATTGCGACAAAGTGCTGCGCCGCCAGCTCGAATCCATCGAAGGCGTCGGGCAGGCCATGCTCGTGGGTGGCCAACTGCGGCAGATCAACGTGAATCTGGACCCGATCAAGCTGCGCGCGCACGATCTGACCATCTCCAACGTCGCACGCGCGCTCACGACGCAAAATTTGCAAATCCCGGGTGGCACGATCAAGCAAGGCGCCGCCGAGTACACGCTGTGCACGATGGGACGCGTGACGGCGGTTAAAGAACTGGAAAATATCGCCGCCGCCACGCGCGGCGACCATACCATCACGATCGGCGACCTTGGCGCCGTGGAAGACGGGGTTGAGGAAGCCTACAGCTTCTCTCAGTACAACGAAACGCCCTGCCTTCTGCTCAATATACGCCGGCAGTCGGGCGCCAACACCGTCGAGGTCGTGGACCGCGTCAAGGAACGGCTCAAGGAGATCATCCCCAACAGACCCAAGGGCTACGACATCAAGATCGTGCGCGACAATTCGGTCTTCATCAAGGATTCGGTCCGCACCGTAGAGGAGCATCTGCTTTGGGGCGCTGGTTTTGCTGCCATCGTTGTACTCGTCTTCCTTTTCAACGTCCGCACAACCTTCATCTCGGCGCTCGCCATCCCGACCTCCATCATCTCGGCCTTCGCCGTCATGAATTTCATGGGCTTCACTTTGAACGGCATCACGCTGCTGGCCCTGACGCTGTCGGTGGGCATCGTCATTGACGACGCCATCGTTGTGCTTGAAAACATCTATCGCTATATTGACGAGAAGGACTACAAGCCCTACGATGCGGCCATCGCCGCCACCAAGGAAATCGGTATGGCCGTCCTGTCCATCACGCTGTCGCTCGTGGCCATCTTCCTGCCCATCGCCGTCATGAGCGGCATTGTTGGCCGCTTCCTGAAGTCCTTTGGCATCACGATGGCCGCGGCCATCATTGTTTCGATGCTTGTATCCTTCACCCTCACGCCGATGCTCGCCGCGCGCTGGCTGAAGAGGCCCAAACACAAGAACAACCGGGGGGCGAAAGGGAATGGGATTGATGGGAAGAATGGGAATAATGAGGCCGACAAGGTTGGCGAGGCCAGGGCAGAAGGGGCCGCGGGCCATCTTGTGCCTGAAGAGCCGCATTCGATGAACGAGTTTCAGCAGGCGCATTCGCATTCGGCCTCGAAGGGACAGTTCTTCTATCACATCATCGAAAGCGCCTATCTTGCCCTGCTGAAGGCGGCGCTGCGCTGGCGCTGGGTCGTCGTTCTTATTTGCGTCGGACTGCTGGCTTCTATCTACCCGTTGATGAAGAAGCAGCGCGTCAATTTCCTGCCCGAGGATGATCAGTCCGAATTCCAAGTCAACGTCCGCGCGCCCGAAGGCACAACGCTCGAGGCCACGCGCGTCATCCTGGCGCGCATTGCCCGCGATCTGCGCGCCCTGGACGGCGTGGAGTACACCATGGTCAGCGTCGCCGACTCCGATCAGCGCACCGCCAACCTGGGCAGCGCCTATGTGCGTCTGGTGGACCCCGAGAAGCGCAATTTCGACCAGCAGGCGATCATCCAATGGGTCCGCAAAGAACTGCTGCCGCGATACGCGGATCAGCAGCTGCGCATGAGCGTGACGCCGGTGTCGCTGTTTTCAGGCGGCGGCATGGCCAACACGGATATCGCTTTCATGATCGCCGGTCCGGACATGAAAAAACTGGAGGATTACGCCGGGCGCCTGATGGAGAAACTGCGCGCCATGCCCGACGCGGTGGACGTGGACTCGACGCTGGTGACGGGCAAACCGCAATACGGCGTGACGGTGGATCGCGCCAAGGCCGCCAACCTGGGCGTTGCGATCGCGGACATCGCGCAAACGCTGCGCCTGTTGGTGGCCGGCGACAAGGCCAGCACCTACTTCGAGAAAGGCGAGGAATATGAAGTCCACGTCCGCGCCAACGCCCTGCAGCGCAACCGCATCGAAGATCTGAAAATGGTCACGGTCCCTTCGAGCAAGATTGACGTCGTGCCGCTGGGCGACGTGGCGCGGTTCGATCCCGGAACCGGTCCGGCGCAGATCAACCGTTTGAGCCGCGCCCGCCAGGTGACGGTCACTGCCAATCTCAAGCCCGGCAGTTCGCAAAAAGCCGTTCTCGACGCGCTGGCGGAGGAAACAAAAACACTGGACATGGGACCCGATTGCAAATCCGGCCTGATCGGGCGCTCGAAAGAAATGGCGCGAATGCTGCATGGCTTCATGATCGTTTTTCTGCTCGCATTCATCTTCGTCTATCTCGTCCTTGCCGCGCAATTCGAGTCATGGCTGCATCCTATCACAATTCTGCTCGCGCTGCCGCTGACCCTTCCGTTCGCCCTCGTCTCGCTGCTCTTTTTCGGCCAGTCGCTCAATATCTTTTCGATCCTGGGCGTGCTGGTGCTCTTCGCGGTGGTCAAGAAAAATTCCATCCTTCAGATTGACCATACGAATCAATTGCGCGAGGCTGGAATGCCGCGCACGGAGGCCATCCTCGCGGCCAATCTGGACCGCTTGCGGCCCATCTTGATGACAACGGTGGCCTTCGTGGCCGGCATGATCCCGCTCCTGCTTTTTGGCGGCGCGGGGGCGGCCACGAACAAAACCATCTCGAGCGTCGTCATTGGCGGCCAGACACTGTCGCTCCTGCTGACGCTGATCGCCATTCCGGTGACCTATTCCCTCTTCGACGACCTCGCCCACTGGCGCCCGCTGCGGCGGATGTTCAAGAAAAAGGAATAAGAGGCGCATGGCGTCCGAGGCGCGCCCATTTTTCCACTTGCGCCGGAAAATTTTTCCCTTGATATTTAGAAACGCCACTTCTATATTTCATGCATGATTAATCGCGACGCAAGCGACTTCGTCCGGAAATTGGCCGGCCAGTTTCCGGTGGTCCTCATTCTCGGCCCCCGCCAATGCGGGAAAACGACGCTGGCCCGGCATTCGATAACGGGGAGCTATTTCGATTTGGAGAAGCCCTCGGATTATCAATTTTTTTCTGCCGATATCGAGCTCGCGCTACGCCAGATGAAGGGCAAAATCATCCTTGATGAGGCGCAGGCGCTCCCAAATATTTTTTCCGTGCTAAGGTCGCTGGTGGATGAGGACCGGCGGCGGGGGCGATTTTATCTGCTGGGTTCCGTCAGCCCCGAGCTGGTCCGCGGCATATCCGAAAGCCTGGCAGGGCGCGTCGGGATCGTGGAATTGACGCCATTTCTATTCGATGAAGTTTCGCGCGGGCGAAAAATGGATTTGATGAAATTCTGGCTCCGGGGAGGCTTTCCGGAAGCCTGCCTGGCGAAGAGCAATGAGCGCTGGCGCCTCTGGCAGCAAAATTATCTGCGCACTTTTATTGAACGCGATATCGCGAGCCGCGGACTGACCATGACGCCGCCGGAAATACGCCGGCTCATGGGCATGATTGCGCATTGCCATGGCGGAATTCTCAATGCTTCAACCTTGGGACAGTCATTCGGAATATCGTATCATACCGTCGAGAATTTTCTGAATATTCTCGAAGGGTATTTCCTGGTTCGCCGTCTCCAGCCTTATTATATGGATCTGGGCAAACGGCTGGTCAAAGCTCCTAAACTTTATATTCGCGACACGGGGCTTCTTCACAGCCTGCTCGGTATCGGCGATCGGATGCAGTTGCTGCAATCCCCTTCGCGCGGCGCCAGTTGGGAAGGATTCATGATCGAGCAGATCATTGCATGGGAAAACTTGCGGCGCCCGGGCGCGGGATTTTATTACTTCCGGACGCATGCCGGAGCGGAGATAGATTTGATCGTTGATCATGGTCAATCGCGCACTGGCTATGAATTCAAATGCTCACTTTCCGTTGCCCCACACGATTGGGCGCATCTCAAAACGGGAATTGAAGACGGCGTGATTCATCAAGGGCGGTTGGTTTATCTGGGAGATCGGGCCTTCCCTGTCACGAACCAGATCGAGGTTATTCCGGCGATAGATTTGCTGACGAATATGGACCTTTTGGAAGATGTTCGAGTAGCGGAAAATCAGATTTCAGAGGGAAAAGGAATCAAGCACAATCAAGCGTTGAAACTTGCGCTTCAACGGGTCACGAAAAAATTGTCTAAAAATTGAGCCAAACTACCGGACTGGGTCAGTCTAGCGTTCCGGTCAATTCCTGCTTCCATGTGAGATCGTCATCGGGTACGACAACCGCGATCCAGGGCGCTTTGGGATTTGTTACGGCGATCTCCCATGTGATTTCGGATTTTTGATTCGATTTGAGAGTCACAGTCTTTTTAATCTCCGCCGCCATGCCGTTGAAAACTCGAATGGAAAAATCATGACGGCCTTTCCCCGTGGCCACAGCCTGAACCCGCACGCGCTTTTTCTCTGAGTCATGGCTCTGGACGCTAACTGCAAAATCAACGCTCTGTTCCGGGTTCAATGCGAGATGGTAGCTCCCGCCTGAAACCACGGCCAGGCTCCAGGAAGCGGCGCCGAGGCGGATCGCATACTGTCCGGCGGGCAGCTGCGTTTGAAACTTGCCGGAGCGATCCGCTTTGACCTTTCGGCAGGACGAGGTTGACTGGTCGTAAAACTCAATCGCATCCGTCACGGCGCTTTTCAACTCTCCCTGAACAAACGCCGGCATGGCCAGATAACTCGCGTTCCAGAGAAACTGATAAACCGGAACCACCCACACCTCTTTGAACGTCGCCTCGTTGGCGGCGGGCCAGAAAGGCTTGTCGTCGCGGGCGCAATCAATGCCAACGGGCAGGGCGCCGACCTGATCTCCGGGATTGTAGGCGTATAGCGGCGGATAGTCGTATCCTTCGCCATACATGAGAGTCTGCGCAAAAGGATTGCCGCCAAACACCCATTGGAGCTGGGTCGCCGCAAGGTCTTCCAAACCCGGATTGCTCCTGATCTGCGACGCGACGGTCAACGCCATCGTCAGCGATAGATGTGCCGCCGTGTTCCCATGATGGGTGCGCGAAGTCCAAATGGGGAAGAATCGCAAATGATACTCGTCCGTCAGGCGCGTTCCCTCCTGAAACTGGCTGAGCATGGCGTTTCGCAGCGCCGGATCGGGCACATTCAGAATATCCGCTTTGCGATAAACCGCGCTCGGCAGGACATGGTATGGCGCGCTGAACTGCGAGCCTCGTTTGAGAAAATATTCCGAATGGAGGACCGCCGCGCTGTACCAGGCCATCCAATCCTTATGCCCCGGAAACTCCCTGCACAAAGCCATCAGCGCCAGCAGCGGCGATTCCTCAAACGCCGCATGGCGATGATGCACGATGGAAACCTTCTCCGGACTGGTATAGAAAAAACCCGTCAGCGAAATGCCATCGAGAAACTCCTGCTGCTGGCATTGCGTCAGGCGGCGCCCATACTCCAGCGCCCGGTCGGCGTAGTCGTTGCGTCCCGTGGCCTTGTAGAGATGAAGAGAGGAGACGATTCCCCACGAGAGCGTCAGGTATGTCCCGCCGGAAAACCACCGGTGATAAAAGGGCGCGCGGTTATCAACGGTTCTGTTCACGCCGGCGTCATTCAACGCCACCTTTCCTTCGAGCCATTGCGGCTGCTGCGCCACCGCCGCCTGCCAGTCTTCTTCAGCGGCTTGAAGGCATTGCTTGGCAAGCTCGGGGTTCTGTTTCCGTTCGTTCAATGCGACGGCGGCCATCGCCTCGGCGCCGGCGGCGATGAAATTCTCCCAAGGGATGTTGTCCGCCTTTCTTACAACATCGTCGGCGTTGCCGGAAATGCCGTCCGTATAGAATCCCAGCGGGTTCCATGTGATGCGATAGCCGCCGCCAAACCGGGTTTTGAGCAGCCACTGCAGGCCCCACTCAGCCTCGTCCAAGAGTCGCTCCTGTAATTCCGGGTCCAACGGTCCCTTCTCCAACTGCCGCATGACCAGCAGCATTGCATAGGCCGAAAGGCTGGTGCGGAAGGAGCCTTGGGACAGGTCGCCGGCGTCATGCCATCCGCCGTTGATGGGCTTTTTTTTGCCCTCGTGAATTCCCATCATGTCTTTATGGCATTCGGGGTGAACGCCCGGCACATCGAATCCGCAGCGCTGCGTGTAATAGAAATTCAGCGCCTTGCGAATAGTCCCGAGCCATAAAGAGTCTCCAATCGCAAACGGCTTGCTCGCGCGGTCTCCGGCCCAGATGACATATTCACCCGGTTCGCGAATTTCCGAGAAGTCGAGTATTTGAAACCCGCCCCTGCTGTTTTTTGCGGATTGGACCGGCCTGGTCAAAACCACATTCCCCGAGCGCGCGTCGCGGAGTTGGAACTGCGAAGCCGACAGGCCGCTTGCCAAGGCAACTTTGGACTGATCCGGTTTATAGCCGACGTGGTTATAGGCGAATTTTCCCGGCGCGACTTCCCATCCCTCGCACTTGTCCGCGTCCACACGCTGCAATTCCAGGCGGTCAACATCGTAGATGACTTCCGCGCTTTCTTTCGCGTCCCGGCCCGTTGTCAGTTTCACAATCCAGAATCCCGTAACCTTGTCGCGCTTCAGATTCGGAATCTCCCATACAACGTAATTCCATTGTCCGGGCGTCAGCCCTGCGACGACGTTCGCGTAGTATTCAGGATCGGCGACGGAGGAAGAGGACTCCAGGCATCTGAAGCCCGTAAAAAAAGCATGAACGCGAATATCGGAGGGGTGGACATAAATCCAAAACGCGATGCGGTTGAATTTGCTCCAATCCTGCGGCGGCGAAAATTTGCGCGTAATCGCCGCCCGCCCCATGATCGCTCCTTTTTGTTGAATGGCTTTTTCATCCCGCAAGGTGGCATGAAACCGGAGTGACGTGGAACCCTCAATCGCACGATCGCGGGTCAGTTCCATTTTGCCGGTCCCGCTAAAGGACCAGTTGGATATATCCTCCATGTCATCCAGCACCTGGAATTCATACACTTTCTTGTTGAGCCACTCATGGCGGAGTGAATTGACAAACTCCTCCTTCATGGGCAGGCGTGGCGCTTCTTTGGGCAATTCGGCGGCAGGGGCAATTCCAATCGCCACAAAAAGCGCCACAAGACCTGCCGCAATCCAGCTTTTGATTTTTATGTCTCGGGAGGGCTCGCTTCGCATCGTGATCCAATCATTTGCCGATAGCATGAAAACAAGGGCGGAATCGTGTCATCCGCCTGCCGCAATTTCAATGGCGAATTCTCTCCCGGCCAGACGGGCGCATTTCAGCCGAGCTACTTTGGCGTGCTGGAAGAGGTCTGACAAAATAATGTGCGACAAAATAATAGCACAACGCCATTCCTGCCTGATTCAACGGCAGCCTGTTTTCATTGTTTTGTCAGACATTATTTTGTCAGAATAGGCGTCACGTCCTGCCGGTAGCTGCCGTGGGATACGCTCCGGCCTGACCGCCCTATTATCGCATGGCCGCTTGAGGAACCCATCAGGCGGGAATGTGGATTTCCACGACGCGATTGCGGCCGGCGTTTTTGGCCTCATAAAGGCATTCGTCGGCCTTTTTGATCATGGCCTCGATGTCTTGATTCACGGCTTTGCCGATTGCCTTGCTCACGGCGCCGATGCTGACGGTCACGGGCACATCGGCAAGGGGAGCGGCGCAGATTGCTTTTTGAATTTTCTCCGCGACGCGGGCAAGGTACCTGCTTTTGACCTGAGGGAGAAAGGCGATAAATTCCTCCCCTCCATATCGCCCCATCACGTCGCTTTTGCGCAGCATTCTGCGGATTTTCTGCGCAACCAATCTGAGAACGTCATCGCCCGTCTGATGGCCATAAGCGTCATTGATGCGTTTGAAATTGTCAATGTCAATGAATAGCAGACCCGACGTCAGGCCTTTGCGATTGGCAAAGTAGGCCAGCGATTTCATCGCATTGAAAACGCCGCGCCGGTTCAGGATATTGGCAAGGCTGTCGAAATCGGCCTCTTTGCTCGCTTCCTTGATCTGAAGCCACATGTGATACACCGTCTCGCCCAGCAGCTCCAATTCGGGCGTCGAGGCGCCATACTCCCTCATGGCATTGATAAAGCTCGTGATGTGTTTGTTGTATTCCGTCTCCGGGGTTGGCTCGTCGCGAATGATGCTGTAGAAATGCCACAGCCTCGCCAGCGCGGGATGCAAAAGATAAAACTCCAGCCGGAAAGCCAGAATGAACTGACTGCTCAGAGCGAGCTTTGACACACTCTGCCCGATCAAGGATTCCACTTTGGACTGTTGGTCCCTGAGCTCCTGAATGACCTTGGCTGGTTCCTGAAAAATCTGCGGCACCGCTCCATCTCTAACCAGCTGCAGCATGCGTTCCCAAAAAAGGACATGGTCCTTTTCCTCCGAGGTCATTTGAAGCCAGAATCCTTTTAGCTTCTCATCCTTTGTACGGGCGGCGATGTTACTATAGATTTCCACCGCTTGCTCATCAAACGCCAGGCACATCTCAACAATTATTTCCAGTTCATTGCGCCGCACGACAGACCTCCTTATTCATGGCTTTCCCAGCACAACGCAATCCAGCCCGAAGTAAGATTTGCTTCCCTTCGCTTCGGGATTCGCGCCGGCGACCTCGACGCGCAAAATCATCTGGCCGTCTTTCGGCTCGAAAACACCCAGGTCAATCGGACCGCTCGCCATGCTTGTGGCGCTATAAGCGTCGTAGTCCTTCTCCGCCGCCTTGCCGTTGATGGAAAAGCGGAGGATGCCGTAGTCCCAACTCTTCGTGCCGTAAAGCGATACGCGCTTGGGTCCGCTTTGCGCCACGGGAAATTTCAACTCGATGAAATCGCCCGCCCGGCGCGCTCTGATGAACAGCTGCTTGCCCTCGCTCCAGCCGCCCTGCTTCATCGCGCTCACGTCTTGAATTTCCACGGGAAGTCCCTGCGCTTTGGAGGCGATCGTCATGCTTTCGCATTCGAGCGCGCCCGCGATTTTGGCGCGCCGCGCGCTATCGGACGGCGCAGAGGCCGCTGCGCCGGGGGCTGGCCGCGCGGGGATCGTCGTGGCGGCTTCGTCCGGTTGCGGCGCGCGGGCGCCGGAGGCGCCGGGCAGGCCATACCAATACGTCGCGACCGCATAGTTGACTTTGCAGTCCTCCCAGTGCCATATCTCCATGTCGAACTTCAGGGACTTCGTGAAGGGGATCGCGTCCAGCGCGCGCGTGCGCGTGTTGACGGTATTGCCCATGTTGCGCGGTCCGTCCGCGCGCGGCTGATTGCAGAATGGCCCCTGGAAAATCGCCGGATTCCCCCAGGCGTAGCCGTAGTAGTCTTCGCTGCCGGTGCCGAAGTGCGACGGGAACGGCTCGCCGTCCACGAAAATCTTTTCATCACCCTCGCCCCACCACTTTTGAGTTGGATTGAAGAGCGCCAGCGTGTCGCCGAGATAGACGCCCTTGCCAGCGATCGTGATGTAGTTCCAATCCTGGTAAGGGCGCGTGGGAATGTCGCGCTGTTGCCGCCAGGAGGCGTGGAAATACATCGAACGCGCGTCCCACTTCCAATCGCCCGCCACGGCTGTGAGCTTTGCGGCGACTTTTTGTTTGCCAAGGTTCAGAAGCGCGACCCGCCCTGATTTTTTGTATGGCGCCACCCAGCGGCACGTCATCGTCCCGTCTTTGCCGACGGCGCGATACCAGCTCTTGACTTCATTGAGCCCGGCGCCACTGCCAAAGAAATCTCCCGCCGGACACCAGACCGTCTCCGCGCCGTCAAACGCGATCCGGAGAACCGTCGAGCGCAATGTATTTTCGAGTTGGGCGGCGTCATCCACGCTGAGGCGCAATTCCAGCGCGCGCACAGCCGCCGGGCCTTGTGGCAAATCCACCGCCGCTTCTTTTCCCGGTTCGATCATTTCATCGAGCGAAACCGTCTTGCCTTCGGCAGGCGGCGGCGCCGCCGATAGCGCTTGCGCCGTCTTCTCCACCGTTGGCTTCAGCGCATCGAACTCGGCCATCGTGAAGGGTTTGACCTTCGCGCCTTCGGGATAGACGCGGTATTCGATATTGAACCAGCGCGAGGGCGGCGGCCCGTTGGGATTTTTTGGATTTTGTTCATCATAGGTGATCTTGCAATGCCGGGCGTAAAGAACCGGCAGATACAGGTTGATCGCCGCGCCGGAGTTTTCGATTGCCAGCGGCTTGGGAACGAACGCTTTGCCCGCAAGAAGATCGTAGAGCGGCGCCTCGATGGCGGGCGACTCGGCGCCATCGAGATAAAAGCGAACCTTGCCTTTCGGGGGCGCGCCTCCCACCCAGAAGCGCACGACGCATCCCGGTCCGTCCGCCTCCATCATGACGCATTCGCGCCGGCCCTGGATGGTCTCCCATCGCAGCGCCTTGCCCAAGCCATCCATGTTGTCCGTGTTGGCGAACCACCCCGCCGCATCGTCCGGCGTCTTCGAGCGGCGGTCGTAGCTGCTGGCTTGCCGGCTGACATACGGCGGTTCCGGCCATCGCGCAATCGCGTCGCGATCCACCATATCTTTCAGCAGCGACTCCAATGAGATCGCCGGCTCCTGCCCTTGCGCCATGCCCATTGCCATGCCTGCCGCAATCCAAATGACAGTGAAATACTTGCGCAATGGATGCGTCATGATTTGCATTCCTATATCAATAATATGAGGCTATCGCCCCAACCGCGCATGAACTTTTTTCATTTCATCCGGGATAGCGATATGCTGCGGGCACTTGTCCTCGCATTGATGGCATTCCGAGCAGTTCGAGGCGCGCTGATGCGGCGCCAGCACGTTGTTATAAAGCCAGACTGGCGCCGTTTCGTCCGCGAACATGCAGGCGTCGTTATAGAATGAAAAATTCCAGGGGATGTCGAGGCCGTTCGGGCACGGCATGCAATAGCCACAACTTGTGCAAATCACCTTCATCATTTTTTCATATTTTTCAGTAACCCGCCGGATCAAATCCAGCTCCTGCGGCGAAAGCAAAACGCCCTGCGCCTGTTCGGCGATGCGGACGTTTTCCTCCAGCTGGCTCAGGTTGTTCATGCCGCCCAATGCCGTAGCGACCTGCGGCTGGTTCCACAGCCATCGGAAGGCCCAATCCGCCGCCGAGCGTTTGATGGGCGCCGAATCCCAGATCGTCTGGATTTCGGTGGGAATCTTCAGTGTCAACTTGCCTCCGCGCAACGGCTCCATGACCACGACGCCAACGCCCTTGGCCGCCGCGTATTCCATCCCCCCGCGTCCGGCTTGAAATTGCTCGTCCAGATAGTTGTACTGAATCTGACAGATATCCCAGGAAAACGCGTCAATGATTTCCTTGAAGACGCCGAGGTCGTCGTGAAAAGAAAATCCAACGCCGCTGCGCACGCGCCCGTCCGAACGCGCTTTGTCCAGAAATTCCAAAAGCCCGAGCGGCTTCAGCTTCTCCCAAAAGACGCGCCCCAGACAATGAACCAGATAGAAATCCAGATAAGGCGTGTCCAGTTTTTTGAGCTGTTCATCCAGCAACCGGTCGAAGTCATCTTTCTTCTCCACACACCAGACCGGGAGTTTGGTGGCCAGCATCACCTTGTCGCGAAAAGGCTTCAGCGCTTTGCCGATCACAATCTCGCTTTTCCCGCCGTGATAGCCGTACGCCGTGTCGAAATAATTGACCCCATGCTCCACGGCATAGCGAACCATCCGCCCCACTTCGTCCTCGTTGATCTGTTTGGTCGCGTCAAAGGCGTCAGCCGTGGCGCTGTCGCCGCCAATGAGCGGCAACCGCATGCACCCGAATCCTAAAATGGAGACGTCGTGGTTGGTTTTGCCTAGTTTTCTGTAAAGCATGGATTCTTCTCCTCAAAATTATTCCTATTTCATCCAAGTTGGTTGGAATGATTCCAGCTCTTGCATAGCGCGATTCAGGCTGGGGGAATGCTTTCTTGCAGCATTTGCTTCCCATATATCCTGCACGAAGCGACATAGACGGTCATTGTACAAGGGGCCGACTCGCGCAGTGGAATTCTTCCGCGGCACAACTCCTGCTTTCAATTCACGATTTTGGGACTTCCTCACAAGATCAATCAGAAATCCTTTCGGGTCCTGTATCGAGTCTGTATCTTCGGGAATTTTATTCACATCTATGGATGCAAACGCGGCAAAAGCCTGCCGATGAGCCAAAACCCAGGATTCCACTTCGGAGACAGCAACCCTCAGGAGAAAATTAGGATGCCTTGGCGCCTGGAGCCATTCCTTTATGATTGCAGGCGGACACTCTGCCTGATCCAGATCTGTCAGCATCAAACAAGGAGTGGACCGGGCTGCGCGATTTAAGCCGGGAGCGATGTTTTTTAAATATCCAGAGCCGCGATAGATAAGGCTTTTCCCAACATAGAAACCGCCCGCCCGCCGCAGAATCTTCAATACCACAGATTCGCTCAGGAGATCCTCTACCGCAATATGCAATGGGATCGGATCTTTCATGAGAAAAGACCAATCCGATTGGAGCTCAGCTTTGGGGGAGACGTTAGGGGAAGGACAGCATCCGCCACGCTCAGCCCGCTTTCCAGCAGGGCGCGGATTTCCGTTTCATCCGATGCAGCCTTAATGCTCGTGCCTTCCTGCTCCGGCATAAACAGCAACACTTCTTCGCCGCCAATTCCCTTATCCTGAAGCAAATCGAAGCTATGAGTGCTCACGATGATCTGAGTCAGCAATTTTTGATTCATCTGGCTGAACAGAGATGGGAGCCTGGCGATGACGGAAGCATTTAATGAAAGCTCCGGTTCCTCCAGCAAGAGCAAAGAATGCTCATTCAAGAGTGCCCAGAAGAGCCCTATCAATCGCAGTGTTCCATCGGAAAAGCCTATCTCCCGCTGCCATTCTGAATCTGATCGCCAGTGTTCAAAGGTGGCTTCGAGATGGGGGTTGATTCCTTGGGAAGTGTCATTCTTATAGCGCAAACGCTTCATCTGGGGAACGAGCAGGCGCAATGCGCTTTCGATCTTCTTTAGCATCGCATCGCGTTTCTTCTTGGGCCTGCTATAGAGATTCATCAATAGACTAGAGCCAAAAGGATCTCCGTATAGCGCCCCCGCTCCGCGGATTTCCTCCGGATGGCGTAACAACTGAGGCACGATGTGCCGATAGCTGATTCCTGATAAGAAGGACAAGATACTGCGGAACGGAGCATTTGCGCTGACTTGTTCCAGGTGCGTTTGGGTCAGGAGAATTGGATCTTTCTTATCCTGCTTATTAGGACGCGAAAGGATTTCTTCTTTGCCTCTATAGACGCGCTCAAACGTTAGCAGAGATTGCCCGTCACGCCGTTCC